>CAYUZK010000129.1:0-17445 GCA_964449625.1 uncultured Archangium sp.
GGCATCGAGCCGGTGACGCTGGACGCGCACACCGCCGCGACCTTCGGCGGCGCCGCGTGGGCAGGCTCGCCGGCGCCGTCGAACGGCTTGCCGGCGACGAGGTAGCCGTTGAGGCGGGCCAGGGTGAAGACGGCTTGTGCCACCAGCGCATCGGCGGGCACGCCCATCTCGATCGACATCAGCTCCAGGGCCTCCCAGAGGTGGGGAGGCATCGTCACCGGCTTGGATTCGGACATACGCCGCGGGACCATAGCGCCCGGGCCCCCGGAGTCGAACTTGTCTTTCGCGCCCGGCGTGGGCAGGGAGGGGGGCATGTCGCTCTACGACGACGCCCGCCCCAACCCCGCCGGCCACCGTGACGTCTCGGTGGCCCAGGTTTCGCTCCCCCTCGCCGGCGTGCGCGTCGTCGACGTGCGCGAGCCCCACGAGTACACCGGCGAGCTGGGGCACATCGCCGGCACCGAGCTGGTGCCCATGCACGCGGTGCTGGCCCACGCGCCGGCCTGGGACAAGGCGCAGGAGCTGCTCCTCGTGTGCCGCAGCGGAGGGCGCTCGGGCAACATCGCGCAGGTGCTGACCCGCCTGGGCTTCTCGAAGGTGATGAACCTCGAGGGCGGCATGCTCGCGTGGAACGCGGCGGGCCGTGGCGTCGGGCGCTAAGGCCAGGCGCGCGAAGGCGCCGGGGGGCCGGGCCTGGCGCCGCTGGCTCGCGCGGCTGGGCGTGGCGTGGCTCGTCGTCACCGCGGGCCCGGTGCTGCTCCTGCGCTGGGTCAACCCGCCCACCACGGCCTTCATCGAGCTGCGCAAGGCCGAGGCGCGGGCGCGGACCCAGCAGGGCTTCGAGCTCCACCAGCAGTGGGTGCCGCTGGCGCGCATCGCGCCGGCCCTGCAGCTCGCCGTCATCGCCGCGGAGGACCAGAAGTTCCCCCGGCACCACGGCTTCGACGTCGCCGCCATCGAGGACGCCCTGGAGGACCGCCTCGAGGGAAAGGCGACGCGCGGGGCCAGCACCCTGACGCAGCAGGTGGCGAAGAACCTCTTCCTCTGGCCGGGTCGCAACATGGTGCGCAAGGGCCTCGAGGCCTACTTCACGGTGCTGCTCGAGCTGTGCTGGCCCAAGCGCCGCATCCTCGAGGTGCACCTGAACGTCGCGGAGTACGGCGACGGCGTGTACGGCGTGGAGGCCGCGGCGCGGCGCAGCTTCGGCAAGAGCGCGCTCGCGGTGACGCCCACCGAGGCGGCGCTGCTGGCGGTGGTGCTGCCCAACCCGCGGGCACGGCGGGTCAACGCGCCGACCCCGAAGGCGCGGGAGCGCGCGGCGTGGATCCTCGAGCAGGCCGAGCGCCTGGGGCCCGCCGCCCTGCGCGACCTCTGACGGGCGCCGGGGGAGGGAGGGCGCGCTTGCGTCAGCCGACCGCGACGCCGACGCCGGCCTTCGCGCGGCCTGCTGAAGCGAGGTGCTACTCGACGCGCAGCGCGTTCGACAGCGCGAGCCCGCTCTGGTCGCGGTCGCTGTCGAGCCCGTGCCACAGGCGCACCGCGTAGTCGCGGCCCGGCTGCACCTCGACCTCGAGGGTGGCCTCGGTCACGCCGGCCTCGAGCGCCTGGGCCGCCTCTCGGCGCGGGCTGACGGTGACCTCGCCCTGCGAGCCCTGGCCCCGGCGGTCGGTGCAGGCGCCGTCGCCCACCGACATCACCTGGAGCTGCGCCGCCCGGTCGGCCGTCGCCCGCACGTGGAAGGTGAGGCGGGTGCCCGCGGGGAGGCTGGCCCGGTCGCCCGGCAGGAAGGTCTCGGCGCCGGCGCTCGCCCACACGTCGAGGCTCGCGAGCTCGTCGTGCACGATGGTGCGCCCGGCGGCGAGGCCCGCCGCCACCCCGTCGGCCGTCAGCTCCGACACGAAGACGCGCGTGCGCGCGACGCCCAGCGAGGGGTCGGTGAGGGTGCCCGGCGGCTCCAGGGAGACGCGGTGGCAGTCGCTCGCGCCGACGGGCGCCACGGTGCGGCCCAGCGCGCGGTCGCACCACCAGGCCTGCACGCCCTTGAGGTCCCACGCGTCGAACTGCAGGCCGCCGTTCCAGACCTCGAGGGCGTCGTACTCGAGCGAGGTCCAGTCGTAGGCGACCCAGGTGGCGAAGCTGTAGGGGTGGTTGATGACCGCGAAGCCGCCCAGGGCCTTGCACGCGGTGACGCCCGCCCCGCCGGTGATGGCGCCGGGCGGGCGGTCGATGAAGGCGAAGCTGTCGGGCACCGCCGCGAAGGGGTCGCCCGGGCGGGGCAGGCAGCCCACGTGCCCGCGCGGCGGCCCCGGGGCGCCGAGGGCGGCGATGGGGCTGATCTCGTTGCCCACCAGCATCACGAACTCACCGGGCTCGGTCAGGCGGGCGGCCTCCGCGCGGTAGGGGAACTCCGGGCCCAGGTTGGGGTGGTTCTCGACGTCGTCGCCGAAGCCCATGCTGCCGGTGGCGTTGGAGTGGTCGGTCAAGATGACGAAGCCCAGGCCGCGCTGGCGAGCCACGGCGGCGATGTCGTGCGGGTAGGAGCGATCGTCGGCGTCGTTGCTGCCGCCCGTGGCGTGCACGTGGAGGTCGCCGTCGACCCAGCGGCCCACCGGCGGCGTCGGCGCCGGGGGCCGCGCCGGCGTGCACGCGACCCAGGCGAGGAGCATGACGGAGCGGGTGCGCATGGTGCCGCAGCTTAGCCGCGGCGCGGGCCGGGCGCGCAGGCGGGCCTCGACGGGCCCGCGCCATGGGGTAGGAGGCGTCGCCGATGCGGCCCGAGACCACGCTCGCCTTCCGGCTCCTGCTCGCGGGCCTCGCGGTCGGTGGCCTGCGCGTCGCGTTCGCGCACGGCGGGCCGGGCCTCACGCTCTTCGTGGGCTCGGTGTTCTGCACCGCGGTGCTCTGGGCCATGCTCGCGCTGCGCTCGCTGGCCAACGACAAGCCCCACGGCCCGGAGCTCGACGACGGCCTCACCTGCACGGCCGCCTCGGCCTGGCTCATCGCCGCCGTCCCCTTTCGCGCCTCGACCTTCCTCGAAGATGGCGCCACCGATGACTTCGCGCTCGTGTACCTCCCGGTCAGCCTCGCGCTCGTCTTCGCCACGCTCGGCGCCCAGGCGCTCTGGACCCGCCGCGAGCCCCGCCTCATCACGCTGCGCTGGCTCGCCACGCTGAGCTCGGGCTTCATGCTCCTCGCAGGCCTGGTGCAGTTCGTCGCTGGGGGACCCGGGGCCGAGCGCCTGGCCCTGGGCGCGCTGCTCGCCGGCATCGTGACTGGCGGGGCCAGCGCTGGGCTCGCCCGCCGCTGGCGCTGACCTCGAGGGGGCGTGGGGCGCCTCCGGTTGGTGTAGCCTCACGTCATGTCGCCCCGCCCGCGCCGAAGGCTGTCGGACCCCCGTGGTACGCGTCTCTCCTCTCGGAGGAGGCAGCGCATGGCCAAGGTGGTGGGGAAGGACGTGATCCTCGACTTGCTCGACGAGGTGAAGCGCCTGGGCGTCGTCCAGGAGCGGCAGCAGGCCGCGATCGACCGCATGGAGCAGCGGTTGGACTTGATGGTGGAGCACTCGCGCGAGCTCGCGAACAAGGTGCACGCGGTCACGCAGCAGATGAACGGCGTCACGCAGCAGATGAACGGTGTCACGCAGCAGATGAACGGCGTCACGCAGCAGATGAACGGTGTCACGCAGCACCTGAACGCCTTCTCGGATGACCTGACGCTGCTCCGGGCTGACGTCACGCAGCTGAGCGGTACGTGCGCCGAGCTGAGCGGCGGGCTCAAGCGGGTCAGCACCCTGCTGGTCAAGGTCGTCGGCACGACCTCGGACCGCTTCGACGAGCTCGAGGACCGCGTCGCGAGGCTCGAGAAGAAGTCGGCCTGACCGCCCAGCGCCTTCAAAGATCTGTGGGCCCGGGTGGGCTTTCAGAGATCTGACGCCCCGTCCCGCGCCCAACCCATTGAAATGACTCCGCCAGGCGCTGGCCCAGCCCTCGCACAAGGGGCCGGCACACGTTTGGCCGGACACACCGTCTGGAGGGACCCGCAATGAAGAACTGGATGACTCGATGGCGCAGCGTCGCAGCAGCCGCAGGGCTGGCTGGGGCGCTCGCAGGCTGTGGCTCGGAGAACAACATTCCCCAGCCCTCGGCAGTGGTGAACCGCGTCTCGCTGACGGCCTTCTCGGGCGGCTCGGCCTGCCAGGACCTCGAGCAGTACCTCGAGGACACGGCGGTGCTGCAGATGCGCACGCAGCTCGAGGCGCAGCGTGACGGCGTGCCGGGCTGGGGCTGGTGGGGCGGCTGGGGCCGCGGTGGCCTCGAGGACTCCTTCGGTGGCCCGCAGGCTTCCAACGCCGGCGCGGCGCCCCCGAGCGCCCCGCAGGACTACACCACCACCAACACCCAGGTGGCGGGCGTCGACGAGGCGGACTTCGTGAAGAACGACGGCACGCGCATCTTCGCGCTCTCGGGCAACACGCTGCACGCCATGAAGAGCTGGCCGGCCAACGAGCTGGCGCTCCAGGGCACGCTGCGCGTCGAGGGCTACCCGCGCGAGATGTTCCTCGAGGGCACCGACAAGGCCGTCGTCTTCTCGAGCATCTACCAGTGGTATCCGCTCTCGAACCAGGGCGGCGTGAGCTGCCTGGGCCTGCACTGCGGCTACTACTACGCGAACACCGTCAAGGTGACCGAGGTGGACGTCAGCGACATGACGAACCTGCGCGTGCTGCGCGAGGTCTACCTGCCCGGCCATTACAACTCGGCGCGCAAGGTGGGCACCTCGGTGCGCCTGGTGCTCTCCGACGACTTCAACTTCCCGCCTGGCTACAAGTGGGGCCCCGACTGGGAGCAGGGCCTGTGGGAAGACAAGGCCCGCCTGCGCGCCGCCTACGACAAGGTCATCCGCGAGAACGAGGTCCTCATTCGCCAGCAGACGCTCGCCGAGTGGGTGCCTGCGGCGAAGATCAAGGCCGGCGGGCAGACCAGCATCGTGCCGCACCCCTGCGACGCCTTCTCGAAGGTGAACGCCCCGACGCGCCTGGGCCAGGTGTCGGTGGTGACGCTCGACCTCGCGGCGAACACCGTCAACCGCACCTCCATCCTCGCCGAGCCCGGAGAGATCTACGCCTCGGCGCAGAACCTCTACGTGGCGACGCGGCACTGGTGGTGGTGGCCGCAGCCCGGCCAGAAGGACACGACCTACCTCCACAAGTTCGACATCAGCCAGGCGAGCACCGCGGCCTACGTCGCCTCGGGCAAGGTCGATGGCCACATCGTCGACCAGTTCTCGATGGACGAGGCGGCCTCGGGCCACTTCCGCATCGTCACCACCATCAACACCCGCGTGCCGGACCTGACCAACCCCGACAACTGGTGGGGCACCATGGAGACCACCAACCGCCTCACGGTGATGGGTGAGAACGCCGGCTACCTCGACGTCGTCGGCCAGTCGCCCGACCTCGCCCGCGGCGAGCGCGTGATGTCCAGCCGCATGGTGGGTGACAAGGGCTACGTCGTCACCTTCCGCCAGGTCGACCCGCTCTTCACCTTCGACCTCTCGAACCCCGCCAACCCCCGCGTGGTGGGCGAGCTCAAGATCCCCGGCTTCTCGACCTACATCCACCCCATGGGCCCCAACCACCTGCTCACCATCGGCACCTACGTGCCCGAGCCGGTGAACGGCCAGCAGGTCGACTGGCGCACCCGCGCGCTGCAGCTTGCCATCTTCGACGTGTCGGACCTGGCGAACCCCCGGCAGACCCACGTGCAGCTCGTGGGCACCGCCTATGGCTGGAGCGAGGCGCAGCACGAGCACAAGGCCTTCAACTACTTCCCGGCCAAGAAGCTGCTCGCCATCCCCTTCGCCGACTGGAGCTACTCGGCCACGGACTACTGGAGCGCCTTCACCTCGGACCTGCGCGTCTACTCGGTGGACCCCATCACCGGCTTCACGCCGAAGGGCGCCATCTCGATGCGCGACATGTACCAGGTGCACCAGTACTCGAACTGGGTCTACTACTGGGAGCCCTACGTGCGCCGCAGCGTGATGGCCGACGACTTCGTCTACGCCATCAGCGACTCGGGCATCCGCGTGGCGAACATCGTCAACCTCTCGCAGCCCGTGGCCACCGCGCGCTTCGAGCGGTACGTCGAGAACTGACGCTCGCTCGCACAGTGTGATGTGCCGCGGCCCGCGGGGGACTCCCTCCGCGGGCCGTGGTGTTTCGCGCGGGTCATTACCTTCACCGTCATCCGGTCCGAGCGCGTCGAGGAGTTCTCGATACAACGACCGCGCACGTGGTTGGTGGGCGAGGTGCACCGCCGGTCCGGCCCTCTGTGCCATGCTTCTGCGGTGCAGAACGCTCTGACGATCACGCTCACTGTGCTCTGCGTCGGCGTGCCGGTCGTTGCGCTCATTGTCGTCGGGGTTCGGCCTGCCACGACCCCGCTGGCGAGAGTCCTGCGGGCTCTCGCGCTCGCCACTGGCCTGGGGTTCGCCGTGTACGTCGTGCTGAACCCGCTGCTCGCGCTCGTTGTCTTTGGCGCGACCGCGGTCGGTCGCGGCGTCGGCGAACCGCTGGTGCGCAGTGGCCGGTTGCCGCTCTATGCCCTGCCATTCGCGCTGAGCACTACCATCGCTCCAGTCACCTTCGCCTTGGTGCTGAACTACCTGAGGCCCGACTTGATGCAGCCGATGCTCGACCACATCTTCGGCTACCTCATCTTCGCCGTCATTTCCCTCCTGGGGGTGGGAGGCGCTGGTGTCGTCATCCTCGTGGCCGTCTTCAAGAAGTCGGTCCCGGCGACAGTTGGAACCTGGTTGGGAAGCCTCGTTCTCTGCACCTTCCCCGCCGTCTTCCTGGTGCTGTTCGGCCCCATCGTGTTCGCGTTCATGTACGGCGCGGTCGAGCCACCGAACCCGCCTTGACGCGGCCTTCGCGCGGTCCGCGCCGCGGCGAGGCATCGGCGCGCCTGCACGCTTCCGTCGTGGGGCCACGGGCCACCGCCAAGAAGCGCAGCAGGCTGCGCGAGCGGCGCTCACCGTCGCGCGCTGGTAGGCTCCCGGGCGTCGGTTGCCCGGGAGGGGTGGCATGCGCTGGCGCGGGGTGGTGGTGGCGGGGCTGGTGGCGTCGAGCGCAGCGGCCAGCGAGCCGAAGGTCGTCGATGCCTTCCTCGCGCACCCGGGCACCCGCGACGTCGTCACCTGGCCCCGGGGCACCATCACCGCCACCGAGCGGCGCCTGGGGGTGCCCACCTTCTTCTGGGCCTCGCCCGACACCCTCTCACCGAGCCCGCGGGCCCTGGCCCTCGACGCGCAGGCCGCCGCGCGCCGTCACCTCCTCGAGAACGCCGCGCTGTACCGGGGCCAGCCGGCTCAGTGGGCCGCGGCGGAGCTGACGCACCTCCACGACCCGGGCCAGGGGGCCGTCATCGCCACGTTCCAGCAGCGCCTCGAGGGCGTGCGGGTGCTCCGCGACGAGCTCAAGGTGGTGATGGACCAGGAGCTGCGCCTCGTCGCCCTCGCCGGGTCGCTCACGCCGGAGCTCACGCCGCGCGGGGCCTTCTCGCTCACCGCGGCCTCGGCCGTCGCCTTCGCCTGGGCCCGCGAGACGGGCACCCTGCACGACGCCGAGGCGCCGAGCCGCTCGGCGCCCGACGAGCACGGCTACCTCGAGTGGCGTGGCCCCGGCCGCTTCGCGCGCGCGCGCGCTGGGTGGTTTCCGCTCGCGGACGGGGTGATGCCCGCCTGGGCCATCGAGCTCGAGTGGCCGGGGGGCGGAGTCGCGTGGGTCATCTCCGCCGCCGACGGCGCCGCCCTCTCCCGCAAGGACCTCACGGACCGCCACGCCTACCTCGTGTGGGCGGACCCGGCCACCGGGAACCCGCTCCCCGGGCCGCAGGGGGCCGGCGCGCTGCCGCACCCCGCGGGCGCGCCGAACGGGTTCGTGCCGGGGTTCGTGCCGCAGCAGCTCGTGACGCTCGAGCACGCTGGCCTCTCGACCGGCGACCCGTGGCTCCCCCCCGGCGCGACCGAGACCCGCGGCAACAACGTGTACGCCTACGCCGATGAGCGCTGGCCCGACGGGTTCACCCTGGGCCAGGACCTGCTCGGCACGACGACGAGCCCGGGCGCCTTCGAGTACGTCCACGACCCCGCCCTCGGCGCGCTGGCGAACGAGACTCAGCGCCGCGCCGCCGTGGTGCAGCTCTTCTACGTCATCAACTACCTGCACGACTGGCTCTACGACGCCGGCTTCGACGAGCGCGCTGGCAACGCGCAGTCGAACAACTTCGGCCGCGGCGGCGCGGGCACCGACGTGCTGCGGGCCGAGTCGCTCGACTTCTCGGGGTGGAACAACGCCAACATGCTGACGCCCGCCGACGGGCGCAGCCCCCGCATGCAGATGTACGCGTGGTGGCCGACGCCGGTGCGCGACGCCGCGCTCGACACCAGCGTCGTGGCGCACGAGTTCGGCCACTACTTGACCAACCGCCTCATCGGGAACGCCGGGGGCATCACCAACCACCAGGGCCGGGGCCTGGGGGAGGGCTGGTCGGACTTCCTCGCGCAGCTGCTGCTCGTCGGAGAGGACGACCTCCAGGTGCCGAGCAACGCCGGGTGGCAGGGCGCCTACCCGGTGGCGCAGTTCGCCGAGGCGGGCTGGCCCGACGCGGCCTACTTCGGCCTGCGCCGCTTCCCGCTGTCCATCGACTTCGCGAAGAACCCGCTGACCTTCAAACACATCCAGCCGCACGTTCCACTGCCGGCGGGCGCGCCGGTCGCGCAGAACTCCCTCCCCAACCACCAGGTGCACAACACCGGCGAGGTGTGGGCGGTGATGCTGTGGGAGTGCTACGCCGCGCTGCTCAACGACCCGCGGCACGCCTTCGCGCAGGCGCAGGAGCGCATGAAGCGGTACCTGGTGGCCGCCCTCAAGGCGACGCCGCTCAGGCCCACCTTCGTCGAGGCACGCGACGCGCTCCTGGCGGTGGCCGCCGCCACCGATGCGGGCGACTACCTCGCGCTCTGGAGCGCCTTCGCCCGCCGCGGCATCGGCGGGGGCGCCACCGGCCCCGACCGCTCGAACGGGGAGAACCTGTACGTCAGCGAGAGCTTCACCGTGTCGAACTCGATGCGCGTGGTGGGGCTCGAGCTGCGGGAAGGCGAGCCGACCTGCGACGGCGATGGCGTCCTCGACGCCGACGAGGCGGGCGAGCTGCTGGTGGAGGTGCGCAACCTGAGCACCCAGCCGCTCACCGCGGGCCAGGCGACGTTGGCCGTCAGCGCCAGCGCCTCGGGCATGCGCTTTCCCGCCGGGGCCTCGGTGCCCGTGCCGGCGCTTCAGCCCTTCGAGACGGTGGCGCTGCGGGTGCCGGTGGCCGTCGACCACGTGCTCGGCGAGCTGCCGGTGGAGTTCACTGCCACGGTGTCGGGCGCCACCCTCTTTCCCACCAGCGCCGTGGGGCGCCTGCTCGCGCGCCTCAACGTCGACGAGGAGCTGGCGGCCAGCGCCCTCGACGACTTCGAGGCCCCCACGTCGGCGTGGGGAGCGGGCGCAGACGGGGCGCTGGACGTCACCGGCGCCTTCCGGGGCGTCGCCGTGACTCCCACGCAGCACTTCTGGGCGGCGCAGCCCGGCGCGGCCGCGGCCGACGTGTGGCTCGAGTCGCCGCCGCTCCGCGTGGGGCCGGGCCCGCTCTCGCTCTCGTTCCTGCACCGCTACGAGTTCGAGCGCGACGGCGCGGAGCTCTTCGACGGCGCGGTGCTGGAGCTGAGCGCCGACGACGGCGGCACCTGGGTGGACGTCGGCGCGGGCGCGCTGCCCGGCTACGTCGGCGCGCTGTCGACGAGCGCGCAGTCGAGCAACCCGCTCGCCGGGAGGTGGGCCTTCGCCGGTCGCAGCGCCGACTTCCCCGCCTTCCGCGCCGAGACGGTGGCGCTCGGCTCGACCTGGGCGAACCAGACGGTGCGGCTGCGCTTCCGGCTCGGCGCCGACGGGCTGGTACGCCTGCCCTCGCGTGGCTGGGAGGTCGACGAGGTGCAGCTCACGGGGCTGGCGTCGCCGCCCTTCGCCCGCCTGGTGGCCGACCCCAACCGCTGCACCAACTCGCCGCCCGTCGCCACGCCCGGGCCGCCGCGCACGGTTCCGGAAGGCGAGCGGGTGGTGCTGGACGGCTCGGCGACCGACGTCGACGGCGACGCGGTGACCCTCGCCTGGGCCCAGCGGTCCGGCCCCCCGGGGGCCCTGACGGGCAACGTCTTCATCGCGCCAGAGGTGACGGCCGACGAGCTGGTGCTCCTGGAGCTGACGGCGCACGACGGGCGGGTCGCGAGCGAGCCGGCCCTGCTGCCGCTGATGGTGAAGAACGTCAACCGCGCGCCGGCGGTGACGGTGCCCGGCCCGCGGCGGGCGGCGCCGGGCGAGCACGTCGTGCTGACGGCGTCAGCGCGCGACGGCGACGGCGACGCCCTCACCTCCGCGTGGACGCAACTCGCAGGGGCTCCGGTGACGCTCGAGGGAGCGACGACGACGACGGTCGGCTTCATCGCGCCGGCGCTTGCCGAGGCGCACGCCGTCGTCCTGGCCTTCACCGCGTCGGACGGCCTCGACACCTCGGCGCCGGGCGTCGTCACCGTGGCCATCGACGCCGCCCCGCCCGGGGAGGAGCAGCCGCCCACGACGGGCTGTGGGTGCACGACGGGCGCGGAGCCCTGGGGCCTCCTCGCCCTCGGTGTGTGGGTCTCGCTGGGGCGCCGGCGCCTTCTGCGCTGCGCTCCGGGCATCAACTGATGCCGTCAGGCGGCGCGGCGCACCACGAGGTCAGCGCGAGACCGCAGTCAGCCTGTCGGCGGCGCCCGGCGTCGCTCGCCGCGCGTCGCGGCGCAGGGCCCTCACGACTTCGGCGGGGTCGGGCGCTTCGCCCGGCGGCGGCGCGGCGCTCCTGACGTCGGTGACTTCGCCGCACCAGAAGTCGGCGCGGCCTCGGCCGTGCCCTCGGAGTCGGTGGAGGCCGCCTTCGTCGAGGACCTCGTGGCGGACCGCGAGGTCTTCCTGGTGCGCCGTCTCTTCGCGTCGGGCGCCTTCGCGGGCGTCGCTGCGCTGCGGGAGGGCCGCGCCGTCACCGGGGCGCTCGTCGACGCCGGTGGCCTCTCACGCTCAGCGCCAGCCTGGCCCCTGACGCGCGCCTCCACCGCCGCGCGCCGCAGCTGCGCCTGCGCGCGCGTCGCGAAGGTCTCGAGGGCCAGCGCCTCGCCCGCCGTCGTCACCGCGACGAGCCGCCACGTGGTCGTCGTGAGGTTCGCGCCGAACTCGTGCTCGTGCGTCTGGTGGTGCGCCGTCACCTCGAGGGCGGCGAGCTGTGCAGGCGGCACGCGGCGCACCCGCTCCGTGAAGCCGGGCAGCTGCCAGCCCAGCACGAGCCCCTCTTCGCGCGACGCGGCCAGCGCGCACGACCCCAGGGCCCTGGACGCGCTCACGGCGGCGACGCCCGCGCCCACGGCGGCGAAGGCCAGCGGCACGAGGCGGAAGGGCCCCGGGAAGGGCAGCCGGAGGAAGGGCAGGCTCATGGCCGCGAAGAGCCCGCCGAAGGCTACGCCGGCGCCGTCGCCCAGGCGCGCCACGGTGCTGGGGCCCTTGAGCTCGAGGCGGGCCGGCGTCTCGACGACGACGTCCATCGGCGCCGCGGGTGGCGAGTCGAGCCAGCGCATCAGCGCGCCCCGACGGGAGCGGAGCGGCTCGCCTGCGCGGGCGCCGGGAGCGCCGGGCCGCGGCCAAACAGCTTCGGCAGCAGCAGCCCGGTGCGCGCCGTGTAGGCCGCCCACTCGGGGTAGCGGGCCATGCTGGCGTCCTTGCGCCACATGTTGGGGAAGAAGAGGGCGCTCCACACGCAGGCCAGCACCAGCCACGGCGCCCAGTGGCCGGCGACGACGGCGAAGCTCGCGTAGAGCATCATCTCGCCGAGGTAGTTGGGGTTGCGCGTGCGCGCGAAGAAGCCGTCGGTGATGAGGCCGCGGCGGGCCTTCAAGACGAAGTACTTCTGCGCGTCGGCGCCCACCATCAGCACCACGCCCAGGGCGTAGAGCACGCTCGCCCCGGCCAGCACCGCCGGGGGCTGCTCGAGGCGCTGCGTCGTCAGCAGCACCGGCGCCAGCCAGTAGGGCCCCAGCACCGCCGCGAAGGAGCTCAGGGCGCCGCCGAGGCTGACGCGCGTCTGCCAGCCGGGGTCCGGGAAGGTGAGCTCCTTGAGCAGCCAGACGAGCCCGTAGCTGCCGTGGAGCGCCAGGTACGTCCACGCCGTCGCCGTCCAGGTGTCCGTGGCCACCATGAGGGCCAACACGAAGGGCAGCGTGCCGCCCTTCTGGAAGTTGATGACCCAGGCCAGCTTGATGGCTCTGGGCCCGCCGAGGAGCTCCTCGGAGAGGTGGGCCCGGAGCTTGAGCCAGGCGGAGAGGGCGGGGTGCATGGCGCCATGGTACCGGGCCCGGGGCGCCCATTGCGTGCATGGCGGCCGGTTTTTGGGTACGGGCCCCTCGCATGGGTCTCTCCATCGGAATCGTCGGGCTGCCGAACGTGGGCAAGTCCACCCTCTTCAACGCGCTGTCGAACGCCGGCGCGCTGGCAGCCAACTACCCCTTCGCCACCATCGAGCCGAACATCGGCGTGGTGCCGGTGCCCGACGAGCGGCTCGAGAAGATCAGCGCCCTGGTCAAGCCGCTCAAGACGGTGCCCACCACGCTCGAGTTCGTGGACATCGCGGGCCTGGTGCGCGGCGCGAGCAAGGGCGAGGGCCTGGGCAACCAGTTCCTCGCCAACATCCGCCAGGTGGACGCGGTGCTGTACGTGCTGCGCTGCTTCGTCGACGACAACATCACCCACGTCGAGGGCAGCGTCGACCCGCAGCGCGACAAGGACGTGGTGGACACGGAGCTGTGCCTCAAGGACCTCGAGACCATCGACAAGCGCCGCGACAAGACGCAGCGCACGGCCAAGGCCCCCGGCAAGGAGGGTGAGCTGGCCAAGGTGGAGCTCGCGGTGCTCGACAAGGTGAAGGCGAAGCTCGACGAGGGGCTGCCCGTGCGCGCCCACGGCCTCACCCCCGAGGAGCAGGCCGTCATCGCCGAGCTCTTCTTCCTCACCAACAAGCCGGTGCTCTACGTGGCCAACGTCGCCGAGGCCCAGCTCGCGACGCAGGCCTCGGACTCGTACGTGGCGCAGGTGCGCGAGCTCGCCGCGAAGGAGCACGCCGAGGTGGTGGTGCTCGCCGCCGCCCTCGAGGCGGAGATCCAGCAGCTCCCGGCCGAGGAGCGCCCGGCCTTCCTCGAGTCGGCCGGCCTCGACGAGCCGGGCTTGAACAAGGTGGTGCGCGCGGGCTACCAGCTCCTGGGCCTGCAGACGTACTTCACCGTCGGCGAGAAGGAGTGCCGGGCCTGGACCATTCACAAGGGCTGGAAGGCCCCGGCCGCGGCCGGCGTCATTCACACCGACTTCGAGAAGGGCTTCATCAAGGCCGAGGTCATGGC
This sequence comes from uncultured Archangium sp., assembly GCA_964449625.1. Taxonomy (GTDB): domain Bacteria; phylum Myxococcota; class Myxococcia; order Myxococcales; family Myxococcaceae; genus Archangium_A. Next base: position 13,519 of record CAYUZK010000129.1, read on the forward strand.
CTACGCCGACCTGATCAAGCTCGGCAGCGAGGCGGCGGTGCGCGAGAAGGGCCTGCTGCGCATGGAAGGCAAGGAGTACGTGGTGCAGGATGGTGACTGCATGCACTTCCGCTTCAACGTGACCACCTGATGGCGCTCAAGCTCCACTTCCTCGCGCGGGCCCGCCTCTGGTCAGAGGTGGTCGTGTCAGGAGGGGAGCGCGTCTTCGTGCCCACCACCGAGGCGCTGGCGCCGGGCGCGGTGGTCGAGGTGGTGGTGGAGGCGCCGGAGCTCGCCGCGCCGCTGCAGCTCTCGGCCACGGTGCGCGAGGTGCGGGCGCTGACGGCCTCGTCGCCTTCGGGCGTGGTGGTGGCCCTCGACGCTCCCTCGCTCGAACAGTGCCGCGCGGCGGTGGCCCAGCACGACGCCGCCGCGCGCGTCGCCGGCCGGAGCGAGCCGCGGGCCGACTGTGATCTGCCGGTGCGCGTGCTCTCGCCGGCGGTGCAGGGCGGCTGCGCGGCGAAGAGCCTCTCGGAGCACGGGCTCACCCTCAAGTCGGCCCAGCCGCTGGCGCCCGACGCGCAGGTCGGCCTCGCGCTGCAGCTCCCGGACGGCACCGAGGCGCTGCTCAACGCCCAGGTGATGTGGACGCGGCCGGAGCTCAAGCTGGCCGGCCTCAAGCTGCAGCCGCTCGACGCCGCCACCGCGCCGCGCTTGGCCACCGCCGTCGCCACGCTGCTGGGCCGCACCTCGCAGGGGCCCGCGAGCGCCTTCACCGTGCTGGTGGCCGATGATGACGCGTCGATCCTCGACTTCACCTCGCGCGTGGTGACCAAGGCGGGGCACCGGGTGATCCGCGCCGAGCGCGGCGACGTAGCCCTGGAGCTCGTCCGCAAGGAGCGGCCGGCCCTGGTCCTCCTCGACGTGCTCATGCCCGGGCTCGACGGCCTCGAGGTGTGCCGGGCCATCCGCGCCGACGCGACGCTCGCGGGCATCCCCGTGCTGCTCGTCTCAGCGATGGGCGAAGACCGGCTCGCCGCCGCCGCGCGCGACGCCGGCGCCGACGGCTACCTCACCAAGCCCATGCGGCTCGAGGCCGTGCGCTCAGTGCTGGTCGAGCGGCTGCGCTGACGCTTCGGGGTCGGGCGCTGTAGGCAGGGGTGAACTCGCGTCGGACGGTGGCTGGCGAACGTCACCAACTGTGCTTCGATGCGGCTCCCCACGATGGCGCTCGCGCCCACGTTGTCCCGCTACGAGATCGTCGGCCGCCTCGCCACCGGCGGGATGGCTGAGGTGTGGCTCGCGCGCGCGAAGGGCATCGCCGGCTTCGAGAAGCTGGTGGTGCTCAAGACCATCCTCCCTCACCTCGCGGAGGATGCGCGCTTCGTGCAGATGTTCGTGAACGAGGCGCGGCTCGCGGCCCTCCTCGGGCACCCGAACTGCGTGCAGATCTTCGACCTCGGGCAGGAAGACTCGATCCTCTTCATCGCCATGGAGTTCATCGACGGCTTCTCGCTGACGCGCCTGCTGACGCGCTCGCGGGAGCGCAACGTGCCGGTGCCGCCGCAGGTGCTGGTGCGCATCATCATGGATGCGTGCAGCGGCCTCGACTACGCGCACCAGCTCACCGACCGCGAAGGGCACCCGCTGCACCTGGTGCACCGCGACGTCTCACCCGACAACCTCATCGTCAGCTTCGCCGGGCACACCAAGGTGGTGGACTTCGGCGTGGCGAAGGCGGCGAGCGCTGCGCAGCTCGCGCTCTCGACCGCGGGCCAGGTGAAGGGCAAGCACGGCTTCATCGCGCCGGAGTACCTCCTGGGGCAGCCCATCGACGGGCGCGCCGACGTCTTCGCCCTGGGCGTGACGCTCTACCGCGCGCTGACGCGCAAGAAGCCCTTCCTCGGCGAGACCGACGCGCAGGTCTCGATGGCGGTGCTCGGCGCCACGCCGCGCGCGCCCATCGAGCACGTCCCCACCATCCCCCCGCCGCTGTCGGAGGTGGTGATGCGGGCGCTCGAGAAAGACCCCGCGCAGCGCTTCTCCTCGGCGAGGGCGCTGCGCCAGGCGCTGGAGGACGCGGTCGGTCGGGTCGCGAGCGTCGAGGCCGTCGCCGACTACGTCAACGCGCTCTGGCCGCCGAGCGACCGGGAGCGCGAGGCGCTGCACTCGTTCTCCGGTGCGCCCTCCATCGAGCAGGCGAGCGGGCCGGCGCTCTCGGTCGTGCACTCTGGAGACTTCGAGGCGGTGTCGAGCGGCAGCTCCAGCAACCCCATCATGGGCGTGCTGCTCGCGACCGATGCGGGTGAGGCGGGGCCGCCGGCGCCGGCGGGGTCCGCCTCGGGTCTCGTTGCCGCGCACGTGCCCCTGCCGAGCTCGACGGAGGTGTTGCCGAGCCCGAAGCGGCAGTTCTCCGCTGCCGCACCCGCCCCCGCCGTCCCTAAGCCAGCGCCCGGGCCCCGCTTCGATGCCGCGACCGCGCCGCCTGCCGGCCCGGTGTTCTTCGAGCCGACCCCCGAGTTCGACGAGGCTCCCAGCCGCGCGCCGTGGGTGATGCTGGTGGCCGTGTTGCTCGCGCTCGCCGCGGCCGGGGCCTGGTACGTCCTCCTGGGTCCCGGGCGCGCCGCCACGCCCGCGCCCGTCAGGGCCCCCGCGCCCGCACCGACGGCCGCACCCGTCGCCCCGCCCGAAGCCGCACCTGTCCCGACGGCCGAGCCCGCCTCACCGGGCGGCCCGTAGCGACGACCGTGCTGCGCGACGTGTCAGAACGGCGCCGGCGCGACGAGGCTCGAGGGCTCGCCAGTCATCGGGCGCACGAGGCGCAGCGGCTCCGCGCGCGCGGCCCGGAGCGACGACCGCGCTGCGCGACGTGTCAGAAGGGCGCCGGCGCGACGAGGCTCCACGGCTCGCCCGTCACCGGGTGCACGAAGCGCAGCGCCTCCGCGTGGAGCAGCAGGCGAGGCCCCGCGACGCCGTAGAGCCGGTCGCCCACGATGGGGGCGCCGAGGCCCTCGCGGTGGGCGCAGTGCACCCGGAGTTGGTGCGTGCGGCCGGTGACGGGGTGCAGCGCGAGGCGCGTTCGCCCGGGGAGCCGCTCCAGCACCTGCCACCGCGTCAGTGCAGGCCGGCCGTGCACCGGGTCCACCACCTGCCGGGGCCGCTGCTCGAGGTCCACCCGCAGGGGCAGCTCGATGACGCCTTCGTCGCCGCGCACCTCGCCCTCGACGACGGCGACGTAGCGCTTGGCCACCTCACGGCGGCGGAACTGCGCCTGCAGCGCGCGGAAGGTGTCGAGGTCGAGGGCCGCCACCAGCAGCCCGGAGGTGTCGAGGTCGAGGCGGTGGGCCACCAGGGGCGCGGCGGCGCGCGGGTAGCGGCGGGCGAGGCGCGCGGCGAGGCTGTCGGTGATGTCGGCGTCGCGGGCGGGCACCGAGAGCAGGCCCTCGGGCTTGAGCAGCACCACCACGTGCGCGTCCTCGCGGAGCACCTCGAGCGTGTCCGCTTCGGGCGCGCTCGGCCGCCACGTGCGCCGCGGCGCGACGCGCAGCCCCTCGAGGAGGAAGGGCAGCACCGGCCCGCACTTCTCGCGGCACGCGGGGAAGAAGGCGCCCTCGACGCGGCCGCCGCCCGGCGGTGGCGCGCCCCACCAGAACTCGGCGAGGGCGACGGGCGTGAGGCCCTCCCGGCGCGCGAAGTGGAGCAGCTTGGGCGCCGCGCAGTCGCCCGCGCCCGAGGGCGGCTCACCCGCGGGGAAGAGGCCGCGGAGCGCCTGCGCCTCGCCGCAGAAGTTGGTGAGCGCGTAGCTGTCCCAGATGCGGCGCATCGTCTCCTGCGACACGACACGCCGCAGCCGCTCCAGGGCGGCGAGGCGGCGCTCGAGCGGCGCGAGGCGCGCCTGGGCCTCGGCCAGCGCCTGCCGCCACGCGGCCTCCTGGGCGCGCCGGCGCC
>CAYUZK010000130.1:0-17339 GCA_964449625.1 uncultured Archangium sp.
CCCGACCTGCCCGTGGCGGCGCCTGACGCGCTGCCCGTGGCCGCGGGGCCAGCGCCGCTCCCGCCGGCGTGGGTGTCGCCCTCGGCCGCCGAGGGGTGCGCCGCGTCGGTGACGCTCCTGCCGCTGGGGCCGCGGCTGGCGGTGGCCTCCGCCGACATGAACGCGCTGGGGCAGGCGGTGCACGGCTTCCTCGCCGCCGATCGCCCGGGCCTCGCGCCGGCCGTGCGGCTGGAGCTGGCGGCCGGGTGCCTGACCCGCTGGGGCCAGCAGGGCGCGGTGCCGCCGGCCGAGCTGGTGCGGGCCTCGGAGCGGCTGCGTGAGTGGGTGGAGCAGCGCTGGCCCGGCGCGCGGTGGCGCCGCGAGCTGGCGGTGTCGCTCCGGCAGCCTGACGGCTCGCTCTTGCGCGGCACCGCGGACCTCGTGCTCGAGCTGCCGCACGGCTTCGTGCTGGTGGACCACAAGAGCTTCCCCGGCGACGAGGTCGCGGCGGCGAAGAAGGCCGCCAGCTTCGCAGGCCAGCTCGACGCCTACACGCGCGCGCTGGAGAAGGCCCTGCGCAAGCAGCGCCTGGGGGCCTTCATTCACCTCCCGATGCTGGGGCAGGTGGCCGAGCTCACGTAGGGCGCGTCAGCCGGGGAGCGCGGCGAGGCGGGGGTCGGCGGCCACCAGCTCCGGCGTCGTCACCACGATGGCCTGCACCGTGGCCCGGGTGAGGGCGATGTGCATGCGCGTCTCGTAGTGCGTGACGTGCTCGCCGCCGAGCTCGGTGACGATGACGAACGGCCGCTCGAGGCCCTTGAAGCGCAGGAAGGTCTCCACCACCGCGTTGGCGCCGGCCTCGGGCGAGTCAGCGTGCACCAGGCGCGTGGTGCCCAGCCGGTCGCGGCCGAAGAGGGCGCTGCGCGTCTGGCCCGCGAGGCTGACGATGACGAGCTGCTCGGGCTTGATGCCCTGGCGGCGCAGCGCCTCGACCTCGTGGCGCACGGCCTCGGCCACGTCGTGCGTGGTGCGCACGAGCTTGAGCGCCTCGGGCTTCGGCGGCGGCGGCGCGGCGGCGTCCACGTAGCTGGCGGCGAAGGCGGCGAGGCTCTCGGGGCAGCGATAGCTCGTGGGCAGGGTCAGCGTGGCGCCGAGCGTCTTCGCGAGGTCCTGGGGCAGGGTGCGCTCCGCCCAGAAGGCCTGGCGCGCGTCGCGGAAGACCCACAGCCCGCGCGGGCCGGCGAGCTGCTCGACGAGGAGCCAGTCGTTGGGCTCGAGGTCCTGGCCCTCGTCCACCACCACGACGTCCGGGCGCTCGGCCTCGGGCGGCAGGGCCTCGGCGGCGGCGGTGAAGCTCACCTCGCCCCAGAAGGCCTTGTTCGGCGGGGGAATGACGGCGCCCTGCCGACGGAGGAGATCGACCGCGAGCTGACGCACCGAGATGGCCTGGGGGCGCGGGCCGTCGAAGACCTCGCCGGCGAACTGCGCCGCCACGGCGCGGGCGAGGGCGTCGGTGAAGCAGAGGTACTGGGCGCGCAGGCCGGCGCGCGCGCGGCGGCGGCACAGCTCCGTGGCCACCAGCGTCTTGCCGCTGCCGGCGGGGCCCTCCACGAGGGCGCGGGGCGTGGCGCCGGCGTACTCGAGGAGAGCGTACTGCTTCGCGTCGAGGGCCACCGCGCGCTCAGCCGCGTCCTCCACCCGGTCGGTGAGCTTCACCGTCGGCACCCACGAGTCGCCCCACAGCGCGCGCAGGTGCCCCAGCCACTTCTTGCCCGAGGGCGCGCCGACGGGGCCCACGGCGCGCTCGAAGACGTCGGGCAGCAGCTCGGCGAGGTGCGGCAGGTCGCGGCGGCCCAGCACCAGGCCCCGCAGGTCGCCGGTGGCGGGCCCTTCGGAGAAGTCGCAGTCGGGGAAGGCGCAGGCGACGCCGAAGGCCACGCGCTCGCCGGTGGCCTTGCGGACCTCATCGACGAGCTGCCGCACGAAGCCCTGGCCCTGGTCGCGGGGGGACTTGTCGAGCGCGCGGCCGTTCTGAAACCAGCGCCCGTCGCGCAGCTCGAGAGTGCCGCCCTTCACCTCGAGCACGAGGAGCCGCCCCGCCGGGTCGCAGAGCACGAAGTCACCTTCGCCTTCCCAGCCCGCCTTCGTGCGCAGTCGCAGCGAGTGGAAGACGGTCCACGGGAGCGGGCACCTCGAGAACGCGGCCCACAGCGCGCGCTCGGCCTGGCTCGACGTGGGGCGGGGCTCCTCGCGGGGGTGGAGCTGCATGGGGCGGACTCTGGACCAGCGCGGGGCCGGCGCCAACGCGGGAAGTGGCGCCGGCGCGGCGTCAGAACGTGAACGAGAGGTTGACCGTGGCGCGCAGGCCGACGCCGTCGACGGTCACGATCAACGCGCCCGCGGCGTCTCGGCCGAGCGGTCCACCGGCGGCCAGTGGCACCGCGAGATCCAACGCGAGCCCGAAGGCCGAGGTGAAGGCCAGGCGCGCGTTGACCCCGAGGAGGCCGCCGAAGGCGCCTGTGCTGGTGAAGAGGCTGTGGGTGCGCAGCCGGCCCAGCAGGCCCGCGTAGGGCGTGAACGAGAGCATGCCCAGCCGCGCGCGGTAGCCGATGCCCAGCTCACCGCTGAGCTCGACGTGGGTGAACGACCCGCCCAGGGTGTACGGGAACATCGCGAGATGGCCGCCGACCAAGCCCACGACGTGCGGGCCGATGAAGGCGCGGGCGCCGAGGGTCGGGAAGAGCCCGGGGTTCATGCCCAGCCAGAGGTTCGGCGTGGTGCCCGTGGGCCGCGTGCCGAAGAGCGAGAGCCCGACGCCGAGATCGAGCTGCACCAGGGGCACCGGCTTCGGCGCCGCTCTGGGCCTGGGGGCGCGACGTGGGGGCGGTTCGGGGGGCGGCTCCGGGAGCGGCGCGCGCTCGAGCTTCTCGGCCGCTGCCGCTGGCACGGCGACGTAGGTGCGCGTGACGTAGCGCGCCGTCGCCGGACCGCTGGCCGCCGGCCCGTCGGGTGGCGCGAGGAGCGCGTCGTACGCCTTGGCGAACCCCGCGCGATCGAACACCACCTCGTAGCCGCTCGCCGCGGTGATGGCGTCGGGCTGCTCCCGCGGCACGGCGTGCGGCGTGAGGCTCACGTACTGCTGCACGAGCTTCGTGACGACGCCGACCGGCACGGGCGTGGCGGCGCTGGCCGGAGGCGGGGCGCTCGGCGCAGGCCGCAGCGGCGCGCCGAACTTCGCTCCCGCGATCGCCCCAGGGGCCGCCGGCGGAGGCGTCGCGGTCATCGTCACCACCGTGTCGAGCGCCAACCAGAGCCGCCCCGCTGCGGGCTTCACCAGCCAGGGCTCGAGCTCGGCCCGCTGCGCGAGGGCACGCCACGCGTCGGCGTCGACGGTCTCGCCGTCGAGGTCGTCGCCGGCGGCGTACACCCCGGCGCCCTGCGGCACGGCGGCGACCGGGCGGTAGGTGAGCGACTGGAAGAGCGCCGTGGCGCTCTGGGGGAGCACCCACTTTGGCGACACCTTCGAGACCTGGGAGCCGGGCACGAGGAGGTCGGCGACGAGCTCGAAGCGCCCGAGCGGGCCGATGCGGTCCCGCTCGCTGCCGTCGCTCGAGCCGCGCGCGTCGGCGTCGAGGCGCAGGTTCGTCATGCGCGGGCGCACCAGGGGCACGGGCCGCACCTCGAGGGCGATGCCGCGGGCCGGTGAGCCCCGGTGCGTGTCCGTCACCGACACCCGCACGACCGAGGGCGTGGTGCAGTCCTCCGCGAGGTACAGCCAGAGCGAGAGGGTGGCCTGGCCACCGGGCGCCGCCTCTCCGAGCACGGAGCCGCGGCTGGCGTCGACCCACGCGCAGCCCTGCGCCCGCGCGAAGCCGGTGGAGCTGAACCAGGGCTGCGACGTGGCGTTGGTGAAGCTGAGCTCCAGGCGAACCCACTCCCCGGGGTCGATCAGCGCGTTCTTCGTGCCCACGCTGCCGACCTCCTCGGCGACCACGGCCTGCTTGAGCGCGAAGGTCTCGCTGCCTTCGAGCTGCGTCACCTGGGTCCAGCTCCCCGGAGGCGCCGGGTCGTCGAGGCCCTCGAGGGGCGGCAGGCCCAGCCAGCCGTCGAGCGCCTCCTGCGCGAACTGCGGCGTCATCGCGACCCGCGTGAGGTTCTCCCACGCGTCGCGCCGCGCGCGCCCGGGCGTCCTGGGGAACATCGCCAGCTCCGCCTTCAGCCGGAGAATGAGCCGCTCCCGGAGCCACTCCTCCGCGGCCCCGTCGAGCGGAACCCCCTCGGGCGACAGGAGCGCCTTCGCCTGGCCCATCGCCGCGAGCATCAGCCCCGTCGGCACCGCATCACCGCCGCGTGGCGCCTCCTCCGCGGCCTGCCGGCTGGCCAGTTCCATCAAGGCCTGCGCCGTCGGCGTCTCGGGAGCTGCAACCACCACCAGACCAACCATCACCAGGAGTCCCATGGGGCGGGACCCTAGGGGGTTGCCTGTCTCGGTGTCGCCACAAACCAGCACGCTGTCGCGTGGCTGTGTTTGTCATGTGGGGTCAAGGTATGACAATTGAGGTCACTGTTCAATGCTCTCGGCCACCGGGGCGTGACGCGGCCGACGAAGAGCACGGCGCCCGTTGCAGCGGCCGCGGATGCCGCGGAAGCGGGCGTCTCAGAGGGAGGCCACGCCGAGGCCCCCTGGGGCGTGCGCGCGGAAGCAGTGCATCTCGCGGCGTCTGTGGGTATTGAGGGGCCGCGCCTGAAACCCGTAGCCAGCGCGCTTCATTGCCTCCACTCCAACCCCTCCGAGGTTCCCTGTGACGCGTCAGTTGACCGCTTTGTTGTGCCTGTTCGCCGTGCCGGCCTTCGCCCAGCTCAAGCTGCCCGCGCTGAGCCCCGCCGCGAAGCTGAGCCAGACCGTCGGCCTCACCGACATCGGCATCGAGTACAGCAGCCCCGCGGTGAAGGGCCGGAAGATCTACGGCGGCCTGGTGCCACTGGACAAGGTGTGGCGCGCGGGCGCCAACCGCGCCACCAACATCACCTTCAGCCAGCCGGTGGAGATCGGCGGCGTCGCGGTGCCGGCGGGCGCCTACGCGTACTTCGCCATCCCCGGCGCGAAGTCGTGGACGCTCATCCTCAACAAGAGCGCAGACCAGTGGGGCACCGGCGCCTACCAGCAAGAGGCCGACGTGGTGCGCGTCACCGCCACGCCGCAGGCCATCCCCAACCGGGAGCGCCTCGCGTTCTTCGTCACCAACTTCACCAACGACACGGCGAACATCGACCTCGAGTGGGAGAAGGTCCGCGTGACGCTGCCGGTGAAGCTCAAGACCGGCGAGCAGGCGGAGGCGAACATCAAGGCCGCCGCCGAGGGTGCGTGGCAGCCGATGAACCAGGCCGCGCGCTACTACTTGGAGGCGAAGGACTACGCGAAGGGCCTCGCGGCCATCGACAAGTCCATCGCCACGCAGGAGACCTGGCTCAACACCTGGGTCAAGGCGCAGCTCCTCGCGGGCTCCGGCAAGTTCAAGGACGCGCTCCCCTTCGCGCAGCGGGCGCAGGAGCTCGGCGAGAAGGTGCCGCCCGAGAGCTTCTTCTACGCGGCGGACATCAAGAAGGCCCTGACGGAGTGGAAGGGCAAGTAGGGCGATGGGCGCTCCCTTCTCACCGGCCTTCCTTCGCGGTGAGGCGCGGGCGCTCGCCTTCTTGCCCGATGACTTTCGTGACGCCGCCCGGCGCGCGGCGCACGTACACCGGGCCGGCGCGCGCCAGGTGTCGGCGCCGACGCTCGCCGCCCTGCGGGCCCAGGCGGCTGCGTTCGGCTCGAGCCCCGCGCGCCAGGCGCACCTCGACGCGCTCGGGGCGCCCGGCACGACGGTCGTCGTCACCGGGCAGCAGGTGGGCCTCTTCCTCGGGCCGCTCTACGCCTTCTACAAGGCGGCCTCGGCGGTGGCCGTGGCCCGCGCGCTGCGCGCCGAGACGGGGCGCCCCTGCGTGCCGGTCTTCTGGCTGCAGAGCGAGGACCACGACTTCGAGGAGATCCACCACTGCGACGTGCCGGGCCCCGACGGCGCCGTGCAGCGGCTGACGCTGGAGGCGCCTCCGGGTGACGCGCGCCGCTCCGTCGCCTCGCTGGCGCTGGGTGACGGCGTGGGCGCGGTGCTCGAGGCCCTCGAGGCCCAGCTCCACGGGGCGCCGCACGCGGCGGAGGTGATGGCGCTGCTCCGGGCGCACTACCAACCCGGCCACGGCTGGGTGCGCGCCTTCGCCGGCGTGCTGTCCGCGCTCTTCGCCGACGAGGGGCTGGTGCTGCTCGACCCGCGCGATCCGGCCCTCGCTGAAGCGGTGCGCGGGGTCCACCTGAGCGCCCTCGAGGCGAGCGAGGCGCTGTCGGAGCGCCTCCACGTGCAGGTGGCGGCGCTGGAGGCCGCGGGGTTCTCCGCGCAGGTGCACGTGCGGCCCGGCGCGCCGCTGTCCTTCTTCCACCCCGACGGAGCCGAGGGCCCGCGCTTTCGCCTCGCGCCGGAGGGCGACGCCTGGGCGCTCGTGGGCCGCGAGGGCACCGTGTCGTCGGCGCAGCTGCAGGCCGCGCCGCCGCTGTGCTGGAGCAGCTCTGCGCTCCTGCGGCCCCTCGTGCAGGACACGCTGCTGCCCACCGCGGCCATCGTCGCCGGGCCGGGGGAGCTCAACTACTTCGCGCAGGTGGAGCCGCTCTACGAGGCGTTCGGGCTGCCGATGCCCATGCTCGTGCCGCGCGCCCGCTTCCGCGTGGTGGAGGCGCGGCCCCGCGCGCTGCTCAAGGCGCTGGGGCTCACCGCGCAGGAGGTCGAGGCGCCACGGGAGGCCGTGCTGCACCGGCTGCGGCCCGCGTCGTCGGGTCTTGCGCCCGAGGCCCTCGCGAAGGGACTCGAGGCCGCGGTCGCGCCGCTCCTCGACGCGGTGCCCGTGACGCCAGAGCTGGCCGACGCGGTGGCGCGCACGCGCGGCACCATCGCCCGCGCCGCCTCCCGGCTCGCCGGCCGCTACGCCCGCGCGCTCCAGCAGAATGACGAGACGCTGGGGCAGCGGGTGGACAAGCTGCAGCGCGCGCTCTTTCCCCTGGGGGCGCCGCAGGAGCGGGTGCTGTCCTGGCCCACCTTCGCCAGTCGTCTGGGCGTGGCGGAGTTCAAGGCGCGGGTGTTCGCGCAGCTCGACGCCTTCGGGGTCGAGGTGCAGGAGCTCGAGGCATGAAGCGGCGCATCGGGCTCACCTGCCACGCGAACTTCGGCGGCAGCGGCGTCATCGCCACCGAGCTGGGCCTGGCGCTCGCCGCGCGGGGCCACGAGGTGCACTTCATCTGCGCCCACGCGCCGCCGCGGCTCGTCGAGGCGCCGCACGTCACGCTGCACGAGGTGCCCAACCCCACGCACCCGCTCTTCCCCCACGGCGAGTTCACCCTGGCGCTGGCCTCGCGGCTGGCCGAGGTGAGCGCGCAGTACGCCCTCGAGCTGCTGCACGTGCACTACGCCATTCCGCTCGCGACGAGCGCGCTGTTGGCGCGAGAACTCCTCGGCCCGCGCGCCCCGAAGCTGGTGACGACCGTGCACGGCACCGACGTGCTGACCCTCGGGCTCGAGCCCGCCTTCCGCCCGCTGGTGCGCCAGGCGCTGCTGCACAGCGACCTCGTGACGGCGCCGTCTCGCTTCCTCGCCAGGGTGGCGCACGACGAGCTGGACCTGGGCGCCACCGCGGTCGAGGTGCTCTCCAACTTCGTGGACACCGCGCGCTTCTCGCCGGGCCCCGGGCACCGCGAGACCTTCGGCTTCCCCGAGGTGCCGCCGAAGCTGCTGTGCCACAACTCGAACTTCCGCTCCCTCAAGCGCGTGCAGGACGTGGTGCGCATCTTCGCGCGCGTGCGCCAGCAGACGCCGTGCGGCCTGCTCCTCATCGGCGACGGGCCCGAGCGCCCGAGCGTGGAGGCCCTGGTGCAAGCCGAAGGGCTGGCGCCGTGGGTGCGCTTCCTCGGCGAGCAGCGCGACATCCTCGAGGCGCTGCGCAGCAGCGACGTCTTCCTCTTGCCGAGCGAGGTGGAGAGCTTCGGGCTGGCGGCCGTGGAGGCCATGAGCTGCGGCGTGCCGGTGGTGGCGAGCGCGGCCGGCGGACTGCCCGAGGTCATCGCCGACGGCGTCACCGGCTTCCTGCACCCGGTGGGAGACCTGGCCTCCATGGCGCAGAGCACCGCGCGCCTGCTGCAAGACTCGGCGCTGCACGAGCGCACCTCGACGGCCGCGCGGGCGTGGTGCCTCTCGCGCTGGCAGCGAGAGCCCATCGTCGACGCCTGGGAGGCGCTGTACACCCGCGTGCTGGAACCCTGACATGAACCGCATGGGACTCGTGATGATGACCCTCGCCCTGTCCGCGTCGTCCCTGGCCGCGCCGCCGCCGCCGCGCCGTGACGCCGCGCAGGTGTTGCAGCAGCTCCGCCAGCTGTCGGTGGTGGGCAGCGTGCTCTACGTGGCCGCGCACCCCGACGACGAGAACACGCGGCTGCTCGCCACGCTGGCCCGGGAGTCGATGGTGCGCACGGCGTACCTCTCCTTCACGCGCGGGGAGGGCGGGCAGAACCTCATCGGCCCGGAGCTGGGGCCGCTGCTGGGCGTCATCCGCACGCAGGAGCTCCTCGCGGCCCGCCGCCTCGACGGCGCGGAGCAGTTCTTCACCCGCGCGCGCGACTTCGGGTACTCCAAGAGCGTCGACGAGACGCTCGCCATCTGGGACCACGACCGGGTGCTGGCCGACGTGGTGTGGGTGCTGCGCACGCTGCGGCCCGACGTGGTCATCACCCGCTTCGACCCCGACGGCAGCGGCACCCACGGTCACCACATCGCGTCGGCGCGCCTGGCGCTCGAGGCCTTCCACGCCGCGGCTGACCCGGCCTTCCACCCCGAGCAGCTCTCCGGCGCCGTCACGCTGTGGCAGGCCCGGCGCATCGTGTGGAACGCGTGGGCGCCCGGTGGCCTGGCGAAGCTGCCGGCCGACTCCGTGACGTGGGACTCGAGCCTCTTCAACCCGCTGCTCGGGTACGCCTACGGCGAGCTCGCGGCGGAGAGCCGCAGCATGCACAAGAGCCAGGGCTTCGGCGCCGCGCCGGTGCACGGCCCCCACCCCGAGCACTTCGCGCCGCTGGCGGGTGAGAAGGCGCAGCGGACGATCTTCGACGGCATCGACCTGAGCTGGAAGCGCGTGGCCGGGGCCGAGAAGCTGGCCGCCTTGCTTGCGCGCGCGGCGTCGGAGTTCAAGGTCGAGTCACCCGCCGCCTCGGTGCCGGTGCTGCGGCTCGCCCTGGAGGAGCTGCGGCGGCTGCCGCCCAACCCGTGGACGGCGCACAAGGAGCGCGAGCTCGTCGACGCGCTGGTGGACTGCGCCGGGCTCTTCCTCGAGGCCACCGCGGACCGCTTCAGCGCCGTGCCGGGAGCGCAGCTCGTGGTGAGCACGACGGCGCTCAACCGCACCGCGGCGTCGCTGACGCTGGAGGCCGTGCGCGTGGGGAGCGTCGCGGTGAGCCCCGCCGCGCCGCTGGTGCGAGGCCAGGCGCAGCAGCACGCGCTGACGGTCGAGGTGCCCTCGCGCCTCTCGTCGCCTTCGTGGCTGGCGCAGGAGCCGGGTCGAGGCACCTGGACCCTGGCGGAAGGGCAGGCGAGCGACGCGCCCGAAGACGCGCCGCCGCTCCAGGCGGAGTTCACGCTGGGCGTGGGCCCGCTGCGCGTCGTGGTGCGCCGCGACGTGGCCTTCAAGTGGGTGGACCCCATCATGGGGGAGCGCTTCCGGCCGCTGGAGGTGCTGCCGCCGGTGGTGGTGAAGCCTGGCGTCGAGCTGCTGGCCTTCACCGACGGCGCCGCGAAGACGCTCGAGGTCACCGTCACCGCCCAGGCCGACGCGCAGGTGGGCGCGCTGCGCCTCGAGGTGCCGCCGGGCTTCGTGGTGACGCCGGCGTCGGCCCCGTTCTCGCTCGGCAAGAAGGGCGAGGTGGCCACGCTGCGCTTCACGGTGAAGGTGAAGGGCAAGGTCGTCTCCGACGCGCTCGCCTCGTTGACCGCCGTGGCGACCGTCGGTGACGCGCAGCACGCGCTGGCGCTCAGCCGCGTCGACTACCCGCACGTGCCGATGCAGACGGTGCTGGCGCCGGCGACGGTGAAGCTGCTCCAGCTCCGGCTGCGGCGGGGGAAGACGAAGAAGGTCGGCTACATCGTGGGCGCCGGTGACGACGTGCCCGCGGCGCTGCGGCAGGTGGGCTACGAGGTGACGCTGCTCGACGACGCCGCCCTCGAACGCGAGGCGCTGGGCCGCTACGAGGCCATCGTGGTGGGCATTCGCGCGTACAACACGAACCCGCGGCTGCCGGCGGTGCAGGGGCGCCTGCTGCAGTACGTGCAGGACGGCGGCACGCTGCTGGTGCAGTACAACACCCGCAACTGGCTCAGCGCCGTGCCCACGCAGCTCGGGCCGCTGCCCTTCGAGCTCTCTCAGGATCGCGTCACCGATGAGACGGCGCCGGTGGCGTTCACCGCGCCCGTGCACCCGCTGCTGCGCGCCCCCAACGCGCTGGGCCCCGCCGACTTCACCGGCTGGGTGCAGGAGCGCGGCCTGTACTTCGCCGCGAAGTGGGACGCGCGCTACGAGACGCCGCTGGCGATGAACGACCCCGGCGAGCCGGCCTCGCGCGGGAGCCTCCTCACGCTGCGGCACGGCAAGGGGCGCTTCGTGTACACGGGCCTCTCTTTCTTCCGGCAGCTGCCCGCGGGCGTGCCGGGCGCCTACCGACTCTTCGCCAACCTCCTCGACCATGGCCGGTGAGCCGCCGCCCGACGCCGGCAGCGAGGGCCGGCCGCCGTTCTTCGCGAGCTGGCGCGGCGCCTACGCGCTGGTGCTGGGCGTGCTCGCCGTCGAGGTGGTGCTGCTCGCGTGGATGAGCTGGAGCTTCGCGCCGTGAGCGCCCTCGACTGGGTGGTGCTGCTGGGCACGCTCGCGCTCATCGTGGTGTACGGCGTGTGGAAGACGCGGGGCGCACAGCAGCTGGGGGCCTTCCTCCGCGGAGGCACCGACTCGCGCTGGTACACCATCGGGCTGTCGATCATGGCCACGCAGGCCAGCGCCATCACCTTCCTCTCCACGCCGGGGCAGGGCTTCGAGGACGGCCTGGGCTTCGTGCAGTTCTACTTCGGCGTGCCGCTGGCCATGGTCATCCTTTCGGCGACCATCGTGCCCATCTACTACCGCACGCGCGTGTACACGGCGTACGAGTACCTCGAGCAGCGCTTCGACCTGAAGACGCGGCAGCTCACGGCCTTCATCTTCCTGCTGCAGCGCGGCCTCGGCGCGGGGCTGTCCATCTACGCGCCGGCCATCATCCTCTCGACGGTGCTGGGCTGGTCCTTGACGCTGACCAACGTGGCGCTGGGCGTGGTGGTCATCGGCTACACCGTCTCGGGCGGCACGCGCGCGGTGAGCCAGACGCAGCAGCTGCAGATGACGGTGATGCTGGGCGGCATGGCGATGGCCTTCGTCTACATCCTCCTCTCGTTGCCCGAGAACCTGTCGGTGGGCGACGCGGTGGGGCTCGCGGGCGTGCTGGGCAAGATGCAGGCGGTGGACTTCTCGCCGTCGCTCGAGACCCGGTACACCTTCTGGTCGGGCATCACCGGCGGCACCTTCGTGGCGCTGGCCTACTTCGGCACGGACCAGTCGCAGGTGCAGCGCTACCTCTCAGGGGAGTCGCTGACGCAGAGCCGCCTGGGGCTCATGTTCAACGGGCTGCTCAAGATCCCCATGCAGCTGATGATCCTCCTGGTGGGCGTGCTCGTGTACGTCTTCTTCCAGTTCCACGCGCCGCCGGTGTTCTTCAACGCCACCGAGCTGGAGCGGGTGCGAGCCTCCAGCGCCGCTCCGGCCCTGGGCGAGCTCGAGGCGCGACACGGGCAGGTCTTCGAGGCGAAGCGCGGGCTGGTCGACGCGTGGCTCGCCGCGCGGCACGGCGCTGACGAGGGCAAGCGCCTGGACGCCGAGCGGGCGCTGCGCGAGGCCGACGCGCAGGCGAAGGCGCTTCGGGCCCAGACGCGCAGCCTCGTCACGCAGGTCAACCCGAGGGCGAACCCGAAAGACTCCGACTACGTCTTCTTGAGCTTCGTGATGTCGCGCTTCCCGTCGGGGCTGGTGGGGCTACTGCTGGCGGTCATCCTCTCGGCGGCGATGTCTGCCACGGCGAGCGCGCTCAACGCGCTGGGCACGACGAGCGTGGTGGACTTCTACCGGCGCAGCGTCGACCCGGAGCTGAGCGAGGCGCGGGGCGTGCGAGTCACCAAGCTCTTCACCGTCTTCTGGGGCGCGGTCGCGGTGGGCTTCGCGGTCTTCGCCTCGCAGCTCGACAACCTCATCCAGGCGGTGAACATCCTCGGGTCGCTGTTCTACGGGCCGATGCTGGGCGTGTTCCTCGTGGGCTTCTTCTTCGCGCGCGCGCGAGGCACGCCGGTGTTCATCGCCATGCTGCTGGCCCAGGCCGCGGTGCTGGTGGCCTTCTTCGCCAGCGACATCGGCTTCCTCTGGTACAACGTCATCGGCTGCGCGGGCGTGGCGCTCTTCACGCTCGTGCTCCAGCTGCTCCTGCCGCGGCCCGTCGCCGCGACGTGAGCGGTCATGAAGCTCGACGCAAACCGGCCCTCCAGGGCCGCCCAGTGAGACGCGCACTCGGCTGGAACATCAGGAACTCAAAGTGCCCAAGGCCGGAATCGAACCAGCGACACGGGGATTTTCAATCCCTCCGGGGTCGCCGATTTCCCTCGGAGAACGCGCTGACGGAGCGCGCGTTGTGCCATGGGTGTGCCACGTCGCAGCTGTGCCGGGTGGCGAGCTCCGTGTCGTGGCCTGCTTCACCTGCCTGGCGAGAGCGCTCCTTTGCCCGGTCGCCTCGGCCGGCGCCGCTTGGCCGCCAGTTGCGCCTGGAGCGCAGTGTCGTGCTTCCCCAGGGTCCAGAGCAGCTCGCCGAGCGCCTCTGCGGCGAAGTAGCGGGGGTTCAGGGTGACCAGCCTGGTTCGCCCGGCCTGCCGACTCACGATGACGCCCTCCCGCTCGAAGGAGGCGAGGATCTCCTGCACCGAGAACAGGTGGAGGTCGAGCAGGCGCGCCAGCTCCGAAGGGTAGCTCTCACCCAGGAGGCGCAGGCCGACCAGCACGGCCGTGCGGTTCCTGCTCCCGAAGAGGGCGATGTCGCGTTCGAAGGTGGTCACCAATCTCGATGGTACTATGACCATGAATATTGGTGAATAGGCGTTAGCCGGCGCTCGGTCACCACGCACGAAACTCAAGCCAGATTTCAGTCTTGTGCGCGCCGTACAACGGCCCGAGGGTGGTTCCCTGAAGGCACCACCGAGCGCGCGTTGGCCGCCTTCCTCGCTACCCGCTGCGCCACGGTCGGCCGCGACGCGCCATAGGTGGTCGTGCGCTCGGCCGAACTCACGCCCAGCCCTTGCCGCGGGTCCATCTGCTGGGGGGCTCGACCTGTACGACAGGCAGAATGAACGACCGAATCACCGCGATCACGGTCGGAAAGTCCTGCGGCGCATCGGTGAGCGCACTCTTCTTCAAGAACGCGCTCCACAGCTTCTGCGCGTCCGTGCTTCCAGCGAAGGAGGGGCTGAGTGCTACCGGATCCGCTTCGAGCTCGGTCCCTCTCGCCTTGAACGTCGCGCGGAGCGCCGCCGCCAGTTGCTTCGCGTCGAAGTCGAAGCACTGGGCCAGCAGCCAGATGTCGTAGAAGTCCTTCATCCTGGTGTTGAGCGTTCCGAGCATCACCATCGCGTGGAACTTCTCCGCGATCGTCGTCTCGCGCTGGTAGCCGCGGAGCTTCGGCGCCGGGAAGTCGAGCATCGTCGGCACGTCGATCTCGAGCGGCATCGGTACGACCGCGTCTCCGAAACCAACGTCGATCTGCATGGGGATGCGCGCCTTCTCCAGGAATCCGGTGAAGGTCACGCGTACCCCGCTGTACTCGGCGCCTTCCTTGATGAGAGCGCCCCTGACCGTCTTGGCGTCGAAGTGCAGACCATCGGGCTCGACCGTCTCGTCACAGATCCCGCGGACGATCGGCTCGAGGTTCTCGATTGTGTTCTTCGTCTGCCCGAGGAGGTCCAGGTCCCTCGTGGGCCGGGTGACGGGCGCCTTCCAGACGCGCAGCATCAGCCCGCCCTTGAGGACGAACTTCCGCGACTCCTTCGATTGCGACAGTCGGTAGAGGAATCGCTCCATCGCGTAGAGCAGGAGCACCTCGGTGAACGGCCGCCCCGTCTGCTTCGCGAGCGCGAGCAGGCGGTCGTGCACGGACCTCGCGAGATCCTTGACCGGTCGCCTCACAGGAGCGCCTGCAGGTAGGGACGAATGACCTTCTCGACACGAACGGTTCTCGCCGCGCTCAGCAGCCTCTCCGGGCGAGCGCCACGGCGCTCCTTCCATGCGCGAAGGGCCTCGAGCGCCAGGTCGAGCCCGAGCTGGTTGCGGTATCGGAACGCATCGGCGACCGAGCGTTCTGCGCTCGTGACCAGCACCTTCACGCCACCGAAGTCACGCTCTTCGACGCCCTCAGTCAGCGCCGCCTTCGACCACCAGTAGGTACGAATCGGGGGGTGGTCGAGGCGGGGCCGCTTGCGTCCAGTCTTGAGTGCGATGTCCACGGCATGCGGAATCTGCGTCGTCAGGCCGTGCAGCGCGAGCGCAGAGATGAGGCAGACGACCGCGCCAGGCACGCGCTCGGCCACGGTGACCAGGTCGGGCTGTTCGAGGGGCCCGCTCCCTGCCAGCCGGTAGAGCCCACGAGAGACCTGCTCGAGGGCGCCCTGGTCTCGCATCGCCCGCAGGGTGTCCCGGTGGATTCCGAGCGTCAGGGCCTCGGAGAAGCGCACGAGGGGCCCGTGCTTCCGGAGAAGGGCGGTGGCGGACTTGATGAGCTGGGGAGATGTGGCGGCCATGGCGTACAAAAAGACTCATGTTTGGTTCGGTTTGAGTAAGTATGGACGCGGCGTGGCGCAAAGTCGATGTCGGCCCTGGCGAGGCGCCTCACCCCGCGCGCGCGCTCGCGTGCAGCGACTGCCTCATCCGCTCCGCGAGCAGCTCGGGCGCAAGCCTCCCATAGACGCGCTCGACCATTCGCGTGTCGCGGTGTCCCAGCACGGCGGCGATCAGGTCGGGCGGAAGCCCCATGCTGCGCAGCCACGTCGCGCAGGTGCGTCGAAGGTCGTTGGGCGAGCAGCGCTCGATCCCGATGCGTCGACAGGCCGCGAGGATGTCGCGATTCATGTTTCCCCAGGGCCTGAAGAGCGCATCACCTTCGCCTTCGGCGGTCGCCAGCGCGAGGTCGAGATAGCGGCGGAGCAGCGGCACCACCATGGGCACTCGCCGCGAGCGCCACGCCGTCTTGGTGCCGTGGATCTCCACGAAGTCGCGCGCGGCGCTCACGTCGCTCCTGCGCGCCAGGTTCGTCTCGTTCCGATTCGCCGAGGTCGCGACGATGTATGCCACGCGTGCGCCCCGGTCGCCGCCCAGGGCGGCGATGAGCTTGTCGACCTCTTCTTGCGTGAGCCACCGGGTGCGCGGGCGGTAGTCGCTCAACGACTCGGCAGGGAAGACCGCGAGCAGGTTCCCGTCCCACAGGCCGGCTCGGGCGGCGAGCTTGAGCCCGCCTCGGAGCGTCACGAGCTCCTTCGCGATGGTGTTGCCGGCAGCGCCCTCCTCGCGCCGGGAGCGGATGTACGCATCGACGTGGCGCGCGCACAGCTCGGCGATTCGGAAGGGCTCGTACTCCCCGGTCTGCCCGAGGAGCCGGAGCAGGTGACCGCTCTTCTTGCGGTACATCTTCGCCGTCTCGGGGCTCCGCTTCCCGAGCTCGGCCTGCTGCTCTCTCCTCTCCACGAGCAGGGAAAGGGCCTGCTCCAGCGTCGCCGACTTGACCGCGGTGCCGGCCGGGTCTGCATGCTCCTGCTCGAGGCGTCGGGCGACGACCTCTGCCGCCTTCCGGTCCTGGCAGCCGGTGCTCAGGCGCTTCCTCTCCGCCCCTCGAAGGTTGAGGTCGACGAACCAGGTCTTCCCTCTCTTGTAGAGGCGCATCAGGACCCCCCACGACCGCTTCGGGGCTTGGTCCGAGGCAACGTGAACTGGAGCTTCGCCGCCGTCGCGCTCTTGTTCTTCGCTGCCACCCGGAGCGCCTCGAGGTCGGTCTGCCGCGCCTCCTTGATGATCGCCGCGGCGCGCATCGGCAGGCGGGGCGTCTCCCCACCAAGTTGCCGGAGCGTCCAGTCACGGAGCTGCGAAGGCAGGATGAAGGCGAGCCGCGACTCGACGAGCTCGCCTCGGCACTGCCGAATGACCTCGTACGCGTGGCTCCTGGAGCACCGCAGCGAGGTCATCACGTCCTTCACGCGGAGTACGATGATGACCAGCGAGCCCCGGGAGTTGAGGCGGTAGTCGAGATCCGGGTCGGGTTGCGGGCCGCTCATCAGCTGTTCCTCCCTGCGTGAAGGAGGAACACTAAGATTCCATCTGGAATCCCGTCAATGTCTATTTGTGTCCGCCGGTGAGGCCTCTGGAGCGGGTGACTGGACCCTCTGGCTCGTCGGGCGTCTTGTGGCCGGGCACCAGAAGGTCGGCGCCCGCGGAGGGGAGCTTCATGGCCGCCTCAAGCAGGATCTCTGCGACCAGCGAGGACAGAGGGATTCGCAGCTCGTTCGCCGTGGCCTGCAGCCGTTGATGCACGCTCAGGGGGAGCTGGAAGAGAAAGAGCCGGTCCTCGAAGAACTCGCGGATGAGGTCGGACTGCGGCACCTGCCGCTGCTTCGAGAGAAAGCGAACCCAGGAAGTCGCCCGGCTCGAGAGCTTGACCTGGAACTTGTCACCGTCGGCCATGCTCGCGATCTATCAGGTTCCCGTTCCATCGCAGCTTGAGGTTTGAAATGGAGTCTATATAGAATCCACAGGCAACCAATCACAGGAGGCACACATGAAGCTGACGACCCTCGAAGTCGACCTCACGGCCCTGGCGCCCAACCCTTGGCAGCCGCGGCGCAGCATGGATGCGGACGAACTCGCGGCGCTGTCGTCGTCGATTGCCCAGCAGGGGCTGTTGCAGCCCATCGTCGTTCAGCCGGCGGAGGGCGGTCGCTACGTGATCGTCGCTGGCCACCGGCGTGTCGCGGCCTACGAGAAGCTCCATCAGGCGGACCGGGCGAGGTGGGCCCGGATTCCCGCGGTGGTGCGCACGGGGCTCGACGACGCGAAGCTCGCGGCGCTGGCCTACACCGAGAACGTGGCCCGCGCGGCACTGACCGCGGTGGAGGAGGGGACCGCGCTCCAGG
>CAYUZK010000131.1:0-924 GCA_964449625.1 uncultured Archangium sp.
ACCTTCGGCTGGGGGAGCGGCGAGGGCGACCTGGGGCGCTCCACCCCCGACGAGGCCAACGCCGAGGCGCCCATGAGCCTCACCATCGACGCCACCGGCATGACCTGGGTGCTGGACCAGGTGAACAACCGCCTGGTGAAGGTGGACCGCGCCGGCAAGAAGGTGGGCGACGTGCCGCTCCCGGTGCAGGCCGCGCAGGACGTGGTGGTGACGGAGGACGGCAAGGCGCTGGTGATGGACCGCCTGGTGGACAAGTCGGTGGCGATCATCGGCGCCGACGGCAAGCCGCTGGGGGAGCTCCCCATCGAGGGCAAGGGGCTCGAGGAAGGCGGCGCGTCGACGGGCCTCTTCACCCGCGGCGAGGACGTGTACGTCGAGCGCGAGCACGGCGACTCGGTGCGCATCGGCAGCACCAGCGGGAAGACAGACCCGGAGCGCCCCGAGATCCCCGGGCGGCCGGGCCAGGACAACGCGAGCTACCTGACGGCCAACATCGTCGACGCGCCCTCCGGCACGGTGATGGTGACGGCCATCGAGAAGAGCACCCTCGCCCACCGCTTCACGCGGCAGTTCTCGCTGGGCTCCCCGGTGGTGATGCTCAACCTCCTCGACACCGACCGGCAAGGCACCATCTACCTCGCCGCCACCGTGGAGCGACCCACCTCGACGCCCGAGGTGCCGGCCTTCGCCGTGGGGCTGCTGTGCCTCGACGGGCTCGATGGCCGCCCGCTGGGCCAGGCCGTGCTGCCGGCGAACACCATGCCCGAGGAGACCTTCCGCGAGTTCGCCGTGCTGCCCGAGGGCGGCGTGATGGCGCTGGAGCGGACCCCGCAGGGCCCCAGGCTCGTGCGCTACGCCTGTCAGTGACGCGGGGAGCAGCGCACGCCCCGAAGGACCAGGACCTGCGCGCGGGCCGCGCCGTCA
>CAYUZK010000131.1:934-4426 GCA_964449625.1 uncultured Archangium sp.
ACGCCTGCCAGTGACGCAGGGGGCAGCTCACTCCCACTCGACCCGAGCCAGCTCACGAGCGCCGTCTCGGATCTTCACGGTCTTCGTCTCTTCCTTGCCGAGGGCCCGGTTCACCAGCCTGACCTGGTGTCGGCCCTCGACGAGCGAGAGTGGATCGAGCGGCGTCTTCCCGACAGCGCGACCGCCGACGAAGACCTCGGTTGACGCGGGCGCGTCGACGAAGAGCTGGCCCTGGCCGAAGACGACGCTCTCCTTCGTCTCGCGGTCGCCGGCGACGGTGATGGTCAGCTTCTTCGCGGCGCCAACTTCAGGGTTCTTCAGCTCGAGGACGTAGCGCCCGGCAGGCACAGGAACGCGATTGAGGGGCGTCGTGCCGATGCGCTCGCCGGCCAGGTATACGTCGCACCAGGGCTCGGAGCGCACCGTGAGGAACCCATCGCCCTCGAGGCGGGGGGGGCTGGTCGGTGTCGAGGTCGGCGTCGGCGTCGGTGTCGGCGTCGGTGTCGGCGTCGGCGTCGGCGTCGGCGTCGGTGTCGGCGTCGGTGTCGGTGTCGGCGTCGGCGTCGGCGTCGGTGTCGGTGTCGGTGTCGGCGTCGGTGTCGGCGTCGGCGTCGTCGGAGCCTGGGCGATGGGGGCCGGCGCAGGAGGATCACCCCCTGGTCCCCGAAGCGAGAGGATGACGCCGCCGAGCAACGCGCCGATGACCACGAAGGCGCCACCCACCAGGAGGGTCCGTCGATTGGCCTGCTGCGCCAACGCCAGGGCGCGCACGACCGAGTCCTGTCGGTCATCCTCCGGCGCCGGGGTTCGCGCTGGCGACTGCGCGGCGCTCGCCCCGGCCGTCACGGGCGCAATACTGGGCGGGACGAACGGCAGGGCCTGCGCCGGGAGCGCCTGCGTCGGCACCTCGGGAATGGGGAGGTGTCCAGCCGGCGTCGGAACGGCGCCCGGCGCCAGCCGCACGCCCGCGACCGGGAACCCCGGGACGCCCTTGGGGCCCGACGACGAGATGTCCTTCTGCTGGGGGCCCTTCCGGCTGCGCGAGGTGTCGACCACGATCTGCCCCAGCTCGACGGAGCTGGTCCGCGTGAGGCCGCTCGACAGGAACTCCTCGAGCCCGCCCTGCAGTGCGCGACAGTCGGCGTACCGCGCCTCGCGATCGCTCGCCAGCGCCTGCTCCACGACCCGCGCCAGCGCCGGCGGCACGAGCGGGTTCACCTCGTGCAGAGGGCGATGTTGCCCAGCGAGGATGCGGGTGAGGAGCGCCAGCTCGTTGTCGGCCGCGTAGGGCCGCTGCCCGGCGAGCACCTCGTACATCGTGATGCCCAGCGCGTAGACATCGACCCGCCGATCGACCCCCTCCCCGCGGATCTGCTCGGGAGACATGTACGCGTACTTGCCCTTCACCGTGCCCGCCTCCGTGCGGGTGGTGGAGGACGCGGCCTTGGCGATGCCGAAGTCGAGCACCTTCGCGATGCCGCTGTTCGAGACGAGGATGTTCTCGGGGCTGATGTCGCGGTGCACGATGTTGAACGACGCGCCGTTCTCGTCGCACAGCTGGTGCGCGTAGTGCAGCCCCTCGCAGACCCCGGCCACGAGCTTCGCCACCAGCCGCGGCTCCATCGCCGCCTTGCGCGCCTGGTGCACCCGGTGGATCGCCCGCAGGCTCTCCCCGATGATGTACTCCATCGCCAGGTAGTACTGCCCCTCATGCTCGCCGAAGTCGAACACCTGCACGATGTTCGGGTGGTTGAGCTGCGCCGCGAGCCGCGCCTCGTTCACGAACATCTGCACGAAGTTCGGGTCCTGCGCGAGCTCCGGCAGGATGCGCTTGATCACCACCTGCTTGCTGAAGCCGGCCGGCCCGTCGGCGCGCGCGACGAACACCTCCGCCATGCCCCCGCGGGCCAGCAGCCGCTCGATGGTGTACCGCCCGACTCGCTCCATGCCCTCGTCTTCTCTCGCGCGGCTCAGGGTCCGACGACGCGCAGCCGATCGTTTACCCAGTCCACCACGTAGACCAACGCCGAGTTGGCGCTGTAGGCCACCTGGGCCGGGTTGTAGAGGTTGGCGTCACGGGCCGCGCCCCCGTCGCCGAGGAAGCCCGCCGTGCCGATGCCCGCCAGCGGGTTGATGATGCCCGACGGTTCGATGACCCGCACGTTGTGGCTCTCGTGGTCCGACACCGCCAGGTGTCCCAAGCCATTGAAGGCGAGGCTGAAGGGCCGCCGGAAGGTCGCGACCAGCGCGGGGCCGCCGTTGCCCGTGGAGTTGTACGTGCCCGTGCCTGCCACCGTGATGATGTTCCCCACCGGCGCGGTGACGAGGTTCAGCCGGCGGATTCGTCGGTTCGACGAGTCGGCGATGAAGAGGTCACCCTCCTGGCTGACGGCCAGGCCCGCAGGGGCGCAGAGCGTCGCGCTCAGGGCCGGCCCGTTGTCGCCCGTGAAGCCGCAGGTGTTCGTCATCACCGCGGAGCTGCCCGCCACCGTGGAGATCACCCCCGTGGAGAGGCTGACTCGCCGAATCCGGTTGCCCCGGTTCGTCGTGCTCCCCGTGTCGTACTCCGCCACGTAGAGGTTGCTGTTCGTGTCGCCCACCACGAAGCGCGGCCCCACCAGCACCGCGGCGGTCGCCAGGAAGTCGTCGCCGATGCAGTTGTAGCCGGCGCCCGCGCCGACTGGTGGGGCGGTCGGCGCCCCGGCCGGACACCCCAGGGGGTAGCTGCCCCCGCCTGCCACCGTGGCGATGGTGCCCGACGGGTCGATCTTCCGCACCCGGCTGTTGCCAGCGTCGACGAAGTACAGCGAGCCCGACGAGTCGAGCCACAGCCCCTCTGGCGCGCTGAGCTGGGCCTGGGTCGCCGGGCCACCGTCACCGAAGTAGCCGCGCACCCCCGTGCCCGCCACCACCGACACCGTGCCGGACACGTCGAGCTTGAGAATGCGATCGTTCTCTCGCTCGCTCACGTAGCGGTTGCCCACCGCGTCTACCGCGATGCCGAAGGGCCGGTAGAGGAAGGTGTTGGCGAGCGTGGTGTTGCGCGCGCGACCTGCGACGCTCGCCAACGCGCCCGTCGCGCTCACCTTCAGGATCGCGTTGAGGTCCGAGCCTGAGTCCTGCACGGTCAGGAACGTGAGCGCCCCCGCGCCGTCGAAGAGCATGCCCGCGGGGTGGCCGATGCGCGCGGTCGTCGCCGCCGTGCCGTCCGGCGAGACGGTCCCCAGGGTAGTCCCGGCGACCGTGGTCACCACCTGGTCCGAGGACGCGATCCGCCGGATGCGGTACGCCCAGAAGGTGGCGACGAAGAGGTTGTCATTCGCGTCGATGGCCAACCCGCGCGGGTTCTGCAGGCTCGTGTTGGGCCCGGTGACGTTGTCCTGCGGCGGAAAGGTGGTCGTGCCGTTGCCCGCGTAGGTCGTGATGATGCCGCTGGCGTCCACCCGGCGCACCCGGCTGCCGCTCCACTCGGCGATGTACATGCGGTTCTGG
>CAYUZK010000131.1:4526-17279 GCA_964449625.1 uncultured Archangium sp.
GTCCACCCGGCGCACCCGGCTGCCGCTCCACTCGGCGATGTACATGCGGTTCTGGCTGTCGAAGGCCACCGCCGAAGGGCAGTTGAGCGTCGCCGCCGTGGCGGGCCCGTCGTCTCCAGTCGAGCCGGGCGTGTTGGCGATTCCTGCGACGGTCGTCATCACGCCGCCCTCGATCTTCCTCACGCGATGGCCTGAGCAGCCACACTGCGCAATGTAGATCGCGTTGCCGTGCGCCTTGAGGTCGTAGATGTCACCAAGAGTGGCCACGTTCGCCGGCCCGTCGTCGCCCAGGCCGGAGCACGAACCTGTGCCGGCCACCGTAGTGATCACCCCGCTGGTGGCATCGACGCGGCGCAGGCGGTTGTTCCCCGCGTCGAAGAAGAAGAGCGTGCCGGAGGCATCGAAGGTGATCGCGCGCGGCGCGTTGAGGTTCGCCGCCGTCGCGGGGCCCGTGTCGCCCGAGAAGCCCGCGACGCCCGTGCCGGCGACGCGCACCAGCGCGCCCGTGCCGTCGATGCGCCAGACGACGTGGCGGTCTGGCTGGGCCAGGTACAGCTCACCGGTGAGCGGGTGGCGCGCCAGGTTCGTGGTGCGGCTCAGCGCGGCGTCGATGGCGGGGCCGCCCTCGCCGCTGCCCCCCGTCAAGGTGCGGATGACCGCGTCGACGCGGAAGCTCAGGGTGTTGAGGGCGCCGCCCGCGGGCGCCGGGTTGCTCGCCGTCACCACCACCGAGCGCGCCGTCGTCAGCAGTCCCTGCGGCACCGTGGTGGTCACCTGCAACGGGCTGACCACCGTGGCCGGCAGCGTCACGCCGCCGAAGGTCACCGTCACGCCCGGCACGAAGCCCGCGCCGTTGATGGTGATGGTGGTGTCACCGGAGCCCGACAGCGCGCTCCCCGGCGTGAGGCTGCCGAGCGCCGCCGCCGGGTTGTTGATGGTGAACAGCACGCCGCTGCTGGTGCCGCCGCCCGGTGCCGGCGTCACGACGGTGACGCTCACCTGCCGCCCGGTGGTCAGCTCCGCGGAGGGGAGGGTCACGCTCAACGTCGTCGCGCTCTGGTACGTCGTCACCAGCGCGGTAGTCCCGAAGTAGACGACGGAGCCCGGCACGAAGTTGGAGCCGTTTACGGAGACGAGCGTGTTCGCCGCGCCCGCGCTGACCGAGGTGACGCTGAGGCTGGTGAGGGCCGGCGCCGGGTTGTTGATGCGGAAGACCTGCGGCGCGGTGGTGCCGCCCCCCGGCGCCGGCGAGACCACCGTCACGTCGATGGAGGCCGGCGTGCCCAGAAACGACGCGGGCACCGGCGCCGAGAGCTGCGCGCCGCTCACCCACGTCGTGGTGAGCGCGGTCGTGCCCCAGTAGATGGTGGAGGCGCCGATGAAGCCGCCGCCGTTCACGGTCAGCGTGAAGCCGGCGCTGCCCACCGGCACCGCCGACTGCGACAGCGACTGCAGCACGGGGAGCGGGTTGTTGACCGAGAAGCTCGCGGGCGCCGAGTCGCCCCCGCCCGGCGCCGGGTTCGAGGCGACCAGCGACAGCACGCCCGCGCTCGCCAGCACCGACGCCGGCAGCACCGCCGTGACCTCCGTGGCCGAGACGTAGCTCGTCGCCAACGACGTCGTGCCCGACTTGATCACGGTGGCGGGCCGAAACCCCGTGCCCGTGACGGTGACCGTGAGGTCCCCGGCGCCGGCGGCGACGGCGTCCGGGGCGAGCGTGGCGACCGACGGCGCGGGGCTCTGGACGGTGAAGGCCAGCGTCGCCGAGCCGCCGCCGGGGGCGGGGTTCTCCACGGTGAGGGTGGCGGCCCGCGCGGTGGCGAGGCTCGCCGCGGGGATCGACAGCGACAGCACCGTCGGCGTGTGCCCGGTGACGGTCAGCCCGACGGCGTCGAGGCGGGCGGTGGTGTCGGCGGTGAAGCCCGTGCCCGTCACCTCCACCGTGAGCGCTGCCGCGCCCGCAGAGACGCTGCCCGGGGTGACGTCCGACAACGTCACTGCCGGGCTCTCCACGTCGATGGCGAGCGGGGCCGAGGTGCCGCCGCCCGGCGCCGGGGTGACCGCGCGGAGGCTCAGCGCACCCGCCGCGGCGAGCGCGGACGCGGGGATGGTGACGGTCAGCGTGGTGGCCGTGACCCCGGTGGGCGTGAGCCCCTGCGTGCCCAGCAGCACCGAGGTGCTCGAGACGAAGCCTGCCCCGGTGAGCGTCACCACCGCGTCGCCGCTGCCGGCCACCAGCACCGCGGGCGCCGAGGCCGTGAGGGTCGGCTCGGGGTTGCGCCCCACGAGGAACACCGTCGCCGTGGCCGTCACCGGCGCCGGACCCGAGGTCGTGGCCGTCACGAGGACCTGCGCCGGGTCGGGCACCGTCGCCGGCGCGCTGTAGGTGCCGTCACCGGCGATGCTCCCGCCGCCCTCGACCGCCCAGGACACCGCCACCTCCTCGCCGTCAGCCAGCGCAATGAAGCGCTGCACCGTGCCGATGGCGACGTTGGCCACGCCCGGCGAGATGCTGACCACCCGGCCCGACGTCCCTCCGATTCCCGCCTCGCAGACGCCGGCGCTGTTGCAGCCGTACCCGCTCGGACAGTTGGCGTTGTCGCGGCAGGGGATGTCCACCGGACCGAGGACGGGGCACCCCGCCGCGAGGGCGGCGGTGAGGACGAGCAGGGCGCGCTTCATGGGTGTGGCCTCCGGGCGCTGCGACGAGGTGCGAACCTTCAGAAGGACAACGAGCCGGCCACCGAGACGCCGGTCGGCGACGGCGCGACCGCGACGGACACCGAGCTGGTCCGCCCGCCGAGCACGAACGCCGTGACGGCGCCCGCGGCCGCGACCCCCGCCGCGGCGTAGGCCACCACCGACACAATGCTCATGGTCTGCTGCTGCTGGGCGAGCGCCTGGGCCGTCGCCCCCGGGTGGAGCTCGGCGCGAAGCGCCGCGGCGGCCTTCTGCGACTCGAGCGCGGTCAACACGCCAGCCACGACGCCGCCCGCGGCGACCACCCCGAGGGCGACCCCCACCACCGTCGGCACCGAGCTCGGCGCCGGCGCGACCGGCTGCACCACGCTGGGCGGAGGAGCCGGGGTGAGCACGGGAGGAGGCGGCGGCGCCACCACGAGGGGAACGTCGGGCGTCGGCGGCGGCGGCGGCGCGAAGCGCGCCTCGTGCACCGCACGGAAGAGCTGCTGGATCTTCGGCGGCGCTGAGGCGGGCGGGGCAGCGTTGGCGTCGAGCGCGAGCGCCTGGTCGAATGCCAGCCGGGCCCCCGCCGAGTCACCGATGTTCACCAGGCAGATGCCCGTGTCCACATGGGCGTCTGCCTTCTCGCGGGTGGAGGCGGCCGGGTGCTCGGTCACGCGCTTGAGCAACGGCAGCGCCGCCTCGAAGTCGAGCGACTTCATGCGCGCCTTCGCCTTCTTCTGCAGGTCAGCGGGAGACTCGGCCTTCGCGGCGGGTGCAGGCACTGGCCTGGGCCTGGGCTTCGGCGCCCCCGCCGCGCTGAGCGCGGCGAGGCAGAGGAAAGAGGCGAGCGGCAGGCGGATACGACTGGGGTTCACCAAGCCTCCTTCGTTGGGTACCAACGAGCCGCGCAAGCGTAGCAGGCGAATGCGCCGCCCCCCCAGTAGAGCTTTGGCGCCTGTTTGCCCACATCGCGCGGGGAGTCTCGACGAAGCAAGACAGACTGACCCTTCAGCGCTTCAAGGCCTCGGTGAAGGCCCCCTCGACCTGCACCACGTCGCGGCCGTGGGCCTCGACGAGCGCGCGCACCGCGCGGCGGTCCAGCGCCTGGACGCCCGGCGCCGCCGCCGCGCCGACCGTCACCAGCGTGGGCACGAGGTAGCGCTGCTCCGCGGGCAGGGCCTCGAGGCCCGTCATCGCCTCCGGCGTCACCGCGCGAATGGTCGGCGCCCGCGCGAAGGTGACGGCGAGCTCTCGCCGCGCCACGCCCACGATGGCCGCGTGCTGTCGCTCGGTGGAGATGGACACCGGCGCGGCCGAGGCCTCGCGCACGTCCTCGGCGAGCCGCGCCTCCGCTCGCCTGCGCGCGAGCGCGCGTCGCCCCGCGGCCGCCTCGGGAGACGCCGCGCGCGCCGGGTCGGCCAGGGCCGCGATGCCCTCGAGCTTCGTCGCGAGCGCGTTCGCCGCGGCGAGCGCCCCACCCTCGCGCTGCCCCTCGGGCCCCAGCGCCGCCAGGCCTCCCAGCTTCTCGGCGGCCAGCGCGGCGGCCAGGGCTCGGAGCCCCGCGGCCTGCTTCGCGTAGATCGCGGCGAGGGGCTCCACCTCCAGCACCGGCGGCACCCGCAGGAGCACCTTGAGGTCCGTGCGATCGCCCTCGTCGCGCGAGGGCGCGCCCTGCCCGCCCTGCGCCTGTGCCGCGCTCCCCACCAGGGCCTCGAAGGTGCCACGGAGCCGCTCGCGCCAGTCGCCGTCGAGCTGCACGCCGGCGCCCGCCGCCTCGCCCACGCACAGCTGCGCGAGCGCCGCCTCGCGGGCCACCACCCAGCCCTCGCCCTTCAGGCCGACGCGCCCGTCCTGCGACGCCGTGGCCAGCTCCTCGAAGGCGCCGCGCCGCTCGGCGCCAACCAGCCCCTCGAGGAAGCGGCCGAAGGGCGTCGCGGGCTGCGCGAGGAGCCCGGGCGGCGTGCGCTCGCTCGGCTCGAGGGCCTCGATGAAGGCGCCGAGGTCGTCGAGCGACGCCTCTGGCTTCGCCACGGCCTTCCAGCGCGCCAGCGCGCGATCGTCCGCCTCGCCCAGGAACGTGCGGTGCCGCTGCTCGATGCGCGCCACGAGCGCGGCGAGCTTCGGCTCCTTCGCCAGCAGCTCGAGGAAGAGCAGCACCGCCGCGGTGCCGGCGCGGCTCGGCGCGAAGGGCTGCGCCATGGCGCGGGCGCGGAGCCAGGCGCAGGTGAGCTCGGGCCGCCAGGCCCACGGCGGGGGCACCGCGCGGAGCTCGGCCACGCCCTCGAGGTGCTGCAATTCGGCGTCGATGGCCGTGGAGAGCTCGGCCTTCGCCCGCAGCGCGGCGGGCACGCGGCCAGGCTCCAGGCACGCGGCGCCGGCTGCGAGCCGCGCGGCCAGCGCGAGGGCGCCCTCCCGCGCGTCGCCCTGGCTCGCGGCGAGGCGCTTGAGGGCGCGGTCGAGCACCGCGCTCCACAGCTCGCGCCGGAGCGCTTCGGTGTCCTGCTCCACGGCCGCAAGCGTCGCCAGCTCCAGGCGGCGCACCTGCCAGGCGAAGACGTCCACCGAGGCGAGGAGCTTGGGCTCGTCGGGGTCGAGGGCCGCGCGCAGCCGGGCCGCGCCGCGGTTGCCCAGCGCGTCGTCGGTGGCGACCGGCGCGGTGGACACGCCGGCGAAGGACGTGGCGAGGCGGCCCCCCTCGGGCGGGCGGCCCGCGGCGAGCTCCAGCGGCGCGCCCGGCGAGACCTGGAGCCTCACCGTCTTAGGCAGGGCCTTGAGGAAGGCGACGAGCTTCACCTCGCCGTGGAGCTCGCGCGCGTCGACGTTCACGCCGGCGGCCTTCACCGCCGACAGATCGTACGCGTACTCCAGCGTGCCGTCGGGCAGGCGCTTCACCCCGTAGGGCCACACCTCCGCCAGCGGCGCCGAGGCGACGGCGAGGGCCACGACCGCCGCCAGCGCCGTCATGGCTCGAGCTTGAGGAGCTGCTGCACCGTCTCCAGCACCTCCTGCGCCTTCACGGGCTTGATGAGGTAGGCGCTGGCGCCGAGCTTCATGGCCCGCGCGCGATCCTCGGCGGCGGACTCGGTGGTGATGATGACGATGGGCAGCTCGGCGTTCGCTGGGTCGCCTCGGAGGTGCGCGGTCAGCTTCAGCCCGTCGAGCACCGGCATGTTGATGTCGGTCAGCACGATGTCGAACCGGCCACCCTGGAACTTCTTGAGCGCCTCGGCCCCGTCCTGGGCCTCGACACACACGACGTCACCGAGGCGCTGCAGCGCGTACATCACGCTGCGGCGAAGCTGGAGGGAGTCATCGACGACCAGGGCACGAATGGTCATGGCCGGCAGACGGTATTCGCTTTCGGCCCGGGTTTCACTGACTCGCGTGGGAACCCGCCCGGGGTACGGTGCGTCCCATGCCCGTGCTCCCGGCGCTCCTCCTGGTCCTCGCCGTCGCCCCGCCGCTCCCCCCCGCCCCGCGCTCGCCGGCCGCCAGCAGCACCCCCGCGGCGCAGGTGGTGCTCGTCCACGGGCAGGTGGTGCTGCCCCGCGGCACGATGCCGATCGTCCTCACGCGAGGCATGCTGCTCGACCGCACCGACGTGGTGAGGCTTGGCCAGGAGGCCTGGGTCGCGCTCCTGCTCTTGAACAACGGGCACGTCGTGCGCCTCGACGATGAGATGAGCATCGCGGTCGAGACGCTCGCCCTCTTCAAGGCCGGCCCAGTCAAGGAAGACGCGCAGTCGCAGCTCGACCGGCTCCTCTCGAAGCGGGAGCGGGATGGGCTGGGGAGCGAGCGGCTCATTGGCTGGCACCAGGGGCTGGCCGCGGCCAACACCGTCGCCGCGAAGTCCTCGAAGAAGGCAGCCGAAGGTGCGCGCAAGCAGGCGGTGCCCGCCGATGACTTCAGCTTCGAGGGGAGCGAGCCCAACGGGAGAACCATCGCCGCGGCCGCGAAGGGGGGGCCGCCCGCGCACCGACCTCCTGGCGCCCCCAGCACCACGCCTGCGCCGCCACCGGCCGCGGAGCCCCCGGCCTCGGCTGCACCGCCGCCCCCTCCACCGGGCGACCTCAGCCGGCGCGACCGCCCCGCCGCTCCCGCAGCGCAGCCGCCGCTCTCCGTCGACGCGGGCCTGAAGCGCTGCGTGGCACAGGTCGCCGCGGCGCTCGAGGCGCCGGTGAGGGAGGCCCTCGGGACTGCGGTGACGCTGCGCTTCCGACTGCGTGATGACGAGGCGCAGGTCAGCACCGGTGGCGCCTTGCCGCTGCACCCCTGCCTCGTCGCGTGGGCCCATGCCCACCGAGCCCAGCTCGACCCCACCTGGGAGCCGCTCGTCGTTCCGCTGAAGTGAACCGCCGCCTGAAGCCCGGACTCGGGGCCGCCCATGTCGCGCGCCTCGCGGGCGCGCTGACCACCCTCGGCGCAGCGGTCACCAGGGGCCTCCCGACCCCGGCGTGCGCGCGGCAGGCGGCGACGTCGCATCGGTCGGCGCTCTCCACGACGTGGACGAGCGCACCCTGTCGTTCGAGGAGTCGACGGACGGCTCGCGTGGGCCTCCGCGCGCGGGTACCGTCTGGGCATGCTCGTGCCTCAGGCGCTGCTCCTCGCGTTGGCCGTGACCCCGCCGCTCGAGGTCGTGCCGCGGACACCGCCGGCGAGCGCGACGCCCGCGGCCCAGGTGGTGATGTCGTTCGGCAGCACCACGGCGACGCCGCCGGGAGGGGGGGGCGTGGCGCTCGCGCCAGGGATGGTCGTCGACCGGGCTGAGCGCATCGGCGTCGGCACGAACTCCTGGGTGGTGCTCGCCGTGCTCGCGAACGGCCACCTCGTGCGGCTCGACGAAGAGGTGACGCTGACCGTCTCTGAGATCGCGCTCCTCGACCTGCCGCCGACGACGGAGAGCGCGGCGAAGCAGCTGGAGCGCCTGCTGACGCAGAGAGAGAAGACCACCGAGAAGGTCCCCGAGCGCCTCGTCGGGTGGCACGCGGGCCTGAGCGCGGCGAACGTCAAGCGCAAGGAGGAGAGCCCGCGTGACGAAGGCAGCGCGAAGCAGCCTCGTCGAGACGAGGAGCCGACCAGCTCGTGGTGGCCGCCGTCATGGGTGCGGTCCTGGTTGCAGAAGGAGGACGGCTCCCGCAGCGGGGAGCGGTCAGCGTCGGACGAGGGCGGCCCCCGCAGGCAGGCACCGAAGCCGGTCGGCGGAGCTCCCGCCAGGGAGCGCACCGCCAGTGAAGAGGCGAAGTCGACACCGGGCCGACCTCTCCAGCAGACGGCGGACGCGAGCGGCGGCGGCGGCCCCGCCCAGGGTGCCCCCAGCGGGAGCGCCCGCATGCCGGCCGCGCCGGGCCCCCTCGTGGTTGACGAGCTGCTCCGCGCCTGTGTCCAGGGTGAGTACGCGAGCCTGAGCGAGGCGACGCGGAAGGCGCTGGGTAGCGCTCTGGTCCTCACGTTCCGGCTCAACACGAGCGGCGAGGCGCGCGTCACGCTCCCCGGGGCCCTCCCCCCGCCGGCCTGCGTGCTGGAGTGGGCTGGGGCCCACGCGGCGCAGCTCACGCGCGAGCCCACGCCGCTCACGGTGCAGGTGAAGTGAAGGTGCTCTCCCGCCCCGTGGCCGGGGCCGCGCTCGCCGCGGTCCTGGTGAGCACCCTGGCGGCCTTCGCCCGCGACGACGGCGCGGGCACGGGTGCCTTCGAGGTGGTCGAGCGCTGGAGCGTCGACTGGCGCTTCGCGCTCCGCGGCCCGCGCGCCCCGAGCCCGGAGATCGCCCTCGTGGTCTTCGACGACCGCACCGCCGAGGAGGCCGGGCCGCTGTTCGAGCGCCGCGCCGGCTGGGGCAAGGTCATCAGCGCCGCGAAGGCCGCGGGCGCGAAGGTCATCGGCGTCGACGCGATGTTCGACGTGCCCGAGCGGCTCCTGGGCGAAGACCTGCAGGGCCGCGTGGCCACCTGGCGAGCGGCGCGAGGCGAGGCGCCGCTCGAGCGCGAGGCCGAGCAGCTCCTCCGAGACATCAGCGCGGAGCTCGACGGCGACGTGGGCCTGGCCACCACCATTCGCGAAGCAGGCAACGTGGTGCTCATCATCTTCGTGGGCGACCGCGCCACGAGCCTCGAGCCCGCGGCCCTCGGCCGGGCGAAGTACGGGCAGAGCACGCCAGGCCTGGTGCCTCCGGTGGAGGCGAGGGCCGTCATCGGCTCGCTGCCGGAGCTCACCGCCGCGGCGAAGGGCCTGGGCTTCGCCTCCGTGAGCGAAGACGGCACGCACACCGTGCGGCGGCTCCTCTTCGCGCGCAGCCTCGAGGGCGGCATCTACATGCCCTTCACCGTGCCCGCCGTCGCGCTCTCGCGCGGCATCGGCCGCGGCCAGCTCGCGTACCTCGGGCCCCAGCAGGAGGTGCGCGTGGGGGAGACCCGCTTCGCGCTCGACGACGACGCGCTCTGGCTCGACTTCCTCGGCCGCGCGGGCACCTTCCCGACCTACTCCGCGGTGGACCTCGTCGCTGGCAAGGTGCCCGCGGGCGCCCTCGCCGGGAAGATCGTGCTGCTGGGCGTGACGCGCCTTGGGTACGACGACACGCGCACGCCGTTCGGGTCGCTCCCCGGCGTCGAGGTGCAAGCCACGGCCATCGACAACCTGCTGCGCGGGCACGGGCTCTCGCGCGTCCGCCGCACGGTGGAGCTGGGCCTCACGCTCGGCCTCGGGCTGCTCGCTGCCCTGCTCTTCTTCGCGCGGCGCCTGCCGGTGCAGCTCGTCGGTGGCCTCGTCCTCCTCGGGGGCTGGGCGGTCGCGGCGGTCGTGCTCTTCTCGACGCGCTCCCTCTGGGTGCCCTGGGTGCTGCCCACCCTGAGCCTCGCCTCCAGCCTCGCGGTGGGCCTCGTGCTCTCCTACGCGAGCGAGGCGCTGCAGCGGCAGCAGCTCAAGAAGGCCTTCGGCCACTACGTCGGCGCCGACGTGCTCGACGAGTTGGTGGCCCACCCCGAGAAGCTGGCCCTCGGCGGCGAGCGCCGGGAGCTGACCGTCTTCTTCAGCGACATCCGCGACTTCACCACGCTGTCCGAGAAGCTCTCGCCGGTGGAGCTGGTGTCGTTCTTGAACACCTACCTCTCGCCCATGACGCAGGCGGTGCTGAAAGAGGGCGGGCTCCTCGACAAGTACATCGGCGACGCGGTGATGGCCGTCTTCGGCGCCCCGGTGCCGCGCGCCGACCACGCCGACCTCGCGCTGCGCTGCGTGCTCCAGATGCACCGCGAGCTCGACGCCCTCAACCAGGGGCCGCTCCAGCGCTTCGGGCTCACCGTGCACATCGGCGTGGGCGTCAACACCGGCGACATGGTGGTGGGCAACATGGGGTCGGCCGAGCGCTTCGACTACACGGTGGCCGGCGACTCGGTAAACCTCGCCTCGCGCCTCGAGGGCCTGAGCAAGACCTACGGCGTCTTCTGCCTCGTGGGCGAAGGCACCGTGCGCGCCGCGAAGGGCGGCTTCATTTTCCGCGAGCTCGACCTCGTCCAGGTGAAGGGCAAGCACGAGGCCGTGGCCGTCTTCGAGCTCCTCTCCGGGCCCGGTCGCGCGGTGCAGACCCGGGCCGAGCTCGCCCGGTGGCAGGAGGGGCTCGGGGCCTTCCGCGCGGGGAAGCTGCCAGAGGCCCGGGCGGCCTTCACCGCCTTCGCCGCCGCGAACCCCACCGACGTCGCCGCCCAGCGCTACCTCGCGCGCCTGGCGGAGCTGCCGGAGCACGCGCCCGAGGGCTTCAGCGCAGTGACGGCCTTCACCACCAAGTAGCCCCGGCGCTCAGCCCTGCTTGAGGGCCTTCGCCAGGGCGGGGCCGAGCTCGTCGAGCGGCAGCGTCTTCGCCACCGCGCCGGCCTTGATGGCGGCGCCCGGCATGCCGAACACCACCGCGGTGGACTCGGCCTCGGCCCACACCTCGACGCCCACCTTCTTGAGCGCGAGCGCGCCCTTCGCGCCGTCCACCCCCATGCCCGTCAGCACCACCGCGCGCACCTCGGGCAGGCCCAGCTTCGCGACGCTGGAGAAGAGCCGATCGACGGAGGGCGCGTGGGCGTCGGTGGGGCTCGTCGCCTTCACCTCCAGCACCAGGCGCCCGCCACGCACCGCCACCTCGAGCTGCTCGCCACCGGGCGCCACGTAGACGCGCCCCGGCACGACCGGGTCGCCGCTCTTCGCCTCCGACACGCGGAAGGACAGCGCCTGGTCGAGGCGCTCGGCGAAGGCCTCGGTGAAGCGCGCCGGCATGTGCTGGGCCACCACCACGCACACCGGCAGCCCGGCCAGCGCCTCGAGGAGCTTCTGCACCGCCGGCGGCCCGCCGGTGGAGGCGCCGACGAGCACCAGGGTGGCGCGCTCCAGCTCCGGCGGCTTCGCGGCGGCCCGGGCGGCCTTCGCGGCGACGGGCGGCCGCTTCGGCTCGTCGCGCCGCATGAGCCGCGCGGCCCGCAGCTTCTCGATGAGCTCCGCGCGCACCGGGGCGAGCGACGCCTCGTCGCCCTCCCCCGGCCGGGCCACGAAGTCGAAGGCGCCCAGCTGCAGCGCCTTGAAGACGTCGGACGGGTGCCCATAGGACGACACCACGATCACCGGCGTCGGCTGCCGCGCCATGAGGAGCCGCAAGAAGGCGTAGCCGTCGAGCTTCGGCATCTCGAGGTCGAGGGTGATGACGTCGGGCTTGAGGGCGAGCGCCTGCTTGAGGCCGTC
Organism: uncultured Archangium sp.; assembly: GCA_964449625.1. Taxonomy (GTDB): domain Bacteria; phylum Myxococcota; class Myxococcia; order Myxococcales; family Myxococcaceae; genus Archangium_A. The sequence goes on from CAYUZK010000131.1 coordinate 15,924, forward strand.
CTCGCCGTCGGCGGCGCGCCCCACCACCTCGATGCCCGGCGCCGCGTCGAGGATGCGCGAGAGCGCGCGGCGGTTGGCCGCGGAGTCGTCGATGATGAGGACGGTGAGGGGCTTCTCGCGCGTCATGGGCCAGGCCTCCGGTACACCAGGTCGCCCTCGAGCTGCACCAACTCGAAGCGCGTGGGCAGGTGGAGCAGGTTCTCGGAGTGCCCCAGGAGCAGGAAGCCGCCCTCCACCAGCCGCTCGAAGAAGAGCTCCACCACCCGCCGGCGCGTGGCCTGGTCGAAGTAGATGAGCACGTTGCGGCAGAAGATGACGTCGAAGCGCGGCAGCACCGCGGCGGCCGACGCGTCGAGGAGGTTGAGCTGCCCGAAGCGCACCACCTCGCGGTAGCGCTCCTTCACGCGCACCCGGCCCCCTTCGAGGGGCTCGAAGAGGCGCTCGCGCTGCGCCGGCGTGGTGGCGCGCAGGGCCATCGAGCCGTACTCGGCCTTGCGCGCCGCGGTGAGGGCCTTGCGCGAGAGATCGGTGCCCAGCACCTCGAGCGCCCAGCCGGCGAGGCCCGGCCGGTCGACCATCAGCGCGGCCAGGGTGTAGGGCTCCTCGCCGGTGGAGCAGCCGGCGCTCCAGGCGTGCAGCGCCCGCGTGCGCGCGTTGCGCCGTTCGAGCAGCGGCAACAGCTCCTCCTCGAAGCAGGCCAGCTGCGTCGGCTCGCGGAAGAAGTACGTCTCGTGGGGCACGAGCAGGTCGATGGCCGTCTCCAGCTCCTCCGGCCCGCGGGGGTCGAAGCGGAGGTAGCGCGCGTAGGCGGCGAAGTCGCGCAGCCCCAGCAGCTCCAGGCGGGGCGCCAGGCGGCGCTCGGCGATGAACTTGAGCTCGTCGCGCAGCACGAAGCCGCTGGCCCGCGCGAGGAGATCGCGCAGCGTGTGCAGCTCCGAGGGGCTCAGCTCGAGGCGCGCGTCACCCAGGCCCATGCCGTCAACCCCGACGCCCGAGGGCCAGCACGGCCCCAGCGAGCGCGTCGCGGGCCACCGTGTCGGTCTCCCGGGCCTCGGCCTCCAGCAGGGGCCCGAGCACCTCCGGGCTCCCGGCCACGGCCAGGGCCCCCGCGGCGGCGACGCGCACGTCCCACCGGGGGTGCGCCAGGGCCCCGAGCGCGCGGTCGACGAGGAGCGGCCGGTCGGCGCCCAGCTCCAGGGCGCGGCAGAGCACGTCGGCGTCGGGGTGCGAGGCGGCGCGCAGCAGCGCGTCGTCGCCCAGCGGCCCCAGGGCGGCGAGCGCGTCGAGGGCCGCCAGCGCCACGGCGGCGTCGGGCTGGCGCGCGAGCTCGCGCAGCCGCTCGCCCTCGTCGCAAGC
>CAYUZK010000132.1:0-17270 GCA_964449625.1 uncultured Archangium sp.
CGCGCGAGGCAACGATTCCCGACCGCCGGGGGCGTGATGGCATACTCGCGCGATGCCCCCCACGCGGCCTGCCGTCTGCTTCGTCGTCTTCGCGCTCCTGGGCTGCGGCCCCGGAGGCGCTGGCGCACCCACCCTGCCGCTGCGAGACGTCGCCCTCGGCAGCGAAGGCGCCTGCGCGCTGGACGGGGCCGGCGCCGTCTGGTGCTGGGGCAACTCGACGGTGCTCTTCCCCGGCGAGCTCGCGCAGACGGGCTCGGAGAACACCTGCGCCGCACCCTTCGTCTCGGCCGGCCCGCCGAGCGTCTTCGGCGCGTGCATCAGCCCGGCCCCCATGAAGCCCCGTCTCGTGAACGAGGCCCTCGCCGGCTCGAAGGCGGTGAAGCTCTCGGTCGCCGCGGCCTTCGGGCTGTGCGTGCTGACCGAAGAGGGCAAGGTGTGGTGCGGGCCCACGGCGACCCCGGGCTCCTGCGCGCAGGCGCCGTGCGAGGCGGCCTTCACCGTCACCTCCGGTGACCTCGTCATCAGCCAGTTCGACACCAACAGCGTCGGCTGGTGCGGCCTCACCACCGACGGCGCCGCCTGGTGCTTCGTCGGCCGGAACACGCAGCAGAAGCTCCTGCCCGTGCCCGGCGGCCAGGCCTTCACCCGCATCAGCACCGGCGCCTTCTCCTACCTCGCCGTCGACGCCGCGGGCACGGGGTGGCTGGGCAGCCTGGAGACCACCGGCGGCGAGCTCGTGCCGTCGGCCGCGAGCGAGCTCGCCACGGGCGGGGCGACCCTGAAGGACGCGCAGGTCAGCGCCCAGTACTGGGTGACGCTGGGCCACAACTTCGAGGCGAACCTCTGCCTGCTCGAGACGGGCGGCGCGATGACCTGCAAGGGCTGGAACACCTACGGGCAGCTCGGCAACGGCCTGTACCGCGCGGCGGGCGGCGGCTCGGGGCGCGTGACCGGCCTGCTCGCGACCGAGGTCGCCGTGGGCAGCACGCACGTCTGCTCGCTCTCCGATGACGGCGCCGTCTGGTGCTGGGGCTCGAGCTGGGACGGCGAGCTGGGCGCGCCCACGGGCAGCACGCGGTGCGACATCGGCGGGGGAGCCTCCATCCCCTGCAGCGCGCAGCCGCTCCGGGTGCTCGACCTCGAGCCCGCGAAGCACGTGTGGGCCGGCATCAACTTCTCGTGCGCCGAGACGCGCGCGGGCGCCCTGCGCTGCTGGGGCAGCAACGCGACCGGGCAGCTGGGCAACGACACCGGCCTGGGGGTCATCACCACCACCATCGGCCCCTGAGCCGCGTCACCCGCCCTGCGACCGCAGCCCCGCGCGGGCCGCGCTCATCACCAGGCGCAGCTCCTCCGTGGCCTCCCCCTGGCTGTGCGTCAGCGCGTAGTAGCGGTCCGTCACGCCGTCGGCGCGGCCCAGCGGCACCGGCCCGTGCAGGTCCTCCACCTCGGCCCGGAGCGCGCTGCGCACGGGGAACACGCCCACGCCCCGCACGCCCAGGGTGCGCAGCATCGGCGCGTCGTCGGCCGTGGCCACCACGCGCACCCTCGTCAGCCCCCGGTCCACCAGCCACTGCTCGAGCGCCTTGCGCAGCGGCCCCGCCGGCAGCACCACCGGCTCGCCGGCCAGGCTCGAGGGGAACCGCTCGCGGAGCCGCGCGAACTCCCGCGCCCCGTACCAGAGCACCCCCGAGCTGCCGAGGAGGTGCGAGTGCACGCCGGGCTTCACCACCGGCTCGTCGGAGAGCGCGAAGTGCGCCCGACCCGACGTCAGCTCGCCCGCGAGCGCGGCCGTGGGCCGCTCGCGGAACTCGATGGGCCCGTAGGCGGGGCTCTTGAGCAGCGGCTCCACCAGCCGGTACACGATGGTGCGCGGCAGCGTGGCGCTCACGCCGATGCGCAGCGCGCGGCGGTGCTGGGGCGCGCTGCGCGTCTGGGCGAAGTCGAGCAGCTGCTCCCCCACCCGGTGGATGGCCTCCGCGTAGGTGAGCACCTGCTCCCCGAAGGACGTGAGCACCAGCCGCCGCCCTTCCCGCTCGAAGAGGGGGGCGCCCAGCACGGCCTCGAGCTGCCGGAGCTGGGCCGAGAGCGTGGAGTGCGTGACATGCAGGCGCCGGGCCGCCGCGCTCAAGCCCCCCTCCTTCGCAATGCGCCGGAAGTACTCGAGGTGGTGGTGGTTGAGCCAGGTCGTCATCTGTCGTTCCTCTCGACATATTCTGTCGTTCTTTCGTTCCACCACACAAGTCGAGGCTGGGCCACAGTGGGGGTCAACAAGGAGGCAGTGATGATCGACACGACCTGGACGACGACACTCCCAACGATGACCCCCCCCGTGAGCTCGGGGCCGCGGCCGGCGCTCCCCATGCGGCCGGTGGTGCTGTTGCGGAGCCTGGGGGCGGGCCACCGCTTCGCCCGCGAGCGCGCGCTGGAGCTGGCGGCGGCGCTCGAGCTGCCGCTGCTCGAGGTGCGGCTGGTCTCTCGCACGCAGGACCTGGAGCGGGTGCAGGCCGCCCGCCAGCGCTGGGAGCGGCGCCTGGGCAAGCACCACAAGCTGCCGGGGCTCGTCACGCTCAAGAGCGAGGGCACCGAGCAGCTCGCGCGCGCGCTCGCGGCGCTCGAGGCGCAGGTGGTGGTGCTCAGCTCGACGCGCATCTGGCCCGGCGACAGCGTGCTGCAGCTGGCCACCGAGAGCGGCGCGAGCTGCGTCATCGCGCGGCGCCCGCGGCCCGACCACTCGGTGATGGCGGCCTCACGGATGCTCGACGCCCGGCTGCCCGTGGTGCGCGAGGCCGCGGCCCTGGCCCACGCGCTCCACCGGCAGCTCACGGTGCACCACCACGTCGAGCCGGAGATCGCCCAGGCCCACCGGCCAGACCTCGAGCCGCAGGTCGAGCGCCTCGCCCGCGCCGAGGGCGCCGACGTCGCGCTCACCGAGGGCAGCGATCCGGTGTCGGGCATCCTCTCGGTGGCGAGGGCCTCCGACGCCGACGTCATCGTGGTGGGCGCGCCGCGGAGCGACTCCGAGGCCTCTCGCCGGGTCGCCGCCCGCGTCGCGGCGCTCGCCTACCGCAGCGTGATGGTGGTGCCGCAGCCCTCCTGACGCGGCGGCGGAGGGGCCGCGGACGGCTCGTTGCGTCATCGATCGTTCCTTGACACTCCGAGGAGCGCCAACGAGCCTTCGCGGCTTCTCTGCGCGGCCCCCTCTCCCCTCCGGCCGCGACACCGCCAGGAGGCTCGATGCACCCACTCCCCGTGTTGCCGTCCGGACGACTCGAGCAGCGCTTCAAGGACAAGAAGCCCCGCTACTCGAAGGCCGAGGCCGTCACCGAGGCGAACCGCTGCCTGTACTGCGTCGACGCGCCCTGCATCAAGGCGTGCCCCACGGGCATCGACATCCCCACCTTCATTCACAAGCTCAGCACCGAGAACGTGAAGGGCGCGGCGCGCACCATCCTCGCGGAGAACATCCTCGGGGCGTCGTGCGCGCGCGTGTGCCCCGTCGAGGAGCTCTGCGCGGGCGCGTGCGTGTACAACGCGTGGGGCCGCGAGCCCATCGCCATCGGCCGCCTGCAGCGCCACGCCACCGAGGCGACGCTCGAGGGCACGCCGCTGGCCGCCCTGCTCCCCGCGCGCAAGCCGTCGACCGGCAAGAAGGTGGCGCTGGTGGGCTCGGGCCCCGCGTCGATCGCCGCCGCGGGCCTGCTCGCCCTCGAGGGCCACCGGGCCGTCATCTTCGAGAAGAAGGCCGTGCCCGGGGGCCTCAACACCCTGGGCATCGCGCCCTACAAGCAGTCGGGTGACGCGGCGCTGGCCGAGATCCAGCAGGTGCTCACGCTGGGCGACATCGAGCTCAAGCTCGGCGTCGAGGTGGTCGCCGGCGCCGCGGGCCCGGGCCAGGTGAGCGCCGAGGCGCTGCTCAAAGACTACGACGGCGTGTTCCTGGGCCTGGGCCTGGGCCCCGACTCGGCGCTCGGCGTGCCCGGCGAGGCCGGGCCGGGCGTCTGGGGCGCGGTGGACCTCATCGAGCACATCAAGGCTGACCCGGCGCTGAGCCTCGAGGGCGTCACGCAGGCCTTCGTCATCGGCGGCGGCAACACCGCCCTCGACATCGCCCACGAGCTCAAGCTCCTCGGCGTCGAAGACGTGGCCCTCGTCTACCGCCGCGGCGAGCAGGACATGTCGGGCTACGCGCACGAGCTGGCGTCGGCGCGTGAAGACGGGGCCCGGCTCCTCGCGCACCGCGTCGTCACCGAGGTGCTGCGCGACGCCGCGGGGAAGCTCACCGGCGTCAGGCTCGCCCACGCGAAGGACGGCAAGGCCGTCGCCGGCACCGAAGAGACGGTGGCCGTGCAGCTCGTCGCCCTCGCCATCGGCCAGTCGGTGGCCACCGGCGTCGCGAAGGCCTTCCCCGGCGTCGCGCTCGACAAGAAGGGCCGCGTCGTCGTCGACGCCGCCACGCACCGCACCGGCAACGCGAAGGTGTGGAGCGGCGGTGACTGCGTCAACGGGGGCAAAGAGGTCGTCAACGGAGTGCAAGAAGCGAAGATCGCCGTGCGCGACATGCTGCGCGCGCTGGGAGGGAAGTGACCATGGCTGACCTGAGCATCGACTTCTGCGGCATCAAGTCGCCCAACCCCTTCTGGCTCGCCTCGGCGCCGCCGACGAACTCCGGGCCGCAGATCATGCGCGCCTTCGACGCCGGCTGGGGCGGCGCGGTGTGGAAGACGCTGGGCGACCCCATCACCAACGTCACCTCGCGCTTCTGGAGCCACGACTACGGCAACACGCGCATGATGGGCCTCAACAACATCGAGCTCATCACCGACCGCCCGCTCGAGGTGAACCTCAAGGAGATGTACGAGGTCAAGAAGCGCTACCCGAAGCACGCGGTCATCGCGTCGCTGATGGTCGAGACGAAGGAGAACTGGAAGGAGATCATCAAGCGCGCCGAGGACACCGGCTGCGACGGCCTCGAGCTCAACTTCGGCTGCCCGCACGGCATGTGCGAGCGCGGTATGGGCAGCGCCGTGGGCCAGGAGCCCAAGGTGCTCGAGGAGATCACCCGCTGGGCGATGGAGTACGCGAAGACGCCCGTCATCATCAAGCTGACGCCCAACACCGGCGACATCAACGAGCCCGGCGAGGCGGCGGCGAAGGGCGGGGCCCCGGCCGTCTCGCTCATCAACACCATCAAGTCGATCCTCGGGGTGGACCTCGACCGCATGGTGCCCAACCCGCGGGTGGGCAACAAGTCGACCAACGGCGGCTACTGCGGCCCGGCGGTCAAGCCCATCGCGCTGCACATGCTCGCGCAGCTCACGCGCAACCCGCTGACGAAGCACATGGCGTACTCGGGCATCGGCGGCATCTCGAACTGGCGCGACGCGGCCGAGTTCATCTCCCTCGGGGCCACCAGCGTGCAGGTGTGCACCGCGGTGATGCACTACGGCTACCGCATCGTCGAGGACATGATCGAGGGCCTGTCGGACTACCTCGACAGCCAGGGCATGAAGTCGGTGAACGAGCTCCGGGGCAAAGCCATCGGCGCCTACGCCGAGTGGGGCGACCTGGACCTCAACTACAACCTGAAGGCGCGCATCAACCCGGAGTCGTGCATCGGCTGCAACCTGTGCCACGTCGCCTGCATGGACGGCGCGCACCAGTGCATCCTCATCCCCGGGCGCACGCACGAGGAGCACGTGAAGGCCGGCCACACGCACATCCCCAGCGAGATCCCCGCGGTGCCGGTGAAGGCCGCCGGCGCGGTCGGCCGCTTCTTGCCCGTGGTGGACGACGCCGAGTGCGTGGGCTGCAACCTGTGCCACCTGGTCTGCCCGGTGCCCGGCACCATCACCATGACCGAGGTGCCCGGCACCATCGGCAAGAGCGAGACGTGGAATGACCGCGTCGCGCAGGGCCGCGACATCAACCCGGGCTCGATGCAGTCGACGCTCGAGAAGCGCGGGCTCACCGCGAAGTAGCCCGAGCGGCCTCGCCCGCTACTGGAGCGAGGCCTGCGCGGCCTTGATGGCGGCGAACTCCTCCTCGGGCGTGCCCGAGACGAGGTGGTGCCGGCTGTAGAGCGCGAAGTAGGCGACGAAGAGGCCGTAGATGGCCGCGGCGCCGATGACGACGCGCGGGTCCACCAGGAAGCCGGCGACGAGCGCCACCAGCGCCAGCACCAGGGCCACCGACGACGTCACGATGCCGCCCGGCGTCGAGTAGGGCCGCGGCAGGTCCGGCCGCTTGAGCCGCAGCGTGATGTGCGCCGCCATCATCAGCACGTACGACAGCGTCGCGCCGAACACCGCCACGAGGATGAGCAGGTCACCCTGCCCCGTCAGCGAGAGCGCGAAGCCGACGACGCCCGGCACCACCAGCGCCAGCACCGGTGCCTTGTTGCGGTTGGTGACCGAGAGGCCGCGCGGGAGGTAGCCCGCCCGCGAGAGCGCGAAGATCTGCCGCGAGTACGCGAAGATGATCGAGAAGAAGCTCGCCACCAGCCCCGCGAGGCCGACGAAGTTCACGAAGCGGCTCATCCACGTCGGGCCGCGGTAGGCGGCCTCGAGCGCCTCCACCAGCGGGTTGCCCGAGCCCTTGAGCGCGAGCGCGCCGGCGGCCCCGGGCCCGAGCAGCAAGATGAGCGCGGCCAGCGCGAGCAGCACCAGCATCGCGCCGAGCAGCCCCCGCGGGAGGTCGCGCTTCGGATCCTTCGTCTCCTCCGCGGCCAGCGGCACGCCCTCCACCGCGAGGAAGAACCACATCGCGTAGGGGATGGCGGCCCACACGCCGACGTAGCCGAAGGGCAGGAAGGCGCTCGCCCCCACCGCCTCGGTCGCGGGGATGTCGAAGAGCCGCGCCGAGTCGAAGTGCGGGGCCATGGCGCCGATGAAGACCGCGAGCGCCACGGCGGCCACCGCGGTGATGGCGAACATGATCTTCAGCGCCTCGCCCGCGCCCAGCACGTGCAGCCCCACGAAGGTGACGTAGAACGCCAGGTACACCGGCCACCCGCCGATGCCGAAGAGCGACTGGCAGTAGGCCCCGATGAAGCATGCGATGGCCGCCGGCGCGATGGCGTACTCGATGAGGATGGCGGTGCCCGTGAGGAAGCCGCCCCAGGGCCCGAAGGCGGTGCGCGTGAAGCCGTAGCCGCCGCCCGCGGTGGGGATCATCGAGGCCAGCTCCGCGAGCGCGAAGCACATGCACAGGTACATGGTGGCCATCAGCAGCGTGGCCAGGAACATGCCGCCCCACCCACCCTGCGCGAGCCCGAAGTTCCAGCCCGCGTAGTCACCAGAGATGACGTAGGCGACGCCGAGGCCGACGAGCAACACCCAGCCCGCCGCGCCCTGCTTGAGCTGCCGCTGCGCGAAGTAGTCGGCGCCGACCGCCTCGGTCTCCACGCCCTGCGACGGGCGCTCTTCACTCGACATGGGCTGGCTCCTCGCGGGGGCGGGAAAGGCCGTGCTCGTAGTCCAAACCCGCGCGGGGGGCCCGCGAAACGCGGCGCGAGCGAGTAGAAGCGCCGCCTGTGAAGCTCTCGAAGAAGACGCTCCGGGCCGAGCTCCTCGCGACGCTCGAGGCCACCCTCGCCACCCTCGAGGAGGCCCACGCCGCCGCCATCGAGGGCGCCACGCACGAGCAGGCCAAGCCCGAGAACGACAAAGACACCCGCGCCCTCGAGCAGAGCTACCTCGCCCGCGGCCAGGCCCAGCGCATCGCGAGCTTGAAGGCCGGCCTCGCCGCGCTCGGCACCATGAGCCTCGCGCCCGCCGACGTCGCGCGAGTCGGCGCGCTGCTTGAGGTCGAAGACGACGACGGCGCCACGCAGCGCTACTTCCTCACGCCGGAGGGCGGCGGCAGCCGGCTCAAGGGGAACGTGCAGGTGGTGACGCCCGCGTCGCCGCTGGGCGCCGCGCTCCTGGGCAAGCAGGCGGGCGACGAGGTCGAGCTCTCACTCGGCGGCAAGCGGCGGGTGCTGACGGTAGTGTCGGTCGGCTGAGGCGCGAGGGCGCGGGCAGGAGGCCGGCTGCTCGCACCGCGCCCGGCGACGGGACAGCCGGCGCGCCGGCTCCGTCCCGACGACCCCGCGCCGACCGCTCGAAGCTGCAGGACGCACGTCGCCACGCCCGGAGCCGCGCCTTGGCGTCGCGGGTGCGGCGCGTCACCACTGCCGGAGCCGCACCGCCGCGTTGACGCCCAGCGTTCGCGCCGACTCACCCGAGCTGCGCAAGCGCCCACCGCGCCGCCTCGGCGACCCGCGCGTCGGCGTCGCCGCACAGCGCCTCGAGGAGCGGCCGCGCCCCCGCGTCGCGCACCGCACCGAGCGCGTAGCAGGCGTTGCGCCGCAGCCCGTCGTAGCCCGCGCGCGCGAGCGCCGTGCCCGGCACCCAGGCGTCGTACTCGGCCCGGCTCATGCCAGCGAGCGCGCGCACCGACTGCCCCGCCACCGCGCGCGGCACGAAGCGGGCGCCGGCCCGGAGCGGCGTCACGTTGAGCGGGCAGACGTCTTGGCAGATGTCGCAACCGAAGGTGATGGCCTCCATCGCCGGGCGCAGCGCCTCGGGCACGGCGCCCTCGTTCTCGATGGTCTGGTACGAGAGGCACGCGCGGGCATCGACGACGCGGTCGGCCACCAGCGCGCCGGTGGGGCACGCGTCGAGGCAGATGCGGCAGCGGCCGCACGGGTCCTCGTCGAGCACCGCCGCGTACGCGTCCACCTCCACGTCCAGCACCATGGTGGCGAGCACCACCCACGAGCCGAACTCGCGCGTGGTGAAGCAGCCGTTCTTCGTCACCGTGCCCAGGCCCGCGCGCACGGCCCACACCTTCTCCATCACCGGGTTCGCGTCGACGGCGCCGTAGTCGGTGACGCCCGGCCAGCGAGCCCGGAGCGCGCGCCGCAGCGCCCGGAGCCGGTCGCGCATCGTCGCGTGGTAGTCGCGGCCGCGCGCGTACCGGGCGATGGGCGAGGCGTCGTCGGTGTGCCAGTAGTTGCACGCGAGCGAGACGACGGCCCGCGCCCCGGGCAGCAGCTTCGTCACGTCGAGGCGCTCCTCGACGCGCTCCGCCATCCAGTCGAGATCGGCGTGGTGCCCGGCGGCGAGCCAGTCGAGCAGCACCTCGCGGGGGATCGGCTCCGCGCGCGAGACGCCGACCAGGTCGAAGCCCGCCTGCCGCGCCAGCGCCGCGAGCTCGGCCGCCGGGAGCGTCACGCCTTCGGCGCCACCCAGGGCACGTCCTGCACCCCGGCGCGGTGGTTGGCGATGCGGGCCATGGTGAAGAGGAGGTCGGACAGGCGGTTCAAGTAGACGACGACCTCGGCGTCGACCTCGCCGGCGCGCATGAGCGGCACGATGCGGCGCTCGGCCCGGCGGCAGACGGTGCGCGCGAGGTGCAGCGTGGCGGCGGCCTTCGTGCCCCCCGGCAGCACGAAGCTGGTGAGCGGCGGCAGCTCGGCGTCGAAGCCGTCGATGGCCTGCTCCATGGCCGTCACCCACGCGGGCTGCAGCGAGGGGATGTGCGCGGAGGCCTTGGTGCCCGCCGGCGTGGCCAGCACGGCGCCCACGGTGAAGAGCTGGTCCTGCAGGCGCTTGAGGAGCTCGTCGAGGCCGCCGGCGCCCTCGGCCCGCGCGACGCCGAGCAGCGCGTTGAGCTCGTCGACCTGCCCGTAGGACTCGACCCGGGTGCTCTCCTTGCCGACGCGCCCGCCGCCGAAGAGGCCCGTGTCGCCGCTGTCTCCGGTCTTCGTGTAGATCTTCATGGGGCCCCTGCGTAACGGGGAGCGCCGCGGGAGTCCACGGCGACGCCAGTCAGCGGCCCGGCGCGTCGAGGCCCGCAGGGCCCGCCCCCTCACCGCGCCGCGATGCGCTCCAGGTCCACGAAGGCCACGCCCGGCGTCTCGCCCGGCACGCGCTTCACCTCACGCCACTCGCCCGCGACGAGCGGGGGGAAGAACGTGTCGGCCTCCACCTCGCGGTCGAGCTCGGTGAGGAACAGGTGCGTCACCCGCGGCAGCGCCTCGGCGTAGAGCTGCGCGCCGCCGATGACGAAGGGCATCGGGTCGTCTGCCACGCGCGCCAGGGCCTCATCGAGCGACGAGGCGCTCTCGCAGCCCGCGAAGACGGCGGGGCTGCGCGTGAGCACGAGGTTCCTGCGACCCGGGAGCGCGCGCCCGATGGACTGGTGAGTGGCACGCCCCATGAGGAGCGCGTGCCCCATCGTGAGCGCCTTGAAGCGCTTCAAGTCCTCCGGCACGTGCCACGGCAGCGCGCCGCGCAGGCCGATGCCGCGGTTCTTCGCCATGGCCACGATGAGCGCGAGGCTCACACCGCCACCGGCGCCTTGATGGCGGGGTGCGGCTCGTAGCCCTCGAGCGTGAAGTCCTCGAACTGGAACTCGAAGAGGCTGCTGCGCGCCGGGTTGAGGCGCATGCGCGGCGGCGCGCGCGGCGTGCGAGAGAGCTGCTCCTTCGCCTGCTCCACGTGGTTCGAGTACAGGTGCACGTCGCCGAAGCTGTGCACGAAGTCGCCGGGCTTCCGGCCGCTCGCCTGCGCCACCATCATCGTCAGGAGCGCGTAGCTGGCGATGTTGAAGGGCACGCCGAGGAACAGGTCGGCGCTGCGCTGGTAGAGGTGGCACGACACCTCGTCGTCCTGCACGTGGAACTGGAAGAGCGTGTGGCACGGCGGCAGCGCCACCTCGTCGGCCTCCTTCGGGTTCCAACCGCTGACGAGGAGCCTCCGGCTCGAAGGCCGCTCGGCGAGATCGCGCATCACCTTCGCGAGCTGGTCCACGCCATCGCGCTCGTAGGTGCCGTCGGCCCGCCGCGTCGCCCCGAAGTTGCGCCACTGGTGCCCGTACACCGGCCCCAGGTCGCCCGGCTGTCGCCCGAAGCGCGCCGTCTGCGCGGGCGTCGCCCACTCGTCCCAGATGGACACGCCCACGTCCTGCAGCGGCTTGACGTGCGTCTCGCCCCGCACGAACCACAAGAGCTCGTGGAGGATGGACTTGAGGTGCACCTTCTTGGTCGTCAGCAAGGGGAACGACTCGCGCAGGTCGAAGCGGAGCTGCGCGCCGAACAGGCCCCGCGTGCCCACGCCGGTGCGGTCCTCCCGCGCCTTCCCCTTCTCGAGCACTTCGCGCAGCAGCGACAGGTAGGCGCCCTCGGACATGCGGGCGGCTTGTACTCCCGCGCGCGCCCCGCGGCACCCCCGGGCTTCGGCAAATCTCAGCCTTCCGGAGGCTGCCCCCACGTCGGCGCGGTCGACGGGCGAGGCGGCGGACTGTGACCTGCGGTGTCAGCACCGGCCTGTACGGTCTTCTCGACGCCAGCGCGTCTTGACCGGGAGCCGGGGTGGGCAAGAAGGGTCAGCCATCGAGCCGAAACGAGCAGCTCGTGCGCATGCTGCAGCTGCTCAGCGACCTGGGGCAGCGCAGCGGCTGCGACATCTACGCGCTGGCCGAGCGCTACGGCACCAGCACCCGCACCATCCGCCGCGACCTCGACGCGCTCGCAGGCGTCGGCATCCCCCTCAAGCGCCAGGCTGGCGAAGGGAGTCGGCTGCGGTGGTCGCTCGACCTCGAGGCCCCTCGAGCCCGCGAGCTCTACAGCGTCGCGAGCTGCGCGATGCGCGCGGCCTCGCCCCCCGACGACGAGCCGGAGTGAAGCCAGCAGCCCCTACCAGTCCACCAGACCCCACAGCGAGGTGAAGTCGTCCGTCCACAGGGGGCCCTTCGTGAAGGGCGCCAGGTCCACCATGTCGTCGGGCGCGGCCTTCACCGCGATGGCCGCGGGGTCTTTCGACATGAGCACCCACCAGGGCCGCGTCATGTACTCATCGGGCGCCTCCACCTCGACGCCGACGGCGTGCAGCCCCAGCTCGTTCGCCAGCCGCGCCACCACCGGCAGCAGGCGGATGTAGCGGTTGGAGATGTGCACCGCGATGACCGAGGAGTCACCCGCCAGGTGCGTCAGGTACAGCTCGAAGGCCTCCTTCGTCAGCAGGTGCGTGGGCACCGAGTCGCCGCTGAAGGCGTCGAGCAGCAGCGCATCGAAGCGGTTGGGCGCCTCGTGCTCGAGGCTGGTGCGCGCGTCGCCCAGCACCACCTCGACCTTCTCCGGCGCCCCCGAGAGGAACGTGAAGTAGCCGCCTTCGCCCTGCGCGTAGGCGGTGACGATGGGGCTGATCTCGTAGAAGCGGAAGGCGTCGCCCGGCCGCAGGTACGCCGCGAGCGTGCCCACGCCCAGGCCCACGAGGCCCACGCGCCACGGTCGGTCTCGCTGGGTGAGGAGCAGGCCCGCGCCGCTGCCCGGGTGGTAGTAGGTGGTGCCCACGCGCTGCTTCTCGGGCGCCAGCCACTGCGCGCCGTGCAGCACGCGCCCGTGCACCAGCGTCACGCGCCGCGCGTCCTTCTCCACGCGCACCACGCCGAAGAAGTCGCGCTTGCTCTCCAGCGCGCCCCGGCCGCGGAGGAAGACGCTCCAGCCGAAGAGCACCGCCACCAGCGTCGCCGCCGCGAGGAAGCGCTTACCCGTCGCCGTGCCCTCGCGCGCCACCACCAGGGCGGCGGCCAGCATCAGCGCGGCGCACAGCAGCGGCAGCTCCGTGTAGTCGCGGAAGGCGAAGCGGGCGACCACCGCCACGAAGAAGCCGCCGAGCGCGCCGCCGGCCGCCACCGCCAGGTAGAAGGTCGTCAGGTGCCCGCTGCCCGGCCGCAGCTTCACCAGCTCGCCGTGGGCCACCACGCAGGCCACCGCGAGGAAGCCCAGGTACACCGTCAGCGCCACGAGGGCCGACGGCTCGATGGGGTACAGGAGCAGCCCCGCCGTGAGGAGCCCGAAGCCGACCAGCGCCGGCAGCGCCCACGCGCGGCGGTACCAGCGCTCGTTGTCGAAGGTGACGACGAAGCTGGCGAGGTACACCACCAGCGGCACCACCCAGAGGAAAGGAATGGGCGCGACGTCTTGCGTGAGGTGGTTGGTGATGGCCAGCAGCAGGCCCGAGGGCAGCGCCGCGAGCAGCACCCACAGCGCCACCGTGCGACCCGGGAGCACCTCGGCCGCGGCCGCCTCGGGCGGCACCTCCGGCGCGCGACACGCGACGCTCCCGCAGGCGAGCGCGAAGACTAGAAAGCCCGCGGCCCACCCCCAGGCCAGCGTGCGCAAGGGCCAGAAGGGCTCGAACACGACCGGGAAGGCGAGCAGCCCGACGAGCGAGCCTATGTTCGACGCCGCGTAGAGCCGCATCGCCGTCGCCGTGGGCACCTTCTGCGCCACCCACGCCTGGAGCAGCGGGCCCGTCGAGGAGAGCGCGAAGTACGGCAACCCCACCGAGAGCCCGAGGAGCAGCAGCAGCGCGGGCACCGGGTCGCTCGACGGATCCGGCCGCAGCGCGGCGATGGGCACCAGCGGCGCTCCCCACCAGACCGTGGTGGCCACGACGGCGAGCACCGCCACCGCGAGGAGCCCCAGGTGCGCGCGCCGCTGCCACGCGCCACGCAGCCGCCGCACCACCAGGTGCGACCACGCGTAGCCGCCCAGGAGCACGAGCTGGAAGAAGAGCAGGCACGTCGTCCACACCGCGGGCGCGCCGCCGAACCACGGCAGCACCACCTTGCCCACGAGCGGCTGCACGAGGAAGAGCAGGAAGGCGCTCAGCACCACGGTGACGGCGAAGCGCAGCATCGGGAGCCGCGCAGCGTGCCACAGCCCCGGCCCGACGCATGCGCCCAAGTCGCGCGTCACCAGCGCAGCGGCTTGAGCACTCCGGCCTCCACGGCCTGCCGGCACCGGAGGCAGTAGTGCCCGCGGCTCGCGTCGGCGGACTTCATGGCCTTGCCCTTCGCGTCGGCCATCACGCAGCCCGTCGTCTCGCAGTGCGGCAGGCCCAGCGTGTGCCCGAGCTCGTGCACGGCGACGTCGCTGAAGCGCCGCTGCGCCTGCGCCTTCGTCTTCGAGTGCTTCGTGTAGAGGTAGGTCGAGGCGACGCAGGCCAGCCCGTCGAGGTTGCCCAGGCCAGCGATGCCCCAGTCGAAGATGTCGCCCTTGGTGGTGGAGAGCTCCGCCGCGGTGACGACCAGCACCTTCCACGCGCCCTGGGGCGGGTTCGCCTCGACCTCGCGGAGGATGCGCTCGGCGCGCCAGCGCTTTCGCGGCGCGTACCAGGCGCTCGGGGGCAGCTCCCGGGCAGGGTCCACCCTCACCTGGGCCTCCACCCGCGCCTTCACCGCCTCCACCACCCCGTCCAGCAGCACTGGGTCCACCTTGCCCAGGGGCAGCACCACCACGGTCGGCGGCGCGGCGAGGACGAGCGAGAGGAGCAGGGGCGTCACGGTGGCGCCATGACACCGCGTCCGGCGCTTTCGTTCCAGCGGCGCCCGGCGGCTGTCGTCGCCGCCCGGCTCGGGGCAGACTCCCGGCACCATGCTCCTCACGGCCCTCGCCCTGTCGTTGCTCGCGGACGTCGCGCCCCCGCCGCCGCCCGGGCCGACGCGGCGCCCGCCCCCTTCTCAATGCCGCCTCGACCAGGACTGCCAGCTGAGCACCTTCGCGGGCTGCTGCCCGTCGTGCTGCCCGCCGCCGCCCCGCGCGGTGCCGCGCGGCACGCGGGAGGGCGAGTTCTGCGCGGCGGTGCTTTGTACCGCGCCGGACTGCAGCACCGCGAAGTGCGGGCGTCACGACGTGTCGGCCTGGGTCGCCGCCTGCGAGGCGGGCCGCTGCGTGGCCAGGCCCCGGCAGGCCGAGTGCCGCGTCGACGCCGACTGCAGCGTCGTGGAGGTGGGTACGGCGGGCTGCGGCGGGCCCTGCGGCTGCTGCCCCACCACGCAGGCCGTGCCCGTCGACGCGGTGGTGCCGCTCCAGCGCCGCCCCTCGCCGGTGCCGCCCCCGAGGGAGCAGGCAGGCGAGAAGCCCAACTACGGGCTCTCGACGGGTGACAGTGCGGGGCCGAGGCCCGTGCCCAACTGCGCCCCGTGCCCCACGCCGCAGCCCGGGCGCGCGGCCTGCGCGTCGGGGCGCTGCGTGCTCCGGCCGATCGAGCTGCCCAGGCCGCGCCCGCGCCCCCCGGGGTGAGCCGTCGTCGAGCGCGCGGCGACACGCTCGAGCGGCCGCGCGCGCTGGAGGCCGCAGCGTCGCTGCGGCTGCGGGAAGTAGGCCGGTGCCGCGGCCACGGCACGAGAGAAGGCACTTCGCATCGCGGCCTCCTCAGCGCACCAGCCGCACCCGCTCGCCCGCGCGCGCCACCCGCCCCTCGGCCTCCAGCTTGCGCACGATGGCCTCCACGTTCCGCTCGGCGATGGGCCACACGAAGGCCGCCACGTCGTCGTAGGCCCGCTGCACGAGGTGCGCGAGCGCCACCCAGCCCTCGCCCTCGAAGCTGGCCATCGCCTCCACCACCTTGCCCTCGCGCCAGGCGCGGTGCTGCAGGTACTCGCGCAGCTTCGCCGGGCCGTCGGGCACCACCGGCCCGTGCGCCGGGTACACCGCGCGCACCGGCAGCGCCTCGAGGCGCGCGAGCTGCCGGAGGTACTCGGCCATGTCGCCCTCCGGCGGGTCGATGACGATGGTGCCCACGCCGGCCACCATGTCGCCCACCACCGCGGCGCCCGAGGCCTCGTCGACCAGCGTCACGTGGCCCCGCGCGTGCCCCGGCGTGTGCAGCACCCGCCAGCGCATGGGCCAGGGGCCGTCGAGCGCCAGCACCTCGCCGTCTTCGAGGAGCCGCGCCACCGGCAGCTCGAGCCGGTCCGCTGTCTGGGCGTGGGCCCACACCGGCAGCGAGAGCGCCTGCGCCACGTGGGCCGCGCCGCCGATGTGGTCTCCGTGGTGGTGCGTCAACACCACCGCGCGGGGTCGCAGGCCCTCGCCCTGGAGCGCGCGCACGAAGGTGACGAGCCGCCCCACCTCCACCTCGTCGGGGGCCCCGGGGTCGACGATGAGGCAGTCGCCGGTGCCCAGCAGGTAGCAGTTGGTGTGCGTGGCCGGCGGGAGCGTGGGCGTCACCAGCGGGTACAGGAGCACCCCGCGCTGGAACTCGAGGCGCTCGGCGACGAAGTCGGCGCAGTGCGCCGGGCGAGCCAGGGCCGAGGCCGCGGCGGCGTGAGACTCGAAGCCCGCCATCACCGTCACCGCGTGCAGGTTCGGCGGGTGCAGGAGCGCGACGCCCGCCTCCCACCGGCCCAGCGCGGCGGCGGGGGCTATCCACTCGCCGGCGGCGAGCTCGCCCGGCCACACGCAGGCGCGCTGCGACGCCGGCGCCTCCACGAGGAAGAAGCGGGCGTCGAAGCCCCCCGGCAGGTACGGCGGCGTCACCCAGCGCCCGGCCGGCGTGAAGTCACCCGCGCGCAGCGAGAGCCCCTCGGCCAAGAGAATCGCCCCGAAGGCCAGCTGCCCGGCGAGGAGCGCGCGCCGCAGCTCGTCGAGCCGCGCCGGGGCCAGCCGCTCGGCGCCGGCCGCGCAGAGGACCCCCGTCTCCTCGAAGAGCTCGCGCGCGGCGCAGGCCACGTGCCGCGCCTCGTCGCCGCTCGCGCCCACCACCGGCACGTCGGCGTCGGCCGCGTCGACCCTCCCGCCGGGGAAGGCGTAGAAGCCGCCCGCGAAGGTGAGGCGCGCCTCGCGCTCGAGCCAGAAGACCTCCACGCCGGCCGCCACGCGGCGGTAGAGCACCACCACCGCTGCGGGCCTCGGCGGCTTCGGCGGCGGCGGCGGCGGCACGCCAGGGAGCGCTTCACTCACGGAGCAGCGCTCCCTGGCACGCCGCCTGACCTCGTCATCGCGCCTGTGAGCGCTTCACTCGGCGCAGCGCGCCTTGGCACGCCGCCTGACCTCGTCATCGCGCCGGCGAGCGCTTCACTCACGAGACCGCGTTCCTCGGCACGCCGCAGGCCTCCTCATCGCGCCGCCGCGTACTGCCCCACCGGGAGCCGGGAGAGGGCCAGGCGACACGCGGCGACGAGCCGCTCGTTGTTCAAGAAGAAGCGCGAGGGCAGCGCGCCGCCCGACTCGAGCAGCGTCAGCGCCCGGCGGTACTCGCTCGCCGCATCGGCGGTGTGCTTGCGCCGCTCGAGGAGCAGCCCCAGGAGGTAGCGCGCGGCGGCGAGCTGCGGCGCCAGGTAGAGCGCCTTGCGCAGGCCCGCCTCCGTCTCGAGGTCGCTCTCGCCGGCAGCCGCCCAGTCCAGCACGAGCTCGAAGAGCCGCCGGCCCTCCTCCTCGGCGCTGGGGGGCGCCACCACCTCGAGCGCGGGCGCCGGCGGAGGCGCAGAGGGCC
>CAYUZK010000133.1:0-5111 GCA_964449625.1 uncultured Archangium sp.
CGGCACTGCGCGGTGCCCGACACGAGCTCACAGACCTGCGTCACGCACGTGCCGTCGAAGTTGTCGCCCGCCGGCTGGTAGCCGTAGGTGAGATCGGGCCGGGGCAGCCGCTGGCACTCCTCGAGCGTCTGGCCGTCGGCGCTGCAGCGCTTCTGGCCCGGGTTGCACTCCCGGCACTCGCCGCTGACGCAGGTGGCGCCCGTGGCGCAGGCCGTCGGCGCGTAGGCGCTCCCGTCCTCGAGGCACCGCTCGATGCTCGCGCCGTCGGCGCCGCACTTCACCGCGCCGGGCCGGCAGGCGAGGCAGCGCTCGTTCTGGCAGAAGCCCTCGGGCTGCGGGCACTGGCTCGTCACCACGAAGGTGCCCGTGGCGTCGCAGCGCTCCACCGCCGTGTCGTCCACCGAGCAGCGCACCGCGCCCTCCGTGCAGGGAATGAGCACCACCCCAGAGTCCACCGGCGGCGGCTTCGGCTGGCAGGTGCCCGTCAGGAGGTTGCAGCGCTCGCCCGCGGCGCAGTCGCCGTCGCGGCTGCACACGAAGCGGCACTGGCCTTTGACCAGGCTCTGGCCGGCCTCGCAGGCCGGGCCCGCGTCGGTGACGGTGATGACGCGCGTGCGCTCGCAGCCCGCGAGGGCCAGCAGCACGGCGAAGAGGGCGGGGACGAGACGCATGGGCAGCTCCACCTCAGGGGAGCAGTCCATGTACCTCAACCCGGCCCCAGCGGGGAGCCCTCTTCAGCCGTCTCCGAGGTTGTCGAGGATCGAGTCGAACTCGTCGTCGTCGCTCTTCTTGGTGGGGGGCAGGGTGCCCGAGGCGGGCATCACCACCGTGCGGTCCTCCCGCTCGGGCGGCGGGCGCTGCGCCTGCGCCGCGGTGATGGCCACCAGAGGCTTTGACGCGGGCTTCGGCGGGGCCGGGGGCGGGGGCGCTGCGGGTCGGGCCGGCGCTGCGGCCGCCGGGCGCGTCATCGGCACCTCGTTGGGGATGGTGTTCACCCGGGTCGCCTCGACGACGTCCGAGTCCTCCCCGAGGAAGGACTGCGCCATGGGCACCGGCGGCGCGGTCGCGGGCCTGGGCGGCGCCGCGGCCATGGCCGGCCGGGTGGCGGTGGGCGGCGCGCCGACGGGCTTGTTCTTGTACCGGGCCAGCTCGAGCTCCACCACCTTGAGCTGCTTCGACTTCTCCTGCACCGCGTCCTGGAGGCGCTTGACCTCCTGGGCCTTCACCTGCTCGCGGCGCTCGGTCTCCGCCTTGTGCTTGGTGTTGAGGTCCTCGAGCTCCTTGAGCTGCTTGGCCTCGAGGGCCTTGCGCTCCTGGGCCACGGCGGCGAGCTTGGCCGCCGTCTCCTGGGCCTTGTGCTCGGCGGCGGCGGTCTTCGCCTGCTGCTCCTTCTCGGCGCGGGTGCGCGCGGCGGCGGCGCCCTCGGTGGACTGCTCGAGCTCCGCGATGCGCTTCTGCCGCGTGGCGAGCTGGGCCTGGGCGTCCTTGAGCCGCGTCTCCATCTCGCCCAGCTTCGACTGCATCTCCTGCTGCACCTGCGCGATGCGGCCCTCGGCCCGCTGCGCCTTCTGCGCGAGCTCCTCGGCGGCCTTCTTGGCCGCCGCCTTCTCGTGGGCGATGGCGGAGTTCGCCTCCTGAATGCGGGCGTTGGCCTGCTGCACCGTGGTCTGCATCTGCGCGCGCACCTGGTCGCGCTCGCCGCTGGCGGCCTGCTGCGCCTCGGCGGCCCGCTGGAGGGCGTCCTTGGCCTGGGCCAGCTCCTTGCGCGCTGCCTCGAGCTCGGCGCCCGTCGCGGCGAGCCGCTCGCCCAGCTCGTCGGTCTTCTTCTTCGAGTCCTCGAAGACGCCGCGGAGCTTCACCTCCATGGCCTTCGTCGCCTCGGCCTTGGCGTTGGCGTCGCGGGTGAGGGCGTCGACCTGCCGCGTCTTCTCCTGCTGCAGCGTGGTGAGCTTGCGCAGGGTGTCCGCGAGCTCCTTCGACTTGCTGGCGAGGTCGCTCTGCATGAGCTCCTCGCGCCGCGTCGACTCGTCGGTCAACGTGGCGATGCGATCCTCGAGGTTGTGCTTGGCGTCCTCCGCGTGCGCCAGCTTCGCGTTGAGCTGCGTGAGGTCCGAGACGCGCGCGCCCAGCTCCTGCTTGGTCGCCGAGAGCTGCTCGCCGAGGTCCGAGGCCTCGCCCCGGGCCTCCGCCAGCTCCGCCTCGAGGCCGGTGACGCGCCCCTCGTAGTGCTCGGTGGTGTCGGCGTGCGCCCGCTTCTCGATGTCGAGCGACTTGAGGGCGTCGTCGAGGTTCGCCCGCGTGGCCGCGAGGTCCACCTCCGTGCCCTCGAGCTTGCCCGTCAGCCCCTGCACGCTCGCCGTGAGCTGCGCGATGGTGGAGCTCGTCTCTTCCTGCAGCCGCTGGTGCGCGGCCTGCTCGGCCTCGAAGCTGGCCTGGGTCTCCTCGAGCGAGCTCTTGAGCTGCGTGAGCTCACCCGAGAGCCGCTCCTCGAGCTCTGCCTTGGCCGCCTCGGTCTGGCGGAAGAGCCCGGTGACGCGCTGGATCTCGTTGCGCGCCGCGGTGACCTCGCCCTGGCGCTCGTCGCGCTCGCCGCGCACCTGCTGCAGCTCCGACTGGGTCCGCGCCAGCGACTCGGCCGTCTCCTGCTGCTCGGCGGTCTTCTCTTCGAAGGCCTGCTCCGTCTGATTGAGCGAGGCCTGGGTCTCGAGGAGCGCCTTCTGCGTCTCCTCGAGGTTCGTCGTCAGCCGGGTGACGTTCTCGTCGCCCTCGGCCACCGAGCGGGTGAGCTCCTCGACCTCGGTCTTGAGGGCGCTGACCTCGCCCTCGCGCTCGGCGAGCGACTCCTGCGTCGTCGACAGGCGCGCCTCGAAGTCGGCGAGGCGGCCGTCGCGGTCCGACACGTCGCGCGTGAGGCCCTCGACGTCGCGCTGCCGGGCGGCGAGGCCCTCCTCGAGCTGCGCGACCGTCGCGGTGCGCTCCTCGATGGCGTTGTTGGCCTGCGCGAGCTGCTCCTCGAGCTCGTTGCGGGCGGCGCCCAGCTCGGCGATCTCGTTGGTGAGCTCGGCCTCGCGGTCGGCCAGGGCAGCCTTGACCGCCTCGACCTCGCCCTCGAGCTCGCCGATGCGCTCGAGCCGCTCCTGGATCTCCGCCTGGAGCTGCGCCTCCTGCCGGTCCTTGCGCTCGACGGTGTCGGCCAGCTCGGTCTCGAGCGTGGTGATGCGGCCGTCGCGCTGCCCGAGCTGCTCCTGGAGCTGCTGCTCCATCTCGGACTTCTGGGTGCTCAGGGCCTCGAGCTGCGTCTGCAGCGTGGCGATCTCGCCCTCGAGGTCGCCGATCTTCTCGGCGGCGCGGGCCTTGGCGTCGCTCAGCTCGGCGCTCAGGCGCTCGATCTCGGCGTCGCTGCTCTGCCCGTGCTCCTCGGCCAGCCGCAGCTTGCTCTCGAGGTCGCGCACGGAGTTGTCGCGCTCGTTCTGGGTCTGCTCGAGGGTCTCGGTCAGCGCCTTGAGCTGCCCGTCGTAGTCGGCGTACTTCTCGTCGCGCTCCGAGACGGTCTGCTGCTGCTGGAGCTGCAGCTCCTCGACGGCCTTCTCGAGCTCGGCGACGGTGGCGTCGCGCTGCTGCACCGTCTCGGTGAGCTGCTTGTCCTTGACCTCGAACTCCAGCGTCGCGAGCTGGTATTCCTTCTCGAGCTGCTCGTACTCGTTCTGCTGCTGCGTCAGCTCCTCGCCCTTGCGCTTGAGCTCCTCCTCGATGGCCGACTTCTCGCGCCGGAGGACGTTGATCTCCTTCTCCTTGGCGCTGACGACCTCGATGACCTCCTTCTCACCGATGAACTTCTGGAGCAGCAGGTCTTCGATCTGCCGGCCGTGCTCGCGCTCCTTCTCGACCATCGTGTTCTGCGAGTCGGAGAGGCGGCGGGTGAGGTCGTCACCCTGCATCTTGAGGCCCTGAATCTCGACGTCCTTCTCGTTGAGGCGGTCCTCCACCGAGAGGAGCTCGCGCTCGCGCACGCTCCAGATCTCCGAGATGCGGGCGATCTGCGCCTCGCGCACCTTGAGCTCGTCGCGGAGGATCTGGATCTTCGCCTCGGGCGTGCCCATGGCGTCGCGGCGCGCCGGCCGCTTGACCTCGCGCGACTCAGCCAGCAGCTCGGCCTTGCGCTCGGCGATCGACCCGAAGGCCCGGTCGAGGAACGTCTTGTCTTCGTCGGTCAGCGCGCTGCGCCGCTCCCTCTTGGGCAGCCGCGGCGGGCCTCCGGTCTTGAGCGGGGGCGGGGCCGAGGGCGCCGGCGCTGGCACCGGCTGCGAACTCTCGCCTCCTCCGAGGAGGGCGGCGTCGAGATCTACGTCCATGTCGTCGGGCTCGGCGCTCGGCGCGCCAGGGGGGATGATGGTCTGGGTCAAACGAGCGAGCTCCCCCATCTCGAACGGGATGGCGAGGTAACCGTTGGCGGCGTTGGGGCCCTGAGAGTGCTGCGTGAGCGCCTCGGGGCCGGAGTCGGAGGACAGGAGAATGACGGGGAGGTTCTCGCCGAAGCGCCCCTTGCGGATGACGCCACACAGGACGAACCCGCTCTGGTCGGGCAGCTCGGCGCGCAGCACCACGGCGTCGGGGCGGCGCTTCTCGAGCTCACGCTGGGCGTCCCCCGCGCTGGCCGCGAGGCTGGTCTGGTAGCCGGCGTCGCGCAGGACGCTGGCCAGCGTGAGGGCGAAGTCGTTCTGACTCTCTACGATGAGGACGCGGCGCTCCATGGATCCTCGTGACGAGCGGTGGGGGGGGCAGTCTGCACCCTGCGCGCGGGCCGGTAAACCGCCATCAACACGCAGGAATCATTTGGTCAGGGGTCTCGCCCCGGCATGGTGGTCGGAGGTGTGTGTCGATCGAAGAGGTCTGCCTCGGGCGGGCAGTAGCCGTGCACGAGCTGGGCGAGCCAGGGGTCGATGGCCGACGGCGGTGGCGAGGCGTCGGAGTCCACCGTCATGAAAGACTCGGCCTCCATTTCCATCACCGGCGCCTCGTCCTCCGTGTCGGCGGCCGGGAGCTCCAGCACCTCGTCGGCGCTCACCTCCTCGGGCTCGCCGTCTCCGTCGACCGAGACGATCTCGTCTTCG
>CAYUZK010000133.1:5211-17237 GCA_964449625.1 uncultured Archangium sp.
GGCGCGGGCGCAGCGACGGCGCGGGGCGGCGGCGCGAAGTCGTCGAGGGAGAGGAGCGGGATCGCCGGCGCTGGCTCGTCGGGGAGCGAGGACACCTCGAGGGCCGTGGCCATCGCCGGCGCCTCGTCCGCGTCGTGCGCGGTCGCGGCGACCGCCGTGCTCCCTGACCGCAGCGAGGGCTCCTCTGCGACGCCGAGCACCGCGGGGAGCTCCTCGTCGGAGCCGCTGGCGGCCACCTCGGCCACGCCCAGCACCGCCGGGGGCTCTGCTTCGGGCGGCTCCTCCACGCCCAGAACCGAGGGGAGCTCCTCCTCGGGCGCGAGCAAGGCTTGCTCCGATGGGGGCGCGGCGACCTCAGGGCCTGGGGCTCCGGAGCGGAGCGCGGGGGCCTCGGCGGCGGGGGCGGCGCTCGCCGCGCCCAGGCGCCCGCGGCGCGCAGCAGAGGTCTCGGCCGGCGTGACTGAGGCCACCGCGCGTGGCTCGGCTCGGCCGGGCGGGGCCGCCTGCGCCGCGAAGGCGTCGGCGAGCGGAGGGAGCGCCTCGGCCGGGGTCGACGCGGCGAGCGCCTGCGCGCCAGGAGCGTCGGTGGGCGCCTCGGCGGGCGTCGGCGCGGCAAACGCCTGCGATCCACGAGCGTCGCTGAGCGCCGGGAACGCCTCGGCGGGCGTCGGCGCGGCAGGCGCCTGCGCTCCGACCGCGTCGCTGAGCGGTGGGAACGCCTCGGCGGGCGTCGGCGCGGCAAACGCCTGCGATCCACGAGCGTCGGTGAGCGCGGGGAACGCCTCGGCTGGCGTCGGCGCGGCCAGCGCCTGCGCTCCAGGCGCGTCGCTGAGCGCCGGGAACGCCTCGGCCGGCGTGGGAGCCGCGACGTCGGGGCCGGGGCCAGCGTGGAGTGCCGGGAAGGCCTCAGCCGGCGTGGGCGCGGCGACCTCGAGGCCGGCGGGGGCGTCGTCCGTCGGCGGCGCGACGGAGGCGGCGCTGCGCGCCTCGACGTCGCCCAGCTCGGCGGCGAGATCGCCCGGCGTGGGCCCCGGCGGTAGCCGCGCGGCGCTGGGCAGCGGCGAGCCCATCACCACGGGCGGCTCGGTGGGCCGCGCCGCGTTGGGCTCGGTGGTGACCTGCTCCGCCAGCTCGCGGGCCAGCTCCCGCGCCTCGGGCCCCAGGGCCGCCGGCGCCTCGTCGCGCAAGGGCACGCCCATCACCGCGGGCCGCCTCGAGCCAGCGTCCAGCTCTGGCGAGGTGTCCTCGGTGATGATGGCGGGGTCGGTCGTCACCTTCGCGGTGCCCGACGACGAGTCCTCCTGTAGGGGCGGGGGCCGCCGCTTGTCGGTGTCGCCCGTCGGGGCCGCCGCGGCGCCCAGCTGCGTCACCTCGTCGGGGCGCGGCTCCTCGTCGCCCACCGCGCGCACCCCGGTGCCGCTCAGGCCCACGTAGATGGCCGCGAGGTCCGCGCGCACCTTCGCCCCGTCGCGCTCGGCGGCGGCGCGGCGGGCGGCGGCGCCCAGCTTCACCCGCCGCGCGGGGTCCGTGGCGAGGGTCACGATGGCGTCGGCGAGGGAGTGCGCGTCGGCGGGCCGGTAGAGCACCACGCCGTCTTCGGGGAGCTGCGCGCGCGCCGAGGCGACGTCGGCGGCGATCACCGGCCGCCCGGCGGCGAGGTACTCCCCCAGCCGCGACAGCGGCGAGCCCACCCGGCTGTTGCGCTCCACGTCGCTCAAGGTCACCAGGCCCACGTCCGCCGCGGCGAGGACCTTGTGGAGATCGTCGTGGGCGACGGGCGGCTGGAAGTCCACCTTGCCGCTGAGCTTCCGCTCCGCGACGAGCTCCTCGAGGCGGGCCTGGTGCTCGGGGTGCTTGGGGCCCACCACCGTCAGCCGCACGTCGACGGTCTGCAGGGCGAGCTGCAGCGCCTCGAGCACGATGCCCAGGTCCTGCGCGGCGCCCTGGTTGCCCAGGTGCATGAGCGTCATGGGGGTGCTGTCGGGCCGGCCCATCACCTCGGGCGCGTAGGGGCCCAGGTCCACCGGCGCGGGCAGCACGTGCACCTGCTCGCGGGCGACGCCCAGCCCGGTGACGTACTCCCGCGTCAGCTCGTTGCCGACGATCACCACGTCGGCGTTCATCAGGCAGAAGAGCTCCTGGCGCCGCACCCGGGCGAGGAAGCGGCGGTTGGCCTCGGCCTCGCTCTCGAGGAAGGGGAGCTCGACCGAGGGCAGGGTGCACGCGTCGTAGATGAGCTTGTAGCCGAAGTCCGCGCGGCGCTCGGCCAGGGCGTAGCCGCCGAAGGGGTCGAAGAAGTGCACCAGCACGTACTCTTCGCTGTCGAGCTGCCGGCGCACGGCGCGATCGAAGGCCTGGGCCCGGGCGGCGAGATCGCCCGAGCCTACCGGCACCCGCAGGAGCCGGGCGCCCTGGTAGCGCTCGATGTGCGTGTGGTCGGGCGTCTTCACCGAGAGCACGACGACCTGGTAGCGGTCCGACAGCCCCTTGACGTACTCCGTCACGCGACGGGAGATCGCCGTGGGGGCAGGGACCACGTCGAAGCAGCACAGCAGCAGGCGCGGCAGGTCGCTCACGGCAGGGCGCGCATCATGACACGTTGACCATGGCGGCGGTCAGTGAGAAGTGAACGGCGGTGGACGACCTGTCGACGCTCCCGCTGCGCGAGCTGATCGCCCTGGCCCGCGCGCGCCTCGGGCCGGCCGCCTCGCGCCTCAAGACGCGCGCCGAGTTCGTCGCCGCCCTCTCGGGCGGAGAGGTCGCTTCGCCGGCCCCCGCCCCGGTCGCCCCGCCGCCCGCCGCGCCGCGGCCCCCGGTGGTGACGCGAGACTTCTTCGTCGCGAGGCGCGCGTGAGCCGCGGCGGGGGCGTCAACAAGCGCAAGCTCCAGGCCCAGCTCGAGGAGGCGCGGCTGTTCGCCGAGAAGGGCGAGTGGGCGTCGGTCGAGGCCGCGCTCCGGCCGGCGCTCGAGGCCGCGGTGGAGGACCCGGCGGTGCTCTCGCTCATGGGCGAGGCGCTGCGGCAGCTCAACCGCCGCGCGGAGGCCCGGGAGGTGCTCGAGCGGGCGCTGCGCCTGGCCCCGAAAGACGCGGAGCTCGAGACCCGGCTGGGCTGCGTGCTGCTCGACGCCGGCGAGGTGGACGGCGCCCTGGCCCTCCTCGAGCGCGCCGCGAAGAAGCGCCCGCGCGATCCACAGATCCTCACCTCCTGGGCCGCGGCCCTGGTGCAGGCCCGGCGCTTCGCCGAGGCCGAGGCGCAGCTCGCGCGCGCGCTGCTGGTGGGCGGCGGCCTCGACTGCAAGCTCGTGCTCGCCTCGGCCAAGGTGCGGCGCGGCGCGCTCGACGAGGCCGACGCGCTCGCGGCGCAGGTCGAGGCGGCCTCGCGGGAGCCCGTGCTGTCGTGGGCGGCCCGCTCGGTGCGCGCGCTCATCCAGCTGCTGCGCGGCGACGCGGCGGCGGCGCTCGCGGCCTGGGCAGCCATCGACGCGGCCGGCTTCCTCGACCCCTCTCAGCTCTCGTCGATGGCCTACGCCGCGCAGCTCACCGGCGACCCCGCCGGGGCCGACGCGCTGGTGACCCGGCGCCTCGCCTCGGGGCCCGACGACGACGATCTCCTCCTCTTCGCGCAGATCGCCAACCTGCGCGGCGAGCCGGCCCTCGCGCTCGAGCGCCTGAGCCAGGCCCGCGCCGCCGCCGCCCAGGGCGGCTTCGAGTTCGCCGCCACCCGCGGCCGCGCGCTGCGGCTCCTGGGCCGGGCCGCCGAGGCGAAGGCGGTGCTGGAGGCCGCGCAGTCGGAGCCGGAGGCCGCCATTCCCCACCTCGGGGCCTGCCTGGCCATCGACCTGGGGCACCTCGCGGCCGAGGCCGGCAACTTCGAGGCGGCGGAGCTGCACTTCCGCCGCGCGCTCGCCCTCGACCCCGACGAGCCCGAGGCGCTGCGGGCGCTCGCTCTCACCGAGCGGCGCCTCGCCTGGCGCGCGGCCCTCGAGACCTCGACGGAGGAGCGGGTGGACGCGGCCCGCGCCGAGGCGGAGTCGCTGCGCCGCCGCTTCCTCGCCCGCGAGTCGGAGGTGGAGCGGCTCCAGCGCGAGCTCTCGCGCCTCGAGGCCGAGCGCGCCGGCGTCGAAGCCAAGGCCCGGCAGGCCACGGCCGAGGCCGAGGCGGAGCGGCGGCGCCTGCAGGCCGAGCAGCGCGCCCGGGTGCGCGAGGCGCTCGACGCCCAGGACAAGGACATCGAGGCGAAGACGACCGAGAACCTCGAGCTGGTGCTCGGGGCCGCCCGCGCGACCTGCCCGCCGCAGCTCTTCTCGCTCGTGCAGGTGGCCGAGCGCACCTTCCAGAAGTCGCTCTACACGGAGCTGCCCGCGGCGGCGGTGGCGGTGCTGTACTCCGGCGCCTTCGAGCGCAGCCTGGTGGAGCTGCTCGTGAAGCCCTTCGACGAGTGGCTCGAGCAGCAGGGCGCGCGCGCGGCCTTCCTGACCGGCGGGGTGCGCGAGCGCCGCGGCAGCCGGGTGGACTACTTCGATCGCTTCTTCGAGGCCTTCGATCGCGAGCTCGACGCCCGGCCGCCGTCGCTGGGCGAGATGAGCCGCGTGCTGGAGCGGCGCGGTGAGCCCTACCTCGCGCCCTTCGCCCGCTTCCTCCACGAGCGCTTCAGCCTCGACGACGCCTTCTGGGGCGAGCTGGCCGCGTTCGTCACCTGGGCCAAGGAGACGCTGCGCGACCCGGTGGCCCACGGGCACCTCGAGCTCGACTGGGAGGGCCTCAAGCACTTCCGCGAGCGACTCCTCTTCTCCTTCGCCGGCCAGCGGCCCGGCGCGCTCCCCCGGCTCCTGGGGTCCCGCGCCTCGTGACGCGGCGCCCGCGGGTGGTGCTGCTGCCCGGCTTCGGTGGCCGGCCCTCGCAGCCGGTGCTGGTGCGCCTGGCCCGCCGCCTCGAGGCCCTGGGCTACGAGTGCGTGCGCCTGGCGCCCCCGCGCGGCCGCCCCACGCCGGGCCTCGAGCGGGAGGTGGCCTGGCTCGAGGCGCAGCTCGACGAGGCGCCCGGCGCGGTGGCGGTGGTGGGGCGCTCCTTCGGCGGCCGCGTGGGCGTGCGCGTGGCCCGCAGGCTGCGCGCGCTGGTGCTCCTGGGCTTCCCGGTGCGCCCGCCGGGGCGGCCGCGGCCCCTCGACGAGGCGGCGCTCGCGGCGGCGCGGTGCCCGACGCTGGTGGTGCAAGGCACGAAGGATCCGCTGGGCCCCCTGCGCGTGGTGCGGGCCGCCGCCGCGAAGAACCCGCGCGTCGAGGTGCTGCCGCTGGCCGGGGCCACGCACGCCTTCGGGCGCCACGAGGCGCGGGCCCTCGACGAGGCCGCGGCCTGGCTCGACCGGACGCTGGGCGGCAGGTAGAAGCCCCGCTCCATGCTCGCGCTGCTCCTCGTCGTGCTCTCCGCTCCGCCTCCGCCTCCGCCCCAGCCGGGGGAGATCTCCGCGCCCTTCGGCCACTTCGGCGCCGTGGTGGGCGACGCCCCGGCGGGCGGTCTGAGCGATGGCGACAAGGCTGTGGTGCCTCAGTGGGAGGGCTGCCCGCCGCAGGGCGTGTACCTCGTGCGCATGTTGACGGGCACCGTGCGCGCGCTGGAGCAGCTCCAGCAGTCGCTCGACGCGGGGAAGGGCGCCGAGAAGCGCCTCTTCGCGCGCAAGGCCGTGCTGACCGAGGTGCTGCGGCACGTGTCGGCGGCGAGCTTCGCGCCGAAGGTGCGTTGCACGCCGGTGCCCCTGGAGGAGGGCGCGCGCCTCGGCCTGACGGCGCCACCGAAGAAGTGGTGCGAGGCGAAGCCCGGCGCGCAGGACGGCGAGTTCTGGTTCTTCACGCAGGGCAAGCCCGCGGCGGTGGTGAGCGTGCAGCCCGGCGCGGAGGGCGCTGCCTGCAAGCCACGGGTGTCGGTGGTGGCCTTCGACGCGAAGGGCCTCGCGCGGGTGCGGCTGCACGCCGACTGGGGCGGGGCCGTGAGCGCCACGCTCGTCGGTGATCGCTGCCAGGTGCTCGAGTACACCTTCGCCGCCGACCGGCAGGTCTTCGCCGCCGAATGGAAGTCCTGCAAACGCTGAGGAGTTCGGCTACAGGACGGCCGTCATGGCGTCTGCACCCATCGTCGAGGTTGACCCGGTCCACCCCCAGCCGCGCATCATCGAGCGCGCGGCCAAGGTGCTGGAGGACGGCGGGCTCCTCGCGTACCCCACCGACACCTACTACGGCATCGGCTGCGACCTCTCCTCGAAGAAGGCCATCGATCGGCTCTACGGCCTGAAGAACCGCGACCGCAAGAAGCCGCTCGCCTTCCTCTGCCCCGACCTCTCGGACGTGGCGAAGTACGCCCGGGTGTCGAACTTCGCGTACCGCATCATGCGGCAGCTCACGCCGGGGCCGTTCACCTTCGTGCTCGAGGCCACCAAGCTGGTGCCCGACATGATGCAGAGCAAGCAGAAGCAGGTGGGCATCCGCGTGCCGCAGGCGCCGCTCATGCTGGCCATCGCCGCGAAGCTGGGGCGCCCCATCGTCACCACCTCGGCCACCAACATGGACGGCGAGGTGCTGACCGACGCGAAGGAGATCAAGGACGCGCTCGGCGCGCGGCTCGAGCTCATCCTCGACGGCGGGGTGCAGCCCTCGGAGCCCTCCACCGTGGTGTCGCTCATCAACGACGAGCTCGAGGTGCTCCGGCAGGGCAAGGGCATCCTCGTGATGGACGAGTAGGCCATTTCACCTGAAGCTCGCGGCGTGCAGTCGGCGCTGCTCGATCACTACGTCACCTACCTGCGGGCCGAGCGGAACCTCGGCGGCAAGACCGTGGACGCCTACGGGCTCGACCTGCGTGACTACCTGGGCGAGCTCGCCGGGCGGGGCGTGACGGTCGAGGCGGCCACCCGCGAAGACGTGCTCGAGCACCTCGCCTGGCTCGGCGCGCGCGGCCTGTCTCCGCGCAGCCGGGCGCGGCACCTGGCGGCCATCCGCGGCTTCCACCGCTTCCTCGAGGACGAGAAGCTGGCGCCGGGCGACCCCACCGGCGATCTCGACACGCCCCGGCACGCGCGGAAGCTCCCCATCTTCCTCACCGTTGACGAGGTGGTGCGGCTGCTCGACGCGCCCGACCCCAAGACGCTCGCCGGCGTGCGCGATCGCGCGATGATCGAGGTGCTCTACGCCACGGGCCTGCGCGTGAGCGAGCTGGTGGGCCTGGGCCTCAACGATCTCAACTTGAAGGACGGCTTCGTGCTGGCCTTCGGCAAGGGCCGCAAGGAGCGCCTGGTGCCCCTGGGCAAGCACGCGCTCGAGGCGGTGCGCGCGTGGCTCGACGGGCCCCGGGGCGCGATGCTCAAGGGCCGCGAGAGCCGGGCCCTCTTCGTCACGCCGCGGGGCAAGGGCTTCACCCGCATGGGCTTCTGGAAGCTCCTGCGCCGCCACGCGCGGGTGGCCGGCATCACCAAGCAGATCTCGCCGCACAAGCTGCGGCACTCCTTCGCCACGCACCTCGTCGAGCGGGGGGCCGACCTGCGCGCGGTGCAGGCGATGCTGGGCCACGCCGACCTCGCCACCACGCAGATCTACACCCACGTCGACGGCCAGCGGCTCAAGGCCCTGGTGCTCGACAAGCACCCGCGCTCGCGGGGCGCCGCGCGAAAGCGGTTGAAGTGAGCGCCACAGGCAGGCGAGAAGGCCCGCCATGCGCATCCTCTCTGGCGTCCAGTCGTCGGGCCGGCTCCACCTGGGCAACTACTACGGCGCCATCCGCGAGTTCGTGCGCCTGCAGGAAGAGGGCGAGGCGCTGTACTTCATCGCCAACCTGCACGCGCTCAACTCGGTGCGCGAGGGCCCGCGCGCCCGCGAGCTGACGCTCGAGACGGCCGCCGCCTTCCTCGCCCTGGGCGTCGACCCGGCCCGCGCGGCGCTCTTCCGGCAGAGCGACATCCCGGAGATCACCGAGCTGTACTGGATCCTCGGCACGGTGATCCCCATGGCCGATCTGCAGAACGCGCACAGCTACAAGGACAAGCTGGCCCGCGGGGCGTCGCCCGACTTCGGCCTCTTCGCCTACCCGGTGCTCATGGCGGCCGACATCCTCCTCTACGACTCCGACGTGGTGCCGGTGGGGCGCGACCAGCGGCAGCACCTCGAGCTCGCGCGCGACTGGGCGGGCAAGTTCAACCGCCACTACGCGCCCGGCTACGACACCCAGAAGGGCACCGGCGGGGTGTTCAAGCTGCCCGCGGCGCGCACCCGCGACGAGACGGCCTCGGTGCCCGGGCGCGACGGCCTGAAGATGTCGAAGACCTACGGCAACACCATCGACCTCTTCGGCACCGACAAGGAGATCGAGAAGCAGATCAAGTCGGTGAAGACCGACTCCACCGCGCCCGAGGCGCCCAAGCCGACGGCCGACCAGCCCCTGTACCAGCTGCTCCAGGTGGTGCTCGAGCCGGCGGCCTTCGCCGAGCTCGACGCGCGGTGGAAGAGCGGCGGCGAGCCGAAGACGCACGGCTACGGGGCCTTCAAGCAGGCGCTGCTCGACGGCTTCCATGGCACCTTCGACGGCCCCAGGAAGCGCTACGCGGAGCTGCTGGGCGACCGCGCGGAGCTCGAGCGGCTGCTCTCGGCGGGCGCCGAGAAGGCCCGCGGCTACGCGGCCCCGGTGATCAGCCGGGTGCGCGCCGCCGTGGGTTTGTGAGGAGCGCCCCGGGGCAGACGTGCTAAGTCGCCCCGAGGCCGATTTCCCGGCCCGCGAGCGAGGTTCGTGCCCCAGTGGCGAATGTGAAGGACGGGAGTCCTGCACCGGAAGAGGCGCTGACCGAGGTGCTCGCGCCCCGCGACGCGTTCGTCATCGCCCTGCCGAACTTCGAGGGGCCGCTCGACCTGCTCCTGCACCTCATCCGCGAGCACAAGCTCGACATCCTCGACATCCCCATCGCGCTGATCACCGAGAAGTACCTGGGGCACCTCGAGCGCATGCGGGAGATCGATCTCGACATCGCCGGCGAGTTCCTGGTGATGGCCTCGACGCTGCTGCACCTCAAGTCGCGCATGCTCCTGCCGCGGGAGGACCAGCCGGCTGGGCAGGAGGCGGCCGACGCGGGGCAGGACCCGGCGGACCCGCGGGCAGAGCTGGTGCGGCGGCTGCTGGAGTACCAGAAGTACCGCGCGGCGGCGGAGCAGCTCGGGGGCAACGACATCCTCGACCGCGACGTCTTCCCCCGGCGCGTGGCCGTCGAGGAGGTGCCGCTCGACGACGACGAGGTGGGGCTGCAGGAGATCAGCGTCTACAAGCTGATCGAGGCGCTCGATCGCGTGCTCGCGGCGCTGGTGCCCAAGAAGCAGCACGAGGTGACGCGCGAGCGGCTCTCGCTGTCGGCGGCCATGTTCCGCATCGCCGACGCGGTGCGCGGCGCGGGCCCCGGCGGCGCGGTGGGCTTCTTCACGCTCTTCGCGGGCGCGCGGGAGCGCAGCGACGTGATCATCACGTTCCTGGCGCTGCTCGAGATGTGCAAGCTCAAGCTCCTGCGCGTGTACCAGGCCGAGGGCGTGGAAGAGATTCTGATCAGCGAGAAGGGCACCGCGCTCGAGCACTTCGGCGTGGAGGGCGGGGTAGCCCCCGCGGAGGACATCGACCGTGAGTACCACTAAGCGCGACGACGAAGAGGCCGGCTCCGGCGGCCCGAGCCCCTTCACCGAGGCCGAGGTCGAGGCGGTCACCGCCGGGCCCGCGGGAGACCCGGAGCTCGACGAGGTGGATCCGGCCGACATCGACGCCACCGAGAGCGAGGCGCCCTTCGAGCGCATCGTCGCCAAGTCGCGCAAGCTGTCGGACAACCAGGTGCGCAACGTGCTCGAGAGCGTGCTCTTCGTCACCGCGCAGCCCCTGACGGTGGACCAGCTCTTCGACGCCACGGGCATCGACCGCGAGAAGCTCCAGGCGGGCCTGAGCGCGCTCCAGGGCGACCGCCGAGAGGGGCTCTCGGGCATCGTGCTGCACGAGATCGCCGGGGCCTGGCAGCTGCGCACCGCCCCGGAGTCGGCCGACTACGTGCGCCGCTTCCTCAAGGTGAAGCCGCAGCGGCTGACCCGCGCGGCCGTCGAGACGCTGGCGATCATCGCCTACCGCCAGCCGGTGACGCGGCCGGAGATCGAGGACATCCGCGGGGTGGACTCGGGCGCCGTGCTCAAGGCGCTGCTCGACCGGCGCCTGATCAAGATCGTCGGCAAGAAGGAAGAGGTGGGCCGCCCCATCCTCTACGGCACCACGAAGGAGTTCCTCGAGTTCTTCGCGCTCAAGGACCTGGGCGCCCTGCCGACGCTGCGCGAGTTCCAGGAGCTCACCGAGGAGAGCCAGGAGATCGTCGAGCGCGAGGCCCCGAAGCCCGTGGCCGGCATCGTCGAGGAGCTCTCCGACGCCTCCTTCCAGCAGAAGCTCGCCGAGCAGGACCAGGCCTCGGAGGCGGCGCTCGCCGACCTCGAGACGGCCATCGATCAGGCCGACGTCACCACCAAGACGGCCTCGAAGATCTTGAACCCCCCGCAACCCCCACCTGAGCCGGGCGCTCCTCCCGAGTCGCCTCCCGCCGGTCCGCCGGCTGGCTCCGAAAGCTAGAAGGACACCATGGAACGCCTGCAGAAGTACCTCTCGCGCGCGGGCGTTGCCTCGCGACGCCACGCCGAGACCTTGATCGTCGACCGCCGCGTAAAGGTGAACGGGGTCATCGTCGATGAGCTCGGGAGCCGGGTCGACGCCGCGAAGGACCTCGTGCAGGTCGACGGCAAGCTCGTCAGCCTGAACCCCGAGCGGCGGTACTTCCTCTTCTACAAGCCGCCCGGGGTGGTGACCACGATGTCCGACCCCGAGGGCCGGCCCACCATCGCCGACTACATCTCGGAGGCCGGCGGCCGCGTCTTCCCCGTGGGGCGGCTCGACTACGACGCGGAGGGCGCGCTGCTCCTCACCGACGACGGCGACCTCGCCAACAAGCTGATGCACCCCAGCCACGAGGTGCCGCGCGTGTACCTGGCGAAGGTGAAGGGCGTGCCCGACGAGCCCTCGCTGCAGAAGCTGGTCGACGGCGTGCGCCTCGAGGACGGCATGGCCCGCGCCACGCAGGCGGCGATCTTCTTCAAGGCCGACCGGAACACCTGGGTGAAGATCGTGGTGACCGAGGGCCGGCAGCACCTCGTCAAGCGGCTGTGCGCCGCCATCGGGCACCCGGTGGTGCGGCTCTATCGCCCGGCGCACGCGGGGCTGGCCGTGCAGGGGCTGCGGCCCGGAGAGCTGCGCGAGCTCTCCGCCGACGAGGTGCGCAAGGTGAAGGCCCACGCTGACGGGCAGCCGCAGCCCGAGGCGCCGCTCACGCTGCCTGCCCGGCGGCACGGGCACGCCGCGCCCGGCTTCGAGCCTGAGCGTGACGACGGCGAGGCCGAGCGCCGCGGCCCGCCCGAGCGCGGTGACGCGCGGCGCGAGCGGCGCGATGACGCGACGGGGCAGGCGCCGGTGCGGGAGGCGGCGGGCGCTGCGGCGGAGGGCTCGAAGGGTGACTCGCCCAAGCCGTATCGCGGTGGTGCGCGCGAGCGCGAGGTGGGTGGACGGCTCGGGGCGATCGCCATGACGCCTCCGCGGCGCAGCGAGGCGGGCGCGCGGTTCGGCAAGTCGCCGGGAGGTCCTCGGAGCGGCGGGGCAGGTGGGCGCTTCGACAGCTCCGCGAGTGGCTCGCGGGGCAGCGATGAGGGCCGGCGAGCCGATGACTCGCGCGCTGGTCCTCGTCGCAGCGAAGAGGGCGGGCGCTTCGGCAAGTCCGCAGGCGGTCCTCGGCGCAGCGAAGCGGGTGGGCGCTCCGGCAAGTCGCCGGGTGGTCCGCGTCGCAGCGAAGAGGGCGGGCGCTTCGGGAAGTCTGCAGGTCGTCCTCCGCGCAGCGAAGAGGGCGGGCGCTTCGGGAAGTCTGCAGGTCGTCCTCCGCGCAGCGAAGAGGGCGGGCGCTTCGGCAAGTCGCCGGGCGGTCCGCGTCGCAGCG
>CAYUZK010000134.1:0-17215 GCA_964449625.1 uncultured Archangium sp.
CGCCGGTCACCGAGCCACCACCACCGCCGGTCACCGAGCCACCACCACCGCCGGTTGCTGCCCCACCACCGCCGCCGGTCATCGAGCCGCCGCCACCGCCGGTGCCACCGCCGCTCGGCGACGTCCCGTAGCGCCAGGCCCGCGTGATGGCGACCTCGTCCAGCTCCCCCTGGAACGCGCCGTCGCCCTGCGCCGGGCACGCCGCGCGCGCGCCGGGCGCCCCGATGAAGAGCACCTGGTTCACGCCCTCCAGCAGCGCGGGCGCGTGGGTCGTCCGGTTCGTCTCCGCGCCGTTGACGAGGAAGTTCATGGTGCCCGTCGCGGCGTCGTACTGGAACACCACGTGGCTCCACTGCCCGATGGGCAGCTGGGCCATCGAGCGCAGGTCGTACTGCGCGCCGCCCGCCACGCGGACGCGCGCCTGGAGGCTCAGGTCGTCCTCGAGCACGAGGCTGTAGCTGCCGTTGATGTTGGGCTTGCCGAGCAGCAGCCGGTAGTTGTTGGTGGCGTCACAGTCGGGCGACGCGGCGGGCTTCACCCACAGCTCGACGGTGATGGCGTTGACCGGGTGCAGCGACGTCGCGTGGGGCACCTCGATGCGGCCGGAGACGCCGTCGAGCACCACCGCCTTGCCCAGGTGCCCGTTGTTCGCGGGCGGGAGGCTGGCCCCGCCGCGCAGCGTGCCGGTGTTCGAGTACCCCGAGCTGTCGGCCGCCTTCGTCAGGTCGAAGTTCCCCTGCGCGGTGACGAACTCGTTCAGGTGCCACAGGCCGGCGTACCGCCCGTCGAGCCCGTCGTCGAAGACGAGCTCCGTGTAGTTCTGCGTGTTGCTGCCGAAGAAGGGCCAGACGTCTCGCCCCGGGCTCACCGGCAGCGGCCCGGCGATGAGCGGCCCGGGCGACGAGAAGAAGAGGCGCACGTGATCGTCGCGCGCCGGGTTGACCGCGCCGTCGACGTGCGCGAGCTGCCAGTTCGTCGGGTAGCCGATGACCGAGATGGCGTTGCGCCGGGGCCCGCAGCCGGGCGGGTCTTCGTTGGGCGGCTGCGTGCGGCACGGCATGTTCACGGCGGTGAAGTTGATGGCCTCGCCGTCGGGGAAGAGCCACGGGTACGCGCCGTAGAAGAGCTGCGTCGAGGTGAAGGCGTTGCCCGCGGCGTCACGCAGCGGCCGCTCCGCCAGGCGGTAGCGCCCCACCACCGCGGGGTCCGAGGCCATCGCCGCCAGGCTCTTCGGCGTGGACCACCCGGTCGTCCCGCAGGCCGTGGCGTTCACCGAGTACACCAGCGTGTCGATGTCGCCGGTGTTGGCGGGCACGCCCTGCCAGACCATCAGCTTCCCGTCGCGCGTCACCGTCGGCTCGATGCCCCGGAGCGCAGGGCTCAACGCCGTGAGGGCCGGCTCGGTCCACGTGAAGCTCGAGATGGCGGCCTGGGCCGTGTTGGGGCTCGCCACCACCACCTGGAGCCGCCGCCGGCGCAGCACGTTGTTCGGCTTGGCCACCAGCGCGTCGGAGTCGATGACGACGAGATCGTAGCAGGCGTGGCTGCCGCTCCCGTTCGGCGAGCCGTCGGCGTTGCAGCGCGAGGGCTGCGGCGTGCTCTCGCACAGGGCCAGCGCGTTCTCGTTGTTGACGTCGCCCTGCACCAGCACCGGCGGCGCGAAGCTGGTCGTCATGTTGGGCACCGCCCCGGTCACGGTGACGACCTCTGGCCGCAAGAGCCGCGCCTCCCAGCCCGGCGTGGTGCGCACGATGAAGAGCCGCCCGTCGAAGGTGACGTTGTGGCCGTTGCCGCCCATCGGGCTCTGCACCGAGAAGGGGCTCGTGGCGGCGAAGGCGCCGGTGGCGAGCGACGTGACGACGAGGGCGCGCAGCAGGGCTCTGGAGGTCCGCATTCGGACGACTCGTACCCGCCCCCGCGCCCGCCGCGCAATTGGGGACGGCGCTTCTCACTGTTCACACGCGTGCACACTGCCGCGCGGCGCCGGTTTCGAGGAGACTGCGCCTTGATGATCCGCTGGCTGCTGGCCCTCCCTCTCGCCCTGGCCCTCCTCGCTTGCGGTGGCCCGACGCCCCGGCCCGACGCCGGCGAGCCGGGTGCCGATGCAGGCGAGCCCGACCCCGACGCCGGGACGCACCTCGACGACGCGGGCCTGCCGCTGGCGGAGGTCGTCATCGCGCGCAGCCTCTTCTGGAGCCAGCCGGAGCTCCTCGACGATCCAGCCGTCGTGTCCTTCGACAAGCTCATGGCCACCACCTCCGTCGAGGGCCATGGCGGGCACGTGCTCGCGCAGTGGTTCCACCGCTTCGCCACCACCGCGCACTCCGAGCGGGCGCTCCCCGCGCAGTTCCTCGACGCCGTGGTGACGACGCAGGGCAGCAACCCGGGCGAGTGGAACCTGGCCGCCCTCCCCTTCACCGTGACGGGCGTGCACAACCGCATCGACCTCGCGCAGCTCGAGGCCGGCGGGCACTGCGGCGAGCTCCGCGCCTCCGTGTCCTGCACCGACGTGACGCTGCAGCCCTTTCACGCGCTCTTCGTCTTCCGGCAGCCGCTGGGCGAGGGCGACGTGGTGAACGGCCGCGTCACCTGCGAGGGCACCGCGCGCCGCTGGGTCGAGCTCAGCGGGCTCGAGGGCCAGGCGCTCCTCACCGCCGCGCGCGCGCGCTTCGCGGCGGGGCTCACCCGCGAGCACTTCCTGATGATCGAGACGGTCGAGTTCACCCTCGCGCCGTGGGAGTGGCGCCAGTGGGTGCCGCAGGCCGACGCCACGCTGCAGAACCCGCCGCTCTTCCAGCAGGTCGACGTCGAGCGCCTCAACGCGCCCGGCGCGCTCCGCGACGACTTCCTCGCCTGGGTCTCGGCCAACGCCCCCGCGCTCCAGGCCCGCGCGGCGCTCCTGCCCGAGCGCTTCCGCGCGACGTCCGTCCGCGTGACGCAGGGCGTGCCGCGGGAGCCGCTCCGCCTCGACGCCGCGCTCGACGCGGCCTTCCCTTCGCTGCGGCAGCAGGTGGAGCTGGTGGGCTGCGCCGCCTGCCACACCGCCGACGCGGACTTCGTGCAGACGCGCACGGACCGCACGGTGAGCCCCTTTTACGAGAAG
This sequence comes from uncultured Archangium sp., assembly GCA_964449625.1. Taxonomy (GTDB): domain Bacteria; phylum Myxococcota; class Myxococcia; order Myxococcales; family Myxococcaceae; genus Archangium_A. The sequence continues at coordinate 3,104 of CAYUZK010000134.1, forward strand.
GAGCTCGAGGCCCGCGCGGCGCACCTGCGGCGGCTGGCCCTGGGCGAGGCGCCGGTGGCGCCCTTCGGGCCGCTCCAGGCGGACCCGGTGCTGCCCGAGTGAGTCAGGCCTTCCGGTAGTAATCGGCGACGGTGTAGCGCCGGGCGTAGAGCGCGAAGGCGCCGGCCGCGACGAAGGCGAAGGCCGCGAAGAAGTACATCTGCGTGGCCATCACGCTCCAGCCCTGCGACGCGATGCCCTGCGTCACCGTCTCGTTCTTCACCGAGGCGTTGACCAGCAGCACCCAGAGGTTGCCGACGGTGACCGAGAGGCTCCAGAAGCTCATCAGCACGCCCTTCATCTTCTGGGGCGCCTGGCTGTAGGCGAACTCGAGGCCCGTGGCCGACACCAGCACCTCGCCGAAGGTGAGGAGCGCGTAGGGCACCACCTGCCAGAGGATGGTGAGCTTCTCGCCGCCGTCGATGGCGAGCTGGAGCGAGCCGACGACGATCCACGCCAGGCCCGAGAAGGCGATGCCCAGGCCCATGCGCCGCAGCGCCGTCGGCTCCACGCCCAGCCTCCGCACCGCCGGGTAGAGGATGACGTTGTTGAAGGGGATGAGGCCCATCACCAGCAGCGGGTTGAGCGCCTGCATCTGCGAGGCGCTCTTGAACCAGCCCCAGCCCGGCAGGTCCATCGCGCGGGCCTGGAGGATCCACGTCGAGGCCTTCTGATCGAACAGCGACCAGAACGGCGTGACGAGGGCGAAGATCACCAGCACGCGCAGCACCGCGCGCACGCCGTCTACGTCGTCGTCGGGGTGCACTCCGCGCGCGTGCTCGAGGCGCAGCCACACGCCCACGCCGGCGAAGGCGAGGAACACCACGATGGCCAGGCACAGCGCCGCCACCAGGCCCAGCGCGCCGGTGAAGACCAGGCCGATGGACGCCAGCGCCCCCGCGCCGCCCAGGCCCACCAGCGCCAGGCCCGGGTTGAGCCCGATGCCCTGCCCGCGCGTGAGCGCCGTGCGGCAGACGGACAGGAAGCCGTGGGGGTCCTGCCCCTTCGTCGGCGGCACGTTGACGTAGCGCTTGCGCCCGGCGAACAGCACCATGGTGCTGACCGCCATCAAGATGGCCGGCACGCCGAAGGCCCAGCGCGCGTGCCCCGAGACGAGGAGCGGGGGAATGAGGAGCGAGGCGAAGAACGAGCCGAAGTTGATGATCCAGTAGAAGGCGTCGAAGACCAGCTTCGCCAGGTGCTTGTTCGACTGGTCGAACTGGTCGCCCACGAAGGCCGACACGCACGGCTTGATGCCGCCGCTGCCCAGGGCGATGAGGAAGAGGCCGAAGTAGAAGCCGTCCTTCCACTCGGTGGAGAAGGCCAGCAGCACCTGCCCCGCGCAGTAGACGATCGAGAGCCAGAAGATGACGCGGTACTTGCCCAGGAAGCGGTCGGCCAGCCAGCCGCCCAGCAGGGGGAAGAAGTACACGCCCATCACGAAGACGTGGAAGACCTCCTTCGCCGCCGGCTGCCGCTCGGCCTCGGCCAGGGAGATGAGGAGGTACCCGGCGAGGAAGTCCGTGAGGACGTTCCGCATGCCGTAGAAGCTGAAGCGCTCGCACGCCTCGTTGCCGATGATGAAGGGGATCTGCCGGGGCATCGTGCCCTGGCCCGGTGCGGCGGCGGTGCTGGTGCTCATGGAGAGGGCCTCGTCAGGCGGCGCGGGCGACCGGCACGATGCCCTGCCGGGCGAGCCAGTCTTGCGCGCGGCGGCGGCAGCGCTCGAGGCGGAAGGCGTGCCAGCGGTCTTGCTGCTCGGGCAGCCACGACAGGGTCGTCTTGAAGCGCTTCTCGGGCCGCGGGGCCGAGAGCGCCAGCTCGAGAGACTCCTTGAGCTGCCCGTCACCCAGCTGCCGCGCGAACTCCGCCATGTCCACCAGCACGTGGTGGGGCTCGCCCGCCGGCACGCGCGTGAAGCGCAGCGGGTCGGTCTCGATCTCCACCACCGTGAGGCCGCCGTTCTCGGCCGGCTCGTACTCGCCCGTCACCAGCACCACGTCGCCCGTGTGGAGGTCGAGGTACCAGCGCAGGTCCGCCGCCTCGGCCTCGAGGGCGATGCACAGCTCCTCCAGGTCCACCGGGAGCTCTCTGTTGGGCGGCGCGTTCACGGTCGTTGGGTCCCCCCCGAAACGCGGCGTCTGTACGCAATGCGCGCCAGCACCTCAAGGGGGGCCTGCGAGAATTCTGCCGTCACCTGACGCCGTGCATCATGACCAGCAGCTTGCGGCTGAGGAGGAAGAGGATGATGGCCGAGATGCCCGACATCACCACGAAGAGCATGAAGAAGTCGTAGAGGTCGCTGATCTTGAAGCCGAGGAACGACTTCGTGTTCTCCACCAGGCTCGCCTCGACCTGCAGCTTCGCGGCGGCCTTCACGCCCTCGTCCTTCACGGCGCCCAGCTGCACCGCCTCGAGGGGAATGATGGCCTCGCCGCCGATCTTCCGCGCCTTGGCGTCGTCGAAGTTGCCCGGCAGGAGCGAGATGGCCTTCTCGCTCTCGATGGTGCGCAGCTTCGCCACCGACACCACCGGCTCCGGGTAGAGCGACGAGAGCGTGCCGGCGAACTTGTTGGCCGCCGAGGTCGAGAGGAACCACACGCCCATGAGCAGCGAGGCGAACTTCACCGGCGCCAGCTTGTTCACCATCGACAGGCCGATGGGCGAGAGGCACAGCTCGCCCAGGGTGTGGATGGTGTAGAGGCTGAAGAGCCAGAGCATCGACACCTTCATGCCCGGCTCGAGGCCCTTCACGCCCAGCGCGATGACGAGGTAGCCCAGCGCGAGCAGGAACAGGCCCACCGACTGCTTCACCGGCGACGGCGGCTCCATGTTGCGGCGGCCCAGCGCGCCCCACAGGCCCACGAAGACCGGCGCCAGGAGCACGATGGCCACGGCGTTGATGGCCTGGAAGTACGACGCGGGGATGGTCCAGCCGAAGAAGCCGCGGTCGGTCTGCTCCTCGGCGAAGTAGGTCAGCGAGGCGCCCGCCTGCTCGAAGGCCGACCAGAAGAAGATGACGAAGAAGGCGATGATGTAGATGACGCCGATGCGCTCGCGCTCGATCTTGGTCAGCGTGGGGTCCGAGATGATGTAGCCGGGGCCCGCGACGGTCAGCGAGAAGATGAAGGAGCCGATCCAGTCGAAGTCGGCCCCGAAGCGCAGCGCGATGAGGATGAAGGAGAACACGCCGGTCCACACCCAGATGAGGGTGGGGTTGAAGGGCGCCTTGGGCGCGTCGCTCTTCTCCTGCCGCGCCTCGTTGGGCTTGTCGCCGATCTGCACGCCGTCGGGCGTCACGATGTACTTGTTCTTGAGCGAGATGAAGAGGACCAGCGACAGCACCATGCCCAGGCCCGCGGCGAGGAAGCCCCAGCGGAAGTCCTCGGGGCGGCCGGTGTCACCCAGGAAGCCGCACAGCAGCGGCGCGATGAAGGCGCCCAGGTTGATGCCCATGTAGAAGATGGTGAAGGCCGAGTCGACGCGCTTGTCGCCCGGCGGGTAGAGCTGCCCCACCATCGTCGAGATGTTCGGCTTGAAGAAGCCGTTGCCGAAGATGAGCAGGCCCAGGCCGCCGAACATGAGCAGCTTGGCGAAGCCCACCTCCGTGTAGAAGCTGCCGGAGGCGAACATCATGAACTGGCCGGCCGCCATGAGCACGCCGCCCACGATGATCGACTTGCGGTTGCCCCAGAAGCGGTCCGCCACGTACCCGCCGATGAGCGGCGTCAGGTACACCAGGCCCGTGTAGCTGCCGTAGATGGTCGAGCCCTCGTCCTTCGTCAGCAGCAGCGCCTTCGTCATGTAGAGCGTGAAGATCGCTCGCATGCCGTAGTAGCTGAACCGCTCCCACATCTCGGTGACGAAGAGGACGTAGAGGCCCTTGGGGTGTCCGGTCGGCGCGGCGTCGGTCATGAGGCCGAGGCGCTTTGCACCGTTGGAACTACCCGTCAAGGCAGGTGAGGGCCGTGGGTGGGGGCGGGGCTGACGCGCCCGCCTCCCGCTCGCGCCTCACCGCTCCACGAGCCCGGCGTCGCGCAGGCTGCGTCGCACCGAGCGGAACACGTCGTCGAACGGCGGCAGTGTCGCCATCTGCTGCCCGAGACGGACTGCCCATAGCTTCTTGTAGCGCGCCTCCTTCGTCGCGAGCTCGGCGGTCATCGCGTCGCGCGTGCGACCGCGGAAGGCGAGCTTCGCCTCGACCTCGGGGATCAGCGTCGAGAAGTCGATGAGCCCCTCGCTCGTGAGGTGCCAGAGATCGTAGAGGTCACGAGGCTCGTTGCGGGCCTTGTCGGTGAGCGCGACGAGCTTCTCGACCGCGATCTCCTCGAGCGCGTACACGCGCACCGGCGCGTCGTCGGGCAGGTCGGCGTACTCGTCGTAGCCGCGCAACACCGGCCGGTCCTCGACCAGGCGTACGAGCTGCTCGCGGATGGTGATGTCGACCTTGACCTCCTTCGGTGACGCCGCCGGAAGCGGCCCCTCGTAGGAGAGGTAGAAGGTGTGGCTGTTGTGGTGGGTCTTGCGATCGGCGCGGGCGAAGCGCACCACGATGCCCGACGCCCGCTGGACCTCCGCGTACACCTCCTCGAGCCCGGCGAGGATCGCATCGAGCTCGCGCGGCTCGGCCAGGGTGAAGTCGAGGTCCTCCGAGAAGCGGTAGTCGCCGAAGTAGCAGCGCTTGAGCGCCGTGCCGCCCTTGAACACGAGCGCCTCGCGAAGAGGCGCCCGCGACAGGCCCACGAGGAACCACGCGAGGCAGTAGTCGCGCTCGAGCACCGCTTCGACGACGCGGCGACCACCGGCGCGGGCCAGGCGGTTCGACAGCAGGGACAGGTTGCGTTGCGGAATCATCGGTCAGGTCCTCACGAGGGCTCGAAGCTCGTCGGGCTCGACGTTGACGCGAACTCGCCACCGCGCGTGCCACGGCCCCTCCGCGGGCATCAAGGGATCGAGCGGGGCGTAGGTCGCGGTCAGCGCCGCCCGCAGCCGCTCGATCTCGGCGGGTGCGTCGATCTCGAACGTCTCGAGCAAGAAGCCGAGCCGGCGGACGACGGCACCGACACCAAGGCGCAGGGCGTAGTCGACGAGCTTCGGCACAGCGATCGCGCCCCGGCGCATCCAGTAGCCCTTCGCGACCTCCGTCAGCCCGCCGCAGTGCTCCGGCTGCTTGAGGCCGTCTATGACCGTCCGCTCGAGGTCGCTGACGCGCACGCGCTCAGTCTTCGTCGCCCACAGCTCGACGATGCCGAACAGGTCCTCCCGCTTGCAGCGGACGAAGCGAAACTCCGTGCCAAGCACCGTGCGCGGGCGGATCGCCTTCGGCGACGTCACGAACACGGCAAGCTGCGGCTGCGTGACCATCTGGTGGAGGTCCATCGCGGACGCGTGCGACACGTAGTACTCGGGCGTGTCGGCGAGCTCGCGTGCGACGACGTAGGGGTTGCCGAGGTACTGGCGTTCGCGCCCGAGCTCGAAGGGGACGAGGATGAACAGGCCGGGCTTGAGGCGCGTGGCGAGGCCGCGGTTCACGAGGCCGGCGACGAGGTTGCGGGCGGACTTCGCAGACAGGCCGGTGATCTCCTCGACGTCTGCGTGGGTGAACAGCGTACGCCCCCGCTCGTGCAGGAGCGCGACGAGCCGAGCGGCTTGGGGGCCGAGGGTCTTGCTCGGCTTATGGTCTGCGTGCGGAATGCCCACGTTCAAGGGGCATTATGCGCGCAGCATCGGAGGAGCGCTAGCGGTTGATGATGTTCTTAGTGCGTGATGCCCTTCCAATGAGGGCTTATGGCACGAAAAACGTAAGGCACGACGCCGGGCTTGTGGAGTGGTGAGGCGCGAGCGGGAGACGGTCAGGACCGAAGGAAGCGGCTCGTATCGGCCGTTGGCGTCTACGCCAGGCTGCCGAGGCGCCACGCCTCCACCATCTCCGCACCGCCGTCAGCCGTCGAGTAGGTCACCCATCTCCAAGAAGGAAACGTTCGTGAGTCCGTGCTCCTCGATCAGGCGCTTCACAACGTCAGTACAGAAGATCCACGCGGGAACTTCCTCGACACGGAAGACGCCTCGAATCTCGGGAACGAAGATTCCATGCCCCTGAACACGAGGATGCATCAGCTTAACCAACTTCATGCGCTGCTGATCCCACGAGGTCTCCACACGTTCGACGCCAGACACCTTGTAGGAGACACTGCCGTCTTCGCGTCGCTCTTCGGTGACCGTGGAACGCTGTCGGTCGAGCTGGGTCCATCTCGTGACCCAGAGATCCCAGAGCTGGGGACCTCGGTATGGGAGTTTCACCATCGGCTTCTTCGAGCGGCACTTCCGTGGGTCGGAGTTCTGCCGCATCTGCACGGGGCGAAGCTCGTACCCCTCGACATGTGCATCCGCGAGCAACTCACCGACACGCTGGGTCAGCGCGATGTCCGTGTCGAACCCTGGCCATATGAAATCCCCTACAACATCGGAGTCTGGTTCCCACTCGATTGTCAGTGGTCGCCTCCGCTCCTTGTATTCGCCCTCCTGCCACGTTCCTCCGACTCGGGTCGCCCGAGCGCAGCGCTGATCGAAGGGCTCCGACAGCTTCCAGATCTTCATGGCCGGTAGGCCTCCAGTCCGAACTGCTTGCCGGATGGCACCGAGTGCAGCCTCCCCCGCCGCATCGTAGCGGTACCCCAAGTCCACCACGCCGTTGCTCGCAAGCTCAACTCAGATCTCTTCGCTGCGCGCCAGCATCCCCGGGTGCCGCAGCAGCCGCGCCTCGAGGCGCCCCATCTTCCGCGCCTGGGCCTTCGTCTGGTGATCGAACCCCAGCAGGTGCAGCACCCCGTGCGCCAGGTACAGCGCCAGCTCGTGCTCGAGCGAGGTGCCCAGGGTCTTCGCCGCGCGCCGCGCCGTGTCGAGCGAGATGACGACGTCGCCCAGCGGCCGCGGGCCCGGGCCGGGGAAGTCGCCCGCGGGGAACGAGAGCACGTCGGTGGCCTGATCGACGCCGAACCACTGCCGCTTGAGCCGGCGGATCTGCGCGTCGCCCACCAGCGAGAGCGACAGCTCCGCCTCGGGCAGCGCCAGCACCTCGGCGTACTGCCGGGCCAGCCGCGCCAGCCTCCGGCCGTGGGTGACGGCGCCCCGGCCGCCGCGCGAGGTGTCGAGCAGCACCCGCATCAGGTGCCCGCTTTGTCGCCCTTCACCACCGTCAGCGTCTTCACCACCTCGCGCTCCGGGGGCTTGCCGCCGCCCACCGCCCCGGCCGGGTACTGCGGCCGCGCGTGGTAGATGCCCTCGAGCGTGTTGGTGAAGGACTCGCCGATGAGGTGCAGGTCCTTCAGCGTCAGGTCGCACTCGTCGAGCTGCCCCTCGCTGAAGATGAGGTTGATCATCTTCTGCACCAGCGTGCGCAGCTTGTCGGCGGTCGGCTCCGCCATCGACCGGCTCGCCGCCTCGCAGGCGTCGGCGATCATCACCAGCGCCGTCTCGCGCGACTGCGGCCGCGGCCCCGGGTAGCGGAAGAGCGACTCGTCGATGGGCCGGGCGTCCTCGCGGCCCTCGAGCTCCTTCTGCGCCTTGTGGAAGAAGAAGCCCACCAGCCGCGTGCCGTGGTGCTCGGGGATGGCGTCGGCCACCCGGCGCGGCAGCTTGTACTCGCGGGCCATCTCCAGCCCCTCGGTGACGTGACGGCGAATGATGACCGCGCTCATCGACGGCGCGAGCTCGTTGTGCGGGTTCTCGGCCTTCTGGTTCTCGCCGAAGTAGGCCGGGTTCCGGCCCTTGCCGATGTCGTGGTAGTACGCGCAGCTGCGCGCGAGCAGCGAGTTGGCGCCGATGGCCTCCGCCGCCGCCTCCACCAGCGAGCCCATGACGATGCTGTGGTGGTAGGTGCCCGGCGCGTTGAGCACCAGCTCCTTGAGCGCCGGGTGGTTCAGGTTGGCCAGCTCCAGCAGCTTCACGTCTGACGCGTAGCCGAAGACGCCCTCCACCAGCGGCGTCAGCGCCAGCACCACCGCCGGCACCAGGAAGGCCGCCGCGAGGAACGCGAAGAGCCCCGACACCAGCGCCTCGCTCCCCAGCCCCTTGCTCGCCGCGAGCTGGCTGAAGACGACGAAGCCGAAGCCCACCACGCCCGCCGCCAGCCCCGCGCGGAAGATGCCGGCCCGGTCCTTCGCGCGGCCCACCCGGTCGGCCGCCACCATCGAGCACACCAGCGAGAAGAGGAAGAAGGTGAGCGAGTTGCCCAGGAGGATGCCCGTCATCGCCGAGCTGACGATGGCGAAGAAGAGCGCGCTCGACTCCGAGAGCACGAAGCGCACCAGCATCGCGCCGGCCGCCACCGGGAAGACGAAGTGCAGCGCCTCCGTGGGCACCCCGGGGTAGCGATCGTGCACCGCGTCGGCCACCAGCACCCACACGTGCAGGCCCCCCAGCATCGCCACCGCGAGCAGCCCCATGAAGGCCGCGTCGCGCCGCGAGGGGCGGAACTGCCGCAGCGCCGCCGTGAAGAAGAGCCACGCCCCGGCCACCAGCAGCGCCACGATGCCCGCGCCGCCGAGCTGCAGCTGCACCAGGTCCAGCTCGCTCATCTGCGCGCGCAGGCTCCGCGTCACCAGCACGTGCGACTCGTTGACGATCTCCCCGTCGCCGATGAGGCGCTGCCCCTTCTTGAGCGTGATGCTCACGGGCTTGACGGCGTCCCACGCGGCCTTCCGGCGCGTCTCCGTCTCGGCGATGTTGATGGTGAGGTTGGCGCGCACCTGCTTGCGCGCCAGCCGCAGCACCGCGCGGCGCACCGGCACCGGCGCGTCAGGCAGCAGGTTGCCCGGCACCGAGGCGAAGCGATCGAGCTCGGCCCCGGCCTCGCGCAGATCGAGGATGCCCGGCGGCGCGGTGGTCATCTCGTACTCCGTCGAGCCGCCGAGGATGCGCACCGTGATGCCGTTGGTGTCCACGCGCGAGAGCTCGTCGCGGGAGGCCACCACCTTGCCGCGGTAGGCCAGCTCCACCAGCGTCATCGTCGCCTGCTCCAGCTCGGCGCCGAAGCGGTGGTGCGCCAGCACGTCGAAGTCCTCGTCGTCGGGGGCGACGGCGTCCTCCTCGAAGGTGCGCAGCCCCTCGCGCAGCGCCGTCAGCAGCTCCTGGTCCTCCTTGCTGAGGGGCGTGCCCGGCCTGCGCGGCTCCACCGGCCGGGCCGGGAAGCGCGCGGCCAGCTCCTGCATGCCCGAGAAGGCGTCGCGCAGGCCCCGCTTCACCTTCGCCTCGACGGACGAGTCGTAGTCGAACACCGGCCGCACCCGCGCCCGGGCGTCCTCCCGGCGCTGCTTGGTGCGCCCCTCGTCGGGCACCTCGAAGTCGCGGCTCGCCTTGAAGCCCGCCACCGACGACGCGCGGAAGGGCTTGCCCAGCTCCTCCTCGGTCAGCGTGGGCAGCTGCTGGCCCGTCAGCCCGGGAGAGAGGAGGAAGGCCGAGGCCACCGCCACGAAGAGCAGCACGCCGCCCAGAGCCAGGGGGCGTGGCAGCGCCAGCGACTCCGCCCAGCTCAGGAGGCGCGACGGGCTCTTCGGGGCTTCGGCCATCGGTCGGGCACCCTACGACCCACCCCCGGCCCGTTCAAGCCGCGGCAGGTCGTCAGCTGCCACCCGCCGAGGCGGTGGAGGTGAAGAGGAACACCTTGGCCCCCGCCCGCGCCACGCCGAAGTGCTGGCGCAGCGGCCGCCGCTCGTTCGCCACGAAGGCCTTGAGCCCCGGGTAGAGCGCCATGAGGGTGGTGAGGATGTCGGCCACGTCTGACGTGGGCGGCACCCCCAGCTCGATCTTCGCGCGCCCCTCGCAGGCCGCCTGCAACGTCCGGGGGATGATGACGGTGATGTTCATGGCGGGCGCGCGGCCTGGGTGGAGCATGCCACGCGGCCGCGGCGCCGTGTGAAGTCACCGCCGCCGAGGCCGAGGTCAGTCCGCCCCGCCCAGCACCCGCCGGTACACCAGCCGACCGCGCACCACCTCGGCCACCGCGAGGAGCGCGCCGTCGGGCCCCAGCACCCGCACCAGCCCGGCGCGGGGCGCCGCCACCTCCACCAGCCCGCCGTGGCGCACGCGCGCGGCCTCGGCCGCCGACACCTGAACGCTGGCCATGTCGGTGAGCGCCTCGCCCAGCGGCACGAGCCGGGCCGCCGCCGCCTTGCCCAGGGCCTGCACCTCGGCCAGGGGCATCGCCTGCGCGAGGGTGAAGGGGCCGCTCTGGGTGCGCCGCAGCGCCACGAGGTGGGCCCCGCAGCCCAGGGCCTCGCCCAGGTCCGCCGCCAGGGTGCGCACGAAGAAGCCCTTGCTGGAGGTCACCGAGAGCTTCACCTCGTCGGCCGAGAAGTCGCGCAGCACCAGCTCGTGCACGGTGACGTCGCGCGGCTGCCGCTCGATCTCTTCGCCGGCCCGCGCCAGCTCGTAGAGCCGCTTCCCGCCCACCCTGACCGCCGAGTACATCGGTGGCACCTGCCGCTGGGGCCCCCGGAAGCGGGCCAGCGCCGCCTCGAGGGTGGCGGCGTCGAGCGGCGGCACCGCCCGCGTCACCAGCGCCTTGCCGTCGGCGTCGAGGGTGTCGGTGGTGACGCCCAGCTTCAGCGTGGCGTCGTAGGCCTTGGTGGCCTCGGTGATGAACTGGGCGAGCTTCGTCGCCTCGCCCACGCACACGGGCAAGACGCCGGTGGCCATGGGGTCGAGCGTGCCGGTGTGGCCCACCTTCTTCTGGCCGAGGGCCCGCCGCACCTCGCGCACGACGTCGAAGGAGGTGATGCCCTTCGGCTTGTCGACGACCAGCACCCCGTGCATCACCAGCCCTCTTTGCTCCGGACCTCTTTGAGGAGCCGCTCGATCTTGTCGCCCTCGTCGAGCGAGGGGTCGAAGGTGAAGAACACCTCGGGCGAGATGCGCAGCTTCACCCGCTTCGTCACCTCGCGGCGCACGTAGCCCTTCGCCGCGTCGAGGCCCGCCTGGGTCTCGGCCTTCTGCTCGGCGGTGCCGATCATCGAATAGAAGACCTGCGCCACCGAGAGGTCGGGCGACACCTTGACCCCGGTGAGGGTGATGAAGCCGACGCGCGGGTCGTGAATGTCGCCGCGCGTCAGTAGCTCGGCCACCGCCGCCTGGATCTCCGCCGCCACACGCTCTGGTCGTACTGATGCCATGGGTTACTCCTTTTCCCACTCTCGCCGGTTCCGCAGGCTCCGCGCCAGCGCCCGGGCGTCTTCCGTCGAGCGGGGCGTCGCCGCGGCCTTCTGCGCCGCCTTGCGCCCCGGGGCCGAGGGTGACGGGGGCGGCACCTGGCGCTGGTGCCGGTCCTCCCAGGCGCCCAGGCCCTCGGCCTCGGCCATCGAGCGCTCGCCGCGGGGAATGGTGAGGGCGGCGAAGGCGTCGGCCGGCCCGCCCGTGAAGAGGTCCTCGCCGAAGGAGAGGATCTCCAGCTCCCGCGAGGCGACCGGCGCGACGTACATGTCCTCGATGTACTGGAGGATCTTGTCCATCATCTCGTTGACGTGGCGGCGCTCGTTGCCCACCACCGACAGCGCGATGACGGCCCGCGGCGAGGCGTCGGCGTCCTCCACCTCGGCCACGGCCACGTTGAACTTCGCCTTCACCCGGTCGGTGACGCGGCGCAGCACCTGGCGCCTGGCCTTGAGCGACCCCGCCGCGGGGATGTCGAGAGAGACGCGAGCGACACAGACGAACATGGGAGAGCCTCCGGCGATGCTGCGACGTCGCGGTCAGCGCGCGGCTGACGCTGACTCATCGAACCACCGGGGGGCCGGGCGCATGCCCTGGCCCCCGCGGCACCGGTGCGACCGCGCCCGCTAGTTGAGCGACGGGCGCGTCTCCTCCACCTCGAAGGCCTCGATGAGATCGAGCGCCTCGAGCGCCGAGAAGCCCTCGATGCCGATGCCGCACTCGTAGCCCATGCCGACCTCCTTCACGTCGTCCTTGAAGCGGCGGAGGCTGGCGATCTTCCCCTGGAAGACCTGCTTGCCGGCCCGCATCACGCGCACGAAGGCCGAGCGCTTGATGACGCCCTCGCTGACCGACGAGCCCGCGATGGTGCCCAGCTTCGGCACGTTGAAGAGGCTGCGCACCTCGGCCCGGCCGATGCGCTTCTCGGTGCGGATCGGGTCCAGCAGGTCCTCCATCATCTTCGTCACGCCGTCGAGCAGCTCGTAGATGATGCCGAAGGTCTGCCACTCGACCTCCTTCTGCTTGGCGGCCGCCTCGGCGCCCGACTCCGGCTTGCTGTTGAAGCCGATCACCACGGCCTTGAAGGCCTCGGCGGTGCCGATGTCGGTCTCGGTCATCATGCCCACGCCCTTCTGCACGATGGTGACCTTGACCTTCTTGGTCGACAGCTTGCCCAGCGCGTCGGCCACGGCCTCGAGCGAGCCCGAGACGTCGGCCTTGAGCACGATCTTGAGCTCCTTCTGCTCGGCCACCTTGTGCTTGGCCAGCAGGTCGTCGAGCGACTCGCGGCTCGTCTTGCCGGCCTCGGCCTGGCGCGCCTTCAAGATGCGGTGGTCGGCCACCTGCTTGGCGGCCTTCTCGTCGGCCACCGCGTTGACCAGGTCGCCGGCCGTGGGCACGCCCGACAGGCCGATGATCTCGGCCGAGTAGCCCGGCTTGACCTCGTCGACGAGCTCGCCGCGATCGTTGAGCATCATGCGCACGCGGCCGTAGTGGATGCCCGACACGAGCGCGTCGCCCTTGCGGAGCGTGCCCTCCTGCACCAGCACCGTGGCGATGGGGCCGCGGCCCTTCTCGAGCCGCGCCTCGAGGATGAAGCCGACCGCCGGGCGCGTGGGGTTCGCCTTGAGCTCGAGCACCTCGGCCTGCAGCGCCACGTTCTCGAGCAGCAGGTCGAGGCCCTGCCGGGTCTTCGCCGACACCGGCACCATGATCGTCTCGCCGCCCCAGTCCTCCGAGAGCAGCCCGAGGTCCGCCAGCTCCTTCTTCACGCGGTCGGGGCTGGCGCCGGGCAGGTCCATCTTGTTGATGGCCACCACGATGGGCACCTCGGCCTTCTGCGCGTGCTCGATGGCCTCCTTCGTCTGCGGCATGACGCCGTCGTCACCGGCCACCACCAGCACCACCACGTCGGTGATGTTGGCGCCGCGGGCGCGCATGGCGCTGAAGGCGGCGTGGCCCGGCGTGTCGAGGAAGGTGACGTCGCCCTGCGACGACTTCACCGTGTAGGCGCCCACGTGCTGCGTGATGCCGCCGGTCTCGCCGGAGGCCACGTCGGCCTGGCGGATGGCGTCGAGCAGCGAGGTCTTGCCGTGGTCCACGTGGCCCATCACCGTCACCACCGGCGGGCGGGTGATCTGCTCCTCGGGGTTCTCCTCGAGGTTGGGGAGGAAGTCCTCCACCTCGAAGCCCACCTTCTTCACCGTCCACCCGTAGTCGGTGGCGAGCACGCCCGCCGTGTCCACGTCGATGGTCTGGGTGGCCGTGGTCATCTTGCCGGCCTGCATCAGCTTCTTGATGAGCTCGGTGGTCTTCACGCCCATGCGCTGCGACAGCTCGCTGACCGTGATGCCCTCCTGCACCTTGATGACCTTCTTCTCCTCGGCCATCGAGGTGATGAGGGTCTTCTGGCCCTTCTTGGTCGGCTTGCGCTTCTTGCCGCGCACCGGAATGGCGGAGCGCCCGAAGATGAGCTCGCGGATGTCGGAGGTGGTCGACTGCTCCTTCTCCTTCTCGCGGCGCTGGCCGGCGGCCCCGGGGGGCCCACGGCGCTCGGCCTCCTTGCGGCGCGAGAGATCGATGGACTCCTTCTGGCCGGGCGCGCCGGGCACCACCTTGAACTCGCGCACGGTGCCGATGGCCTTGCGGCCCGGCGCCATGGGGTAGCGGCTGGCGTTGGGCTGGCTCGGCGTCACCCGCTTGATGGGGATGAGCGGGCGGCTCACCACCACGGCCTGGGTGGCCGTGGGGAACAGCCGCGGGGGCGGCGCGACGGCCGGCGTGGCCGGGCCCGTGGCCGTGGCGCCGACGCCCGGCATCGCGGGGCGAATGGTGACGCCGGGCCGGGGCGCCGAGGCGCGCGGGGGC
>CAYUZK010000135.1:0-17171 GCA_964449625.1 uncultured Archangium sp.
GCGCCGTGTCACTCCCGCTGCCGCACCTCGACGACCTGCACGCCGGCCTGAAGACCCACTTCGGCCTCGAGACCTTCCGGCACGGCCAGGCGGAGGTCATCTCCACCGTGCTCGAGGGCCGCAACACGGTGGTGGTGATGCCCACGGGCGCGGGCAAGTCGCTGTGCTACCAGCTCCCGGCGATGCTGCTCGACGGCGTGACGGTCGTCGTCTCGCCCCTCATCGCGCTCATGCAGGACCAGGTGGACGCGCTCGAGCGGCGGGGCATCGCGGCGACCTTCATCAACTCGACCCTGACCGACGGCGAGCGGGCCGAGCGGCAAAGGCGGCTGCGCCAGGGTGAGTACAAGCTCGTCTACGTCGCGCCGGAGCGCTTCCGCAGCGAGGCCTTCGTCAGCGCGCTGCTCGAGGCGCAGCTCTCGCTCTACGCCATCGACGAGGCGCACTGCATCTCGCAGTGGGGCCACGACTTCCGCCCCGACTACGCGCTGCTGGGCCAGGTGCGCAAGCGCCTGCGGCCGCCGCGCACGGTGGCGCTGACGGCCACGGCCACGCCCGAGGTGCGCGAGGACATCGCCAGGGTGCTCCTCATGAAGGAGCCGCGCATCTTCGTGGCGGGCTTCGATCGCCCCAACCTCTTCCTCGAGGTGGCGCAGGTCTCGGGCGACGCCGACAAGCGCGAGGCCTGCGCGCAGCTCGCGGCCGAGGGCAGCGGGGTCGTCTACTGCTCCACGCGCAAGCAGGCCGAGGCCATTCACCAGCACCTCGTCGGCGAGGCGCTGCCGGCGGTGCTCTACCACGCGGGCATGGAGGACGAGGCGCGGCGCACGGCGCAGGAGGACTTCATGGCCACGCCGGGCTGCGTGGCCGTGGCCACCAACGCCTTCGGCATGGGCATCGACAAGCCCGACATCCGCTTCGTGGCGCACGCCGGCATCCCCCGGGCGGTGGAGGCCTACTACCAGGAGATCGGCCGCGCCGGCCGCGACGGGCAGCCCAGCCGCGCGGTGCTGCTCTTCAACCACGCCGACGTCTTCACGCAGGAGCGCCTCATTCAGTCGAACCACCCGCCCGAGACGCTCTTCGTGGACCTGTGGAACGTGCTGCGGCCCCTCGAGCAGTTCGAGCGCGGCGTGCACCTCCTCGCCGCGCAGGTGGGCGTGTCGGAGTTCGAGGTCTCGGCGGCGCTCAAGGTGCTCGAGCGGCAGGGCGCCATCTCGCGCGGCGGCCGCGGCGAGGGCCGCTACGGCGTGACGGTGCTGCCCGCGGGCGTCACCCACCAGCCGCGCAGCCCCGACGCGCGGGCGCTCCTCACGGCGCTCAAGGCCTGGCCCTCGGGCACCAAGCAGACGGTGGAACTCTACCAGCTCTCGCGCCTGTGCGGCCTGGGCGAGGAGCAGGTGCGCCACGCGCTGACGCTGCTCGAGCGCAACGGGGCGCTGCTGGTCAACCGGCCCTTCTCGGGGCGGGCCATCGCCGTGCTCCAGCACGAGCCCTGGCGTGAGCTGGGCGTCGATCTCCAGCGCCTGCGCGCGCAGGAGCGCAACCAGCTGCTGCTCCTCAAGCGCATGACGGACTACGCCTACGCGAAGCACTGCCGGCGCGGCTTCATCCTCCGCTACTTCGGCGAGGCGTCGGAGCTCGGCCAGGGCTGCGGCGCCTGCGACGTGTGCACGGGCCCCCGGCTGCAGGTGAAGGCCGCGCGGGCGAAGGGCGCGAGCGGGCCCACCGGCGCGCGCACCCTGCCCGAGCGCTTCTCGACGCTCGCGGCGGAGGAGCTCAAGCGCTGGCGCCGGGAGCTGAGCCAGGACCTCGGCGTGCCGCCCTTCATCATCTTCAACGACGCGACGCTCTACGCTCTGGCGGCGGCGCTCCCCACGACGAAGGACGAGTTCCTCGCCGTGAAGGGCACCGGCGAGGCGCGCTGGGAGCGCTTCGGCCCGCGCGTCTCGCAGATCTGCCTGCTGGCCCGGTCGGCCGGCGACGTGCCCCAGGTGGCGGCCTTCACGCCCCGGCGCCGCGCCCGCCGCGCCTGACACACGACGGCCCCGCACCGACAGACGGTGCGAGGCCGGGGTGCGCCAGCGCGACTGGAGCCGTCAGCGCTTGCGGAACTCGACGCGGCGGTTGGCCGCCCACGCCTCTTCGTTGCTGCCGCTCATCGCCGGCTTGTTCTCGCCGTAGCCGACGGTGTCGAGGGCGCCGCCGGAGACGCCGAGGTCCACCAGGTACTTGCGCACCGAGGCGGCCCGCTTCTGCGAGAGCACCATGTTGTACTCGTCGGTGCCGCGCTCGTCGGCGTGGCCCTCGAGCGTGAAGCGCAGGCTGCCCTTCTTGATGCAGTCCGCGTACTGCGCGAGCGCCGCCTGGGTGGACGCCGAGAGGTTGTACTCGTTGAACTCGAAGCGCACGGCGTCGAAGGTGCACGCGTTGGTGGTCGCCTGCACGGTGACGCACTTGCCGCGCGTGCAGCCCTGGCCCGACGGGCAGTCGTCATCGGCTGAGCACTCGGCCTTCACCTCGGCCACGGTGCACTTGCCCTTGCTGCACTTCTTGCCCTCGCCGCAGGCGCCGTCGCTGGTGCACTCGGGCTTGGGCACGCACTTGTTGGCGTCGCACACGAAGCCCTCCTTGCAGCTCGCGTCGGTCGCGCACTCCTGGCACTGGCCCTGGACGCAGACCTCGCCCTTCTCCTTGCAGTGCTCGTCGCTCTCGCACTTGGGGTAGGTCGGGGGGCAGGCCGTCAGGAAAAGCAGCGCGGTGGACACCCCAACGATCATTCGTTGCATCTGCATCGGACGTTCTCCTTCACTCAGGAACTGGCGACCCACCCGCTCTAGCCCCGGTACGATCCACCCTCAAGCGCCAAAACCATTGATTCATGGGACGAAATTCCCCGATGCGGTTGGCATGTGTCTTTCAATGCCCTGCGCCACCCGCGGAAAAGCGCGGCAAACTGGCCACACCTCACCGCGGAGCACCCCATGCCGGCCAACATCCTCGTCGTCGATGATGAACGGAACATTCTGTTGACGTTGAGCCAGGCGCTGCAGCTCGAGGGCTACCATGTAGACCTCGCCTCCGGCGCGCAAGTGGCGCTGGACATCGTCGCGGCCCGGCCGGTGGACGTGGTGCTGATGGACGTGAAGATGCCGGACCTCGACGGGCTCACGGCGCTCTCGCGGCTGCGGGAGCTGCGGCCCGACCTGCCGGTGATCATGATGTCGGGGCACGGCACCATCGACACCGCGGTGAAGGCGACGCAGCTGGGCGCCCGCGACTTCCTCGAGAAGCCCATCAGCCGAGACCGCATGCTGCTGGCCATCAAGAACGCGCTCGAGCACCAGCGCGTGGTGGAGGAGCTGCAGACCTTGCGCGCCGAGGTGGGCCGCTTCGACATGGTGGGCCAGGGCGCGGCGATGCAGCGCGTGTACGCCCTCATCCAGCGGGCGGCGCCGAGCGAGGGCCGGGTGCTCATCACCGGCGAGAACGGCAGCGGCAAGGAGCTCATCGCCCGGGCGCTCCACCAGCACAGCAAGCGCAAGAGCGGCCCCTTCGTGAAGCTGAACTGCGCCGCCGTGCCCCACGAGCTCATCGAGTCGGAGCTCTTCGGCCACGAGAAGGGCTCCTTCACCGGCGCGGTGGCGGCCCGGCGCGGGAAGTTCGAGCTGGCCGACGGGGGCACGCTGTTCCTCGACGAGGTGGGCGACATGCCGCAGGCGATGCAGGCCAAGCTCCTGCGCGTGCTGCAGGAGGGCGAGCTCGAGCGCGTCGGCGGCGCGGAGACGATCAAGGTGAACGTGCGCGTGGTGGCCGCCACCAACAAAGACCTGGAGCAGGAGATCGAGGCCGGGCGCTTCCGGGAGGATCTCTACTTCCGCCTCAACGTGGTGCAGCTCCAGGCGCCGCCGCTGCGCGCGCGGAAGGAGGACCTGCCGCCGCTCATCGACGCCTTCCTCGAGGAGGCCTGCAAGAAGAACGGCCGCCGCACGCTGCGGCTGCTGCCCGAGGCCACGCAGAAGCTGGTCGACTACGACTACCCGGGCAACGTGCGCGAGCTGCGCAACCTCGTCGAGCGCCTCGCCATTCTCTGCGAGGGGCCGCTGGTGACCGGGGCCGAGGCCGAGGCGCTCTTGCCGCGACGCCGGGGCACGCCGCTGCCGCCGGTGGAGGTGCCGCCCGCCCTGCCCTCCGCGGCGCCCGCGCAGGAGGTGGCCGCACCGGCCGCCGGCGCGCCCCGCTACCGGGCCGATCGCACCTTCCGCGACCAGGTCGAGGACGCCGAGCGGGAGATCATCCTCGGGGCCCTGGCCTTCGCGAAGGACAACGCCACCGAGGCGGCGCGGCTGCTCGACCTCGAGCGCGGGCACTTCTACAAGAAGATGAAGGCCCTGGGCCTCAAGCGCGCCGGCGGGGAGACGCAGCTCGGCGCGGAGTGAGGCCTTTGGCTCCCCTCGGCCCCGCGCGCACGGAACAGTCGTGCCTGAACGGGCACAGGACTATGGTCCGCCGCGCGATGAGACGAGCCCTTCCCCTGCTGCTGCTCTGTGCCGGCTGTGAGTGGGTCGCCGACCCGATGAACTTCACCCGCGAAGAGGTGCCGCGCTTCAGGGCGAAGGCCGAGCACCCCGCCCCGCCCGACAACCCCGCCGCCCTCAAGGTCATGGCGTGGAACGTGAAGTACGGCGCCTGCCGCGTCGACTTCTGGTTCGACTTCTGGGGCGACCGCGCGCAGCTCTCGGAGAGCGAGGTCACCGACTGCCTCACGAAGGTGGCCGCGCTCATCAAGGAGTACGACCCCGACATCCTCATCACCGAGGAGATCGAGGCCGGCAGCAAGCGCAGCGCCTACGTGGACATGGTGCAGTTCCTCCTCGAGAACACCAGGCTGCGCTACGGCACCTTCGCCGCCACGTGGGACACGCGCTACGCGCCGTCGGAGGGCCTGGGCCGCGTGCTGCTGGGCAACGCCATCCACTCCCGCTACCCCATCATCAAGGCCGAGCGCATTCGCCAGGCCGACCGCACCGACCAGGACTTCTTGACCTCGACCTTCTACCTGAAGCGCGCCATCGGTCGCGCCGAGGTCGACGTGGGCAACGGGCGCACCGTCGCCGTGTACGCGGTGCACACCGAGGCCTACGACTTCGACGGCACCAAGCAGAAGCAGGTGCAGCAGATCCACGAGCTCCTCAAGGAGGAGCCGCTGCCGTGGGTCGCCGGCGGCGACTGGAACGAGCTGCCGCCGGTGTGCGACGAGCGGGCCGACGCGGGCACGCCCGAGCACTGCGAGGGCAAGCTGCGCCTCTCGGGCTTTCTCGACGAGCGCGCGAGCGCCGCGGGCACCCCCTACGAGCAGCCGCCGTACACGCCGTCGGTCATGAAGCCGTACTACGACGACTTCGAGCCGTGGATCCCCCTGGCGCGCTACGGCGTGGGCGAGGCCGCTCAGCAGCCCTTCTTCACGCACACCGTGCTGGGCCCCGACGGCGTCAACGACGAGGGAGAGCCTGGCCGGTGGAACCGCACCCTCGACTACCTCTTCATCCGCAAGGGTGAGACGTGGACCAACACCGACGTGCTGCAGGAGCCCGGCCGCCTCGGCATCACCGGCGACCCCTCGCGCCTGTCTGACCATGCCCCGGTCGTGGGCACCTGGGGGCTGCCATGAAGTCGCTCGTGCTGGCGCTCGTCGCCGCCACCGCGCTGGCCGCGCCCCGCCCCGCCCGCGACACCGCCGAGGTGGGCAACACGGGCAGCTGGAGCGTGGGTATCTTCAACCCGCTGCGCATCGCCGTCACCGATCGCGTCGAGCTCCAGGCGCACCCGCTCGCCTTCTTCGTGGCGCCCAACATCGACGCGCGCTTCGCCATCTGGAAGCCGGCCGACGAGGGCCTGCGCCTCACCGCCGAGGCCGGGCTCTCGCTGCCCACCTTCGGCATGCGGCTGATGAAGGGCTTCTTCTTCCCCTCCTGGGAGACGAGCGCCAACGACATCGGGTGGATGCTCATCCCCCGCGTGGGGCTGCTCCTCTCGGGCCGCGTGCTGACGCACGACGTGTGGACGGTGCGCGCCGACGCGGCCTTCCGCCTGGGTCTGGGGCCGAACAACGCCACGCCGCTCAACTCGTTCCTCGCGCCCCTCGACATCCTCCTGGCGGCGCCGCTGACCGGCTTCGTCTCGCGCGGCGGCGTCGCGTACGATCACGCCTTCGGCGAGCGGCTGCGGCTGCGCGGCGAGGTCAACCTCTACGTCACCGGCGCCCAGGGCAACCTCGTGGTGAGCGGCGCGAACCTGGGCCCCGTCGCCCCCCTCTCGTCCATCTACGTCACCGCCCACGTCGGCCTCGACATCGCCGTCTTCCAGCACAGCCGCATCACCGTGGGCGCGCTGTGGGCCAACTACGACCAGGGCGCGACCCAGGTCGTCACCGGCGCCGACGGCTTCAGCGAGCGCGTGCGCGTGCGCAGCAACAACTTCCTGCCGACCATCGACTACATCTGGGCAGGCTTCTGACGTCGCGCTGCTAGCCTGCGCGGCCATGCGCCTGTCCCGCAGGGATCTCCTCGCCGCGGGGTCCGCCCTCGCCCTGAGCCCCGCCCTCGCCTCCGCGCGCGGGCTGGTCACCGACCGCCTGTACCTCGACGTGGTGGCGGCCGCCCTCGACGCCGCGAAGCGCCTGGGCGCCAGCTACGCCGACGTGCGCGTGCACCGCCGCCGCGAAGAGGACGTCTGGGTGCGCGACGCTCACGTCGACGGGCTGCGCGACGCCGAGCGCTTCGGCGTGGGCCTGCGCGTGCTGGTGGACGGCCGCTGGGGCTTCGCCTCGTGCCCCGGCGTCACCGTGAAGGACGCCCGGCGCCTCGCCGACGTGGCCTGCGCGCTGGCCAGGGCCAACGCCGCCGTGCCCGGCGACCCGGTGACGCTCGCCCCCAACCCGGTCCACGTCGACGTGTGGCAGACCCCGCTCCTGAAGGACCCCTTCAAGCTGCCGGTGGCCGACAAGGCCGAGCTCTTGCTCGCCGTCGCCGAGCGCCTGCGCGCCGTGAAGGGCGTCACCTTCTGCCGCGCGCGCGTGAGCAGCCGCCTCGAGTGGAAGCTCTTCGCCAACACCGACGGCGCGCTCCTCGAGCAGAGCCAGGTGCGCCTGGGGCCGGGCTACTCCGCGACCGCGGTGCACCCCACCAGCGGCGAGTTCGCCAGCCGCGAGTGGGACGGCGCCGCGCGTCAGGCCGGCTGGGAACTGCTCGAGGAGGCCCGCTTCCTCGAGGACGCGACGCGGGTGGGCGAGGAGGCGGTGGAGAAGCTCCACGCCGCGTCGGTGACGCCGGGCGTGAAGGCCCTGGTCCTCGACCCCACCAACCTGTGGCTCACCATCCACGAGTCCGTCGGCCACCCCACCGAGCTCGACCGCGCGCTGGGCTACGAGGCCAACTTCGCCGGCACGTCCTTCGCGACGCCCGACACGCTCGGCAGCCAGTACGCCTCGCCGCTCGTCACGCTCTACGCCGACAAGACGACGCCGGGCGCCCTGGCCACCTGCGGCTACGACGACGACGGCGTGCGCACCCAGCGCTGGAACCTCGTGGAGCGCGGCACCTTCGTCGGCTACCAGACGACCCGCGAGCAGGCCGGCTGGGTGGGTGAGGCCGCCTCCCGCGGCTGCAGCTACGCGCAGGACCACGCCTCGGTGCCCTTCCAGCGCATGCCCAACGTCTCGCTCGCCCCGGGCGCGAAGGAGCTCTCGACGAAGGACCTCATCGCCGCCACTGACGACGGCGTCTACGTCGTGGGCACCGGGAGCTGGTCCATCGATCACCAGCGCTACAACTTCCAGTTCACCGGGCAGATGTTCTTCGAGGTGAAGAAGGGCCGCGTCACCCGGGCGCTCAAGGACGTGGGCTACCAGTCGAACACCCCCTCCTTCTGGAAGAGCTGCGACCTCCTCGGCGGGCCGTCGACCTGGCAGCTCGGCTCGGCCTTCGATGATGGCAAGGGAGAGCCCATGCAGAGCAACCCCGTGAGCCACGGCTGCCCGTCGGCGCGCTTCGGGCAGGTGAACGTCATCAACACCGGCGCGAAGCGGGGGGCGTGACGATGGCCACCGAGCAGGAGCTCCTCGCGCTCGGCCGGCGCGTGCTGGGCCTGGTGAAGAAGGCGGCGCCGAAGGCCGAGGCCGCCGTCTCGGTGGGCAGCACCCACCGCGCCCACACCCGCTTCGCGCGCAACCAGCTCACCACCGCCGGCGAGAACGACGAGCTGGGCGTCTCGCTCCACGTGCAGCTCGGGCTGCGCAGCGCCTGGGCGAGCACCAACCAGGCCGACGCCGACAGCCTCGCGCGGCTGGTGGAGCGCACCCTGGCCAGCGCCCGCCTCGCCCCGGAGCTGCCCGAGACGATGCCGGTGCTGGGCCCGAGCAAGCCCCCGCGCGTCACGCTCTTCGACCCGGCGCTCGCCGCGCTGCCCCCGAAGGCCCGCGCTGAAGGCATCGCCGCGGCGCTCGAGCCCTCACTGCAGGCCGGCCTCGTCGCCGCCGGCTACCTCCAGCTCATCAGCGGCGCCCTGGCGCGGCTCACCTCCGCGGGCCTCGCCGTGTCGCAGGCCTTCACCGACGTGAACTTCTCGGTGACGGCCCGCACGAAGGACGGCACCGGCTCCGGCTGGAGCGGGCTGGCGAGCCGACGCCGCGACGAGCTCGACTTCGTCCGCGTGGGCCAGGTGGCGGCGCAGAAGGCGCTCGCCTCGGCGAACCCCAGGCCGCTGGCGCCCGGGCGCTACACCGTCATCCTCGAGCCGGCGGCCACCACGGAGCTGCTCGAGTACCTGCTGGGCGCGCTCGATCGCCGCGCCGCCGACGAGGGCCGCTCGCCCTTCTCGGGCGAAGGCCCGCACCGCGTCGGCAGCGAGCTCATCACCGTGCGCTCAGACCCGGGCTCGAAGGAGACCCCCATGCTCCCGTGGGACGGCGAGGGCCTGCCGCGGCCCGCGCGCACCTGGGTCGAGCGCGGGGTGCTCCGCGAGCTGTCGGTGTCGCGCTACTGGGCGAAGCAGCGGGGGCTGGCGCCCACCGGCGGCTACGACGGCGCGGCGCTCCTGCCGGGCGAGGTCAGCCGCGCGCAGTTGCTCGCGGGGGTGACGCGCGGGGTGCTCATCTCGCGCATCTGGTACTCGAACCTGGTCGACCCGAAGACGCTGCTCGTCACGGGGCTGACGCGCGACGGCACCTTCCTCGTCGAGCGCGGCGAGGTGGTGGGGCCGGTGAAGAACTTCCGCCTCAACCAGTCGGTGCTCGACGCCATGCGCCAGGTCGACGCCGTGGGGCGCGAGGTCGAGCGCGTCGGCTCGCCCACCTGGAGCGCCCCGGCGCTCCGCACGCACGACTTCCTGCTCGCGAGCCAGAGCGACGCCGTCTGACGGCGGCCGCTACTTGTGCTGCGCCGCCAGCAGCGGGGTCAAGATGCCGCCGCTCTCCGAGGGCTTGGGCAGCAGCGTCACCGGCGCCCCGCTCTCGAGCAGCTTCTGCGTCTCGAGGATCTCGAACATCGCCTCCATCACGTCGGGGTCGGCCGAGATGTGCTGCAGCGCCTTGCCCACGATGAGGGGGCGCTGCGCCGCGGCGCGGGCGAACTCGGCGGCGGCCTGGCGGTCGGCCGACGACTTGATGATGTTCACCTGGTTGCTGCCGTCCTGGCTGATGGCCGACGTCACCTGCCGCAGCCGGTTGACGACCTTCTCTTCGATCTGCCGGATCATCGCCAGGTCGCGGAAGTGCACCTTGCGGATGTAGACGCTGCCGAGCTGGTAGCCCCACTCCGCTGAGTGCGGCGTGACCTCGTTGCGCACCGCCTGGCTCATGATGTGCCGCGTCTCGAGCATGTCGGCCAGCTTCATGTTCGAGAGCGTGCGCACCGCCGCGTTCGAGACGTTCGCGCGCAGCGAGCCGCGGGGGTCGGCGTTCTTGAAGAGGAACGAGACCGGGTCCTTGACGAACATCTCGTACCAGATGCCGATGCCCATCGGCGCGCCCTCCTCCGAGTTCACCGCCTGGCTGCGGAGGTACTCCTGGTCGAGCCGCAGATCGATCGGGTACACCTTGCCGAAGAGGGGAATGAGGGCGGCCTTGAGGCCCAGCTTCGCCCAGAGGAAGTGCAGCCCGGGCTCGTTGATGACGCCGCGCACCTCGCCGAAGAGCGTGAAGACCTTCGCGCGGCGCTCCTCGATGATGGTGTACACGCCGAAGGCCTGCGACAGCCGCAGCGCGATGGGGAAGCCGATGAGGCAGGCGAAGAAGCCGATGATCATCGAGACGAGGAAGCTCACGGCTTCACCTCCACGTACGCGTTCTTGGCCTTCGAGAAGAGCGTCAGCTTGACGTTGCGCAGGTAGGCCATCAGCACCCGCGGCCCGCCGTTCGTCTTGAGGCCCGAGAGCTGATCGGCCAGCTGCAACAGCGGCTCGACCTCGGCCTGGGCGTTGAGCGTCTGGATCTCGACGGCCCGGCGCGACTGCACCAACTTCTGGTCGGCCGCGGCCTGCGCGAGCGACACCTCGGAGCCCACCATGTTGTGCGCGGTGTTGATGGCCGCGAGCGCGCTCTCGACCTCCTGCGGCGGGTCGATGCCGGTGATGAGCGAGGCGTCGAGCACGATGCCGTAGCGGGCCGACGACGACATGCAGCCGGCGTCCATCTCTTCGTTGAGCAGCCGCAGGTTCTTGCGCAGGTCGTTGATCGACACGCCCGCCGCCGCCGAGAGATCGCCCGCCTTGGCCGGCACGGCCGCCGCGGCGTCGACGTTGGCCGGAGCCTCGGGCGCCTCGAAGGAGGCGATCTTCTGCCGGAGGATGGCGATGAAGAAGCCCAGCACGTGCACCAGCGGCCGCTTCACCGCGAAGATGTAGCCGTAGAGGTTCTGCTCGCTCACGCGGAAGCGCAGCTGCCCGATGAGGCCGATGTTGAGCTGGTCCTTCGTCACCGCGTCGAGCATCGTGCCGCCGCGGTTGGCGTTGGCGTCCTCCGGGTCGAAGGCCAGGTTCACCGTCTCGGTGGCCACCGACACCTTGTAGACCTTCTCCCACGGCCACTTGAAGTAGGGGCCGCCGGGCTGAATGACGCGCACCTGCGGGTAGCGGTAGCGCTCGCGCTCGTCGGGCCGCAGGTGCTCTGCCATGGGGTTGTCGAGCGTCGTCGTCTGCAGCCGCTCCGCGCGGCCGAACGACGTCTTCACCGCGCGCTCGTTCTGGTTGACGGTGAAGAAGCCGAAGATGACGTAGCGCAGCACGAACCAGCCGAGCGCGCCGACCATCAGCCCTGGGAACGAGAACAGGCTCTCTCCATCCATGTGGTCCACCCCTTTGCGAAAGTGGGCGGACTGTAGGCGAGCCGGGCGGGCCTGTCTGTCAGTCCGTGAACGCCGCCCACACCGGGGCGTGGTCCGACGGCTGGGGCCCCTTGCGCGCCTCGCGGTCGATGTCCACCGCGGTGCAGCGCGCCTGCAGCTCCCGCGTGACCAGCAGGTGGTCGATGCGCAGGCCCTGGTTCTTGTGGAAGGCGCCGGCCCGGTAGTCCCACCAGCTGAAGCGGGCGGCCTCGTCGGGGCGCTGCGCGCGGAAGAGGTCCACCAGGTGGTGCTGCTCGAGCAGCGCCGTGAAGGCCGCGCGCTCCGGGGGCGAGGCGAGCGTCTGGCCGCTCCACAGCGCGGGGTCCCACGTGTCGGCGTCGGCGGGGGCGACGTTGAAGTCACCGCAGACGAGCAGCGGCCCTTGCGTACCCTGCAGCCAGCGCGTCAGCCGCCGGTACCACTCGAGCTTGTACTGGTAGGCCGGCGAGTCGAGCGACTGCCCGTTGGGCGCGTAGAGGCCGACGACGCGCACGCCCGCGATGGTGCCCGCGATGACGCGCGCCTGCTCGTCGCCGTCGCCCAGGTTCCGCGCCACGTCGGTGATCGGCTGCTTCGAGAGCAGCGCCACGCCGTTGTAGGTCTTCTGGCCGAAGACCTCGCAGCGGTAGCCGGCGGCCTCCAGCTCCAGCCGGGGGAACTGGGCGTCGGTGCACTTGAGCTCCTGCAGGCACAGCACGTCGGGGCTGCGCGTCTTGAGGTACTCGAGGAGCCGGTCGAGCCGGGCGCGCACGGAGTTGATGTTCCAGGTGGCGATCTTCACGGGGCCCGTCAGATGCCGCGCGGCGGCCGCCTTGTCTACGGAATCAGCCGCCCGCCGAGGTGTAGAAGCCGATGCTCCGCAGCCACACGGCCCGCGCGGCGAGGGCGAAGGTGAGCGCGCCGCCGAGGCTCGCCAGCAGGCGCTCAGGCTCGAGCCGCCCCAGGAGCGCCTCGGCCGGGAAGGTGGTCATCACGGTGAGGGGGATGACGAAGGTGAAGAAGAACCGCACGCCGCCCCGGAACACGCTCGACGGCCACCGGGCCGCGTCGAAGATGGAGGTGAAGAGGTAGGTGAGGTTGTCCACCTTCACCACGACGAAGGCCGCCGACACGATGAGGATCCACAGCGAGTAGAGCAGCAGCGTCGCCACCCCGAGGAGCACCAGCGCCTGGAGCACGCCCAGCACCGGCGGCCCGTGCCCGACCGCACGGAAGCCGAGCCCGAAGACGAGGCCCGCGTGCAGCAGGCCGGAGAAGCGCCAGAGCTGGAAGCGCGCGGTGGAGACGAGGAACTGCGCGTCGGCCGGCTTGAGGAGGATGAAGTCGAGCGTGCCCTTGCGCACGTGGTCGATGACCGCCTGCAGGCCCGGGTTGATGGCGCCGTCGAGCACCGCCTGGAGCGTGATGAAGCAGCCCGTCACCAGCAGCGCCTCGCCGAAGGTCCACCCGGGGATGCCGGGGCGCGAGCCGTCGCCGTAGACCACCGAGAGGGGGATGACGGCCGCCGCGGTCCAGAACAGCCCGATGAAGCCGTCGAGGAAGAAGTCGTAGCGGTACTGCGCCGCGAGGAGCGCCGAGGTGCGGAACTGGAGCAGCAGGAGCTTGAGGTAGCGCATCGCCTCAGCCCCCGAAGGCCTGGAAGCGCGCCACGCCGCGGTGCCAGAGCGTGAGCGAGAGCGCGATGAGCGCCGCCGCCCAGGCCCACTGCCGGGCCACCAGCTCCAGCGCGTCGCCGGCGGCCAGCTTCCCGGTCATCAGCTCCACCGGCAGGGCGAGCTGGTAGCGGAAGGGCAGCCACTCCGTCGCCGCCCGCAGCCACGGCGGGAACAGCTCCAGGGGGAAGAGGTAGCCCGAGAAGACGAAGAAGAGCGCGAGCCACACATCCATCACCTTGATCGAGCTCTCGAGGAAGAAGGCGAGCGAGCCCACGGCCACGTTGACGAAGAAGGTGATGAGCCAGGCGCCCAGCATCGCGACGCCCCACAGGAGCCAGGCGCGCCAGTCGCGCGCCAGCGAGTCGCCGCCGAGCACCACGAGGACGACCACCACCGGCAGCGTCACCGCCGCGCGCAGCGGCAGGTAGGCCAGGTTCGCCATCGCGTACGAGACGACCGGGTGCAGGGGCCGCAAGAGCCGCATGGCGAGCGTGCCCTGGCGCACCTCGAAGTTGATCTCCCACGAGGCCCACGCCGAGATGAGCTGGCGCACGATGAAGACCGAGAGGAAGTAGGCGATGAACTGGGCGCTGTCCCACGGCTTGCCGCCCTGCCCCACCACCGGCGCCACCGAGGCCACGGTGGTCCACAGGAGCATCATCACGATGGGCATGGTGGTCGAGAACACCCACACCAGCATCTCGGCCCGGTAGGCCACGGCCTCGGCGAAGCCGATGCGCAGGAGCGCAGGGAAGGCGCGGAGCGTCGCCACCAGCCTCACGCCGCCGCCGCCTCGCGCTCGGCGCGGCTGCGGGCGAACAGCTCGCTCATCACCTCCTCGAGCGGCGGGTCCTCCACGTTGAGGTCGTGCACCGGCAGCGTCGCCAGCGCCCGGGCCACCGCCGCGTTCATCGCCTCGTGGGCCACCTGGAGCACCGACTCGGCGGCCTCGTGCTTCACCACCGCGCCCAGCTCCGCGACCTGCGCGCGCGTCACCGGCTGCGAGAAGCGCAGCGTGAGCCGCTTCTCGGGCCGCACCCGCTGCACCAGCGCCTCGAGCTTGCCGTCGAAGGACAGCCGGCCCTTGTCGATCACCACCACGCGCGGGCACAGCGCCGCCACGTCGTCCATGTAGTGCGAGGTCAAGATGAGCGTCGCGCCGTGCTGCTCGTTGTACCGGCGGATGAAGTCTCGCATCGCCACCTGCATCGACACGTCGAGGCCGATGGTCGGCTCGTCGAGGAAGAGCACCTTCGGACCGTGCACCAGCGCCGCGGCGAGCTCGCACTTCATGCGCTCGCCCAGCGAGAGCTGCCGGGTCGGCTTCTTCACCAGGTCGCCCAGCTCCAGCAGCGCCGTCAGCTCCGCGAGCCGCCGCCGGAAGTCCTCGCGGGGCACGTCGTAGATGGCGCGGTTGAGCTCGAAGGTCTCCGCCGGCGGCAGATCCCACAGGAGCTGCTGCTTCTGCCCCATCACCAGCATGATCTTCTTGAGGAAGGCCGCCTCGCGCCGCTGGGGCAGGTGCCCGTCGACCGTCACCTCGCCGCTCGTGGGGTGCAAGAGGCCGCTGGCCATCTTGAGCGTGGTTGTTTTTCCCGCGCCGTTGGGGCCCAGGAAGCCGACGCGCTCACCCGCGGCGAGGTCGAAGTCGATGCCGTCCACCGCCTTGACCCACGTGTAGTCGCGCTTGAAGAGCGAGCGGAGGGCCGCCTTGAGGCCCGGCGGCCGCTGGTGGACCCGGTAGTGCTTGGACAGGCCGCGGACGCGAATCATGGGGGCGCCTTGTAACTGGCTCGCCCCCCAAACGCGCGTGCTACACGCGGCCGCCATGGGTGACCCGACCCGAGACCTGGACGCGTGGATTCCCCGGCTCATCGCCACCTGGCGCGCGCGCCGGAAGGCCGGCAGCAAGGGCCCCGCGCACCACGGCGGCGCCCGCGGCCGCCCGCGCTTCGAGCCCGAGCTGCCGGAGGACCGCCTCACGCCCGACGAGCTCCGCGAGGTCGCCGCCGGCGTGAAGCAGCTCTCGATGGGCCTGACCCGCAACCGCGAGCTCGCCGGCGCCCGGTACATGGACGACCCGAAGCTCCTGGGCGCGTACCTCCTCTTCTACTGGCCCGTCAGCTACGGCCAGGCGCGCGCCACGCTCTCGGAGCTCGGCCACCGGCCCCGCGCGGTGCTCGACCTGGGCTCCGGGCCCGGGCCGCTCGCCTTCGCCGCCGTCGACGCGGGCGCCAGCACCGTCATCGCCGCCGATCGCAGCAGGCCCGCGCTGGAGTTGGCGCGCACCCTCGCCACCGAGGCCGGCGAGGGCCTGGGCACCCGCGAGTGGAGCCCCGAGAAGCCGCTCCCGGAGGGCACCTTCGACCTCATCACCATGGGCCATGTGCTCAACGAGCTCTTCAACGGCGACGTGCACAAGCGCGCCGCGCTCGTCGAGAGCGTCCTCGCGCGGGTGAACCCCAGGGGCTCCCTCGCCATCCTCGAGCCGGCGCTGAGGGACACCTCGCGGGCCCTGCTGCAGGTGCGCGACGTGCTGGTGGCCAAAGGCTACGCCGTGCGCGCGCCTTGCCTCTTCCGCGGCGCCTGCCCGGCGCTGGTGAAGGAGTCCGACTGGTGCCACGCCGAGCGGAGCTGGCGCCCGCCCCGCCTCGTGGAGGACCTCGCCCGCGCCGCGGGCCTGCACAAGGACACGCTCAAGATGAGCTACCTGGTGCTCGCGCCGAAGGGCGAGGCCTGGGCCGAGCCGCCGCCGGGCTCCCTCTTCCGCATCGTCTCCGAGCCGCTCGAGGGCAAGGGCCGGCAGCGCGTCATGGGCTGTGGGCCTGAAGGCCGCCTCGGCCTCGCCATGCAGGAGAAGCACGAAACCGAAGCCAACCGGCTCTTCTTCAAGGCCGTGCGCGGCGACGTGCTCCGCGTCACCCAGACCGAGGAGCGGGGCGACGGCCGCGCCCTCACCGAGAAGTCGACGGTCGAGATCCTCGCCCACGCCGGGCGCCCGGTGCCGGGTGGCCAGGGCGGCTGAAACAGCCACACCCGTCTTTACGGCTGGCCGTTCCCCTTGATACGGTCCTCTCCATGAAGACCGTCAAGACCACCTTCGAGCTCGAGCAGCGGCTCCACGCACGCCTCAAGGCGATGGCGGGGCGGCTGGGGGTCAACGCGCGCGATCTCGTCGCCGAGGGCATCGAGCTGGCGCTCGCGAAGTACGGCGCGCACTCCGACCGCGACGAGCTGGCGACGCGCGCCCGAGAAGCCCGCGAGCGCCTGCGCGCCGGCTACTTCGATGGCCCCGCCGACCTGAGCGAGACCTACGAGTCGCGCCTGCTCGCCGCCGAGCCGCGGGCGCCCTACGAGCCGTGAGGACCTGCTTCATCGACACCTGGGCGTACATCGCCCTCGCCAACCGGCGCGACGCGGGCCACGAGGTGGCCTGCGAGGTCGACGCGTACCTCACCGACCACGGCTGGACCTGCGCCACCTCCGACTGGGTGCTCGATGAGACGGTGACGCAGCTGCACAGCCTCGCCGGTGGCGCGGTGGCGGCGCGGTTCCTCGACGACCTCGACGCCCAGCTCCGGGCGCGCACCCTGCTCTTGCTCAACGTCTCGCCGCCGCGCTTCGAGGCCGCGGTGCGGCACTTTCGCAAGCTGGCGCCGAAGGTCACCCGCCTCTCGCTGACGGACTGCAGCTCCTTCGCGCTGATGGAGGAGCTGGAGATCCGCTGGGCGTTCACCGCCGACCGCCACTTCTACGCGGCCGGGCCAGACATCGGCCCGCTCGTCACCAGGCTCGACGACGAGCTGCTGTTCCGCGCGCCCGTGGCCTGAGTCACTCCCCGACGGCCTGGCGGGCCTCGGCGACGGCCCCGCCCGACGGGTACTCCTCGAGGTACTTGCGGTACTCGTTCATCGCCTGCCGCGGCCGGAGCTGACCGTCGAAGCAGCGGGCCCGCAGGAGCCGCGCCTGCTCCGTGCGCGCGCCGCGCTGCGCGTCCTGGGCGATGTCCTCGAGCCCGACCAGGAAGCGCTCGCAGGCCCCCTGCTCCACCGCGGCCTGCGCGCGCTGGAGAAAGAGACTCTCGAGGTCCTTCGCGGCGAGGGTGGCCTTCGGCGCTGGTGCCACGGCCGGGCTCGGC
>CAYUZK010000136.1:0-17167 GCA_964449625.1 uncultured Archangium sp.
C
This sequence comes from uncultured Archangium sp., assembly GCA_964449625.1. Lineage (GTDB taxonomy): Bacteria > Myxococcota > Myxococcia > Myxococcales > Myxococcaceae > Archangium_A. Next base: position 2 of record CAYUZK010000136.1, read on the forward strand.
TCTCGAAGACGAGCGCCTCTGGCCCCGCGTCTGGCAGATCGCCTGCACCGTCGCGATCCGGCCGTCGGCGACGGCGGCGCTGTCGGCGCCGAAGACCAGCGCCTGGACCGCCTTGTCGTAGGCCGCGATGCCGTCGATCGGCAGGTAGCCGTGCGGCTTCGGCGCGGCCAGCAGCTGCTGCTCTGCCTGCTGCACGCACTGCAGCAGAGGCAGCTTGCCGTTCTCGTCGAAGTAGACGCCGACGCCGAGGTTGACCTTGCCCGGGTTGGGGTCGGCGGCAAACTGCTCGTTCAGGCCCAGGATCGGGTCGCGGGGGGCCATCTCGACGGCGGACAGAAGCGACATGTGGGTTCCTCTGGATTGCGCTACGCTTGCCTGTTGACCATTCAACAGGGCGCCGCATTCCCTCAATTCTAGGGTTGGTGCGTCAAGCTGCCCGCTCGCCATGACCGACCTGTCAGACCTTCCCGTCACGCCCGCGCCGGGTCCGGCCGTGGGCGAATTTGTCAGCTTTCCCGACTCGCCCTTCCAGCTCTGGCAGCCCTATCCGCCGGCCGGGGATCAGCCGGCGGCGATCGCCCAGCTCGTCGAGGGCGTGCGGGACGGCCTGACCTACCAGACGCTGCTGGGTGTCACGGGATCGGGCAAGACCTTCACGATGGCCGGCGTGATCGCGCGGCTGGGTCGTCCGGCGATCGTGTTCGCGCCCAACAAGACGCTGGCCGCTCAGCTTTACAGCGAGTTCCGCGAGTTCTTCCCGGAGAACGCCGTCGAGTACTTCGTCAGCTACTACGACTACTACCAGCCCGAGGCCTACGTGCCCTCGTCGGACACGTACATCGAGAAGGACTCCTCGGTGAACGAGCAGATCGAGCGCCTGCGCCACTCGGCCACGCACTCGCTCAACACCCGCGACGACGTGGTGGTGATCGCCTCGGTGTCCTGCATCTACGGCCTGGGCACCGCGCGCGCCTACGTGGGCATGGCCGTGCGCCTGGGCGTGGGCGACGAGCTGGGCCGCGACGCGATGATGCGGCAGCTCGTGGAGTGCCAGTACGAGCGCAACGAGGCCGACTTCCACCGCGGCACCTTCCGCGTGCGCGGCGACACCGTCGAGGTCTTCCCCATCTACGAGGAGGAGCGCGCGGTGCGCGTGGAGTTCTTCGGCGACACTGTGGAGCGCATCTCGGAGTTCGACCCGCTGCGCGGCGTCACCCTGGGCGAGCTGCCCAGGACGACCATCTTCCCCGGCAGCCACTACGTCACCGAGCCTGACCAGCGGCAGCGCGCCGTCCGCAACGTGCGCGACGAGCTGCTCGTGCGCCTGCAGGAGCTCCGCGGGCAGAACAAGCTCGTGGAGGCCCAGCGCCTCGAGCAGCGCACGATGTTCGACCTGGAGATGATGGAGCAGCTCGGGTTCTGCAACGGCATCGAGAACTACTCGCGGCACCTCTCGGGGCGCGCCAGCGGGGAGCCGCCGCCCTGCCTGCTCGACTACTTCCCGAAGAACTTCCTGTGCTTCGTGGACGAGTCGCACCAGACCATTCCCCAGATCGGCGCGATGTACCGCGGCGACCGCAGCCGCAAGGAGACGCTGGTGGACTTCGGCTTCCGGCTCCCCAGCGCGATCGACAACCGGCCGCTCAAGTTCGGCGAGTGGGAGCAGTTCGAGAAGCAGCTCGTCTACGTCTCGGCCACGCCCGCCGAGTACGAGCTCAACCGCGCCCGCGGCGTGGTGGTGGAGCAGGTCATTCGCCCCACGGGCCTGGTGGACCCGCTGGTCGAGGTGCGCAAGGCCGGCACCCAGGTGGACGATCTCCTCGAGGAGATCCGCGTGCGCGCGAAGAAGGGCGAGCGCGTGCTGGTGACGACGCTCACCAAGCGCATGGCCGAGGACCTGACCGAGTACTACGCCGAGGTGGGCGTCAAGGTCCGCTACCTCCACTCGGACATCGACGCCATCGAGCGCACCGCCATCCTCCGCGACCTGCGCAAGGGCGTCTTCGACGTGCTGGTGGGCATCAACCTGCTCCGCGAGGGCCTCGACATCCCCGAGACGTCGCTGGTGGCCATCCTCGACGCCGACAAGGAGGGCTTCCTCCGCAGCCACGTCTCGCTCATTCAGACCATGGGGCGCGCGGCCCGCAACCTCGACGGTCGCGTCATCATGTACGCCGACTCGGTCACCGACTCGATGAAGAAGGCCCTCGAGGAGACCGACCGGCGCCGCGAGGTGCAGCGCGCGCACAACGCGAAACACGGCATCACGCCCACGCAGGTGAAGAAGGCCATCACCGACCTCTCGCAGTTCCTCTACGACGGCGACGCGCTCGACCTGCCGCTCGCCGCCGACCCCGGCGCGGTGGTGCTCTCGAAGGCCGAGCTCGCCGACCGCATCAAGCGCACGCAAGGGCGCATGATGGAGCTCGCCGACGCCATGGAGTTCGAGAAGGCCGCCGTGGAGCGCGACCGCCTCGTGCTGCTGCGCGACATGGACCTGGGCCTCAAGCCGGCGCTGGAGTCGCTGCTCGCCGCCCCCAACGAGGCGGACGTGGAGCGAGGCCTGCAGCGCAAGAAGCAGCCGCGGAAGTACCGCCGGAAGCGGTGAGCCCCGCGCGCGCCGTCACTCGACGAAGAAGTACGAGCTCGCCACGAGGGTGCGGTTGATGACCACCTTCGCCTTCTGCGTGAGGGCGGCCAGGGTGCGGTCCTTCTCGGCGTAGCGCTGGTCTTCGGCCTGCCGCAGCTGTGAGAGCTTTCGCCGGTACTCCCGCTCGAGGCGCTCGGAGGTGGCGCGGGCCTTGATGCGCTCCATGGCGTCGTCGAGGGCCAGCACCGCCCGGCGCGCCGTCTCCCAGTCGTCGCGGGCGCGGTCGACCTGCTGGCGCGGCGTGTAGAGGCAGTCCTCGGCGAAGCGGTCGGCGCGATCGCGGGCGGCGTCGAGCTCGAGCAGGTTCTTCTTCTCGGCCTGGCGCTGGAGCTCCTCCTTCGCCGCCATGAGCGCCTGCTCGTGCTGCAGCGTGGGCAGGTTCGGGGGCGGTCGGCGCGACTCGTCTTCGCGGGCGCTCGCCAGGGCCAGCAGCTCCGCGTCGGTCCACGGCACCACCCGGAAGCCCTCGCCCCACTTCGTGCACACGATGTGCACCACGCGCTCCTCGGGCTTGAGGCCGGCGAGCTCGAAGCGGTACGCGTACCACCAGCCCTCCTTGCCCTGGAGGTGCGCCAGCTTCGTCGGCAGGGTGGAGCCGTCGAGCACCAGCGTGGTGACCGCGTCGTCGGTGCGCGCCCGCACCTCCTTCGCCGCGAGCGCGAGCTGCCGGCGCCCCACGGCGGCCGTGCCCAGCACCGAGCCGGTGAACTTCTGCTCGGCGTGCTTGCGCTTGCTGACGGCCTCCCGGGCCGCGTCGCTCGCCACGCGGAGCTTCTTGCGCACGTCGCCGTCGAAGCGCTCGATGAGCATCGCGCGCGTCTCGGTCATCTTCTGGTCGATGCGCCCCTCGAGGTCCTTGCGGAGCGCGTCGAAGGCCGCGTTGATCTCCTCGGGCAGGCGGCACGACTGGTAGATGTCGAGCACCCGCTTCTCGAAGTCGACGCCGTTCTCGAGCGCGCCCAGGATCTCGTCGGAGGCCCCGAAGACGCCGTCGAAGAGGTTCAGCTTCCGCTCCAGCAGCTCGTAGAGGCGCGCGTCGGCCGCGTTGGAGCGGTTCAAGAAGTTGAGCACCAGCACGTCGCGCTGCTGCCCGTAGCGGTGGCACCGGCCGATGCGCTGCTCCACGCGCTGCGGGTTCCACGGCAGGTCGTAGTTCACCACCAGGTTGCAGAACTGGAGGTTGAGCCCCTCGGCCCCCGCCTCGGTCATGAGGAGGATCTGCTTCTCGTCGCGGAACTGCCGCACCAGCTCGCGCCGCGCCTCGGGCGTGCCCGCGTCGCCGGTGAGCTTGCAGATCTTCCCCGCCCAGCCGTGCCCCGAGAGGAGCTGGTCGAGGTACTCCAGCGTGCGCTTCGACTCGGTGAAGATCACCGCCTTCTCGGGCCACTGGTGCGCGCGGGCCACGGTGAAGACGCGGTCGATGGCGCGCTTGAGGGCCTCGCCCTTGCTGTTCACCTTGATCTGGTCGGCGCGGTCCGAGAAGCGGCGCAGCTCCCAGACCTCGCGCTCCATGTTGGCGATGACGTTGCCGCGCGGCTTGTCGTCGTCCTGCCACTCCTCGGCCTCTTCGGCGTACTGCTTGACCTCCTCGGGCTCGAAGAGCAGCGCGTTGGCCGCCTGGCCCAGCTTCGCCGCCTGGAGCCGCTTCTCGAGCGTCTCCGAGAGCTTCCGCAGCGTGGGCGCGATGGCGTAGGTCGAGGAGGCCAGCAGCTTGCGGTACACCAGCGTCAGCAGCGTGCGCTTGCCCGGCTCGATGGCCGAGCACTCGTTGCGGCGCAGGTACTCGCTCACGTCCTCGTAGAGCGCCTGCTCCTCGGGCAGCGGGGTGAAGTCCTCCACCACCGAGCGGCGGTTGGTGTACTTCACGTACTCGCGCACCTGGCGCCGCAGCGTGCGCTGCACCACCGGGGCGATGCGCTGGCGGATCTCCTTCTGCCCGCTGTCCGTCAGCCCGCCGTGCTCCGGGTCGATGGGGAAGTGCGCGCGGAAGGCCTCCTCGGGCCCGAGGATGGACTCGTCGAGGATGGAGAGGAGCCCGAAGAGCTCCGAGAGATCGTTCTGCAGCGGCGTCGCGGTGAGCAGCAGCTTGGGCGACTTGCCCAGGGCCAGCTTGATGGCCTTGCCCAGCTTGTTCGACGGCTTGTGCGCGTTGCGCAGCCGGTGGGCCTCGTCGATCACCACCAGGTCCCACTGGAACTGCGACACCAGCTCCGCCCGGAAGGCCGCGAAGGGGTGCGAGGCGATCACCACCGGCGCCGTCTGATCGAAGGGGTTGCCCGTCGCCCTCACCGTGCGGCCGTCCACCACCACCGAGTCGAGGTCGAACTTCTCCTTGAGCTCGGCCTGCCACTGCGCCCGCAGGGTCGCCGGCGCCAGCACGAGGATGCGGTTCTTCCCCTCGCTCGCGAGCTGGGCCATCACGATGCCCGCCTCGATGGTCTTTCCCAGGCCCACCTCGTCGGCCAGCATGCAGCCGCCGCGCGAGAGGGAGTCCATGGCGAAGACCGCCGCCTCGAGCTGGTGGGGGTTCAGGTCGACCCGGGCCTCGGCCACCGCCCGCATGACGCGGGCCTGGCCGTCGGCGACCTTGCCCGTCAGCTCCTCCGCCATGAGGCGCTCGTGGAAGCGCGTCAGGGCCGACAGGCGGGGAGGGGGCGAAGGGGGCCGGGGAAGGACTTCCTTCGCGATCTTGGGGATTTCCGACATTCGCCGCGCATCTTGATCGCGCGGATCCACTTGTAAAGTTTGAGTTTCCTGAGGCCGATTTACCGGCCTCCGCGCGATCGGCTGATCAGGTGCGAGGGCCGCGCAGGAGGTGGTTGGATGTAGGCAGGCTCAAGGCTCGTCGTAGGTGGGGTGGAGATACTTCTTGAGCTTCTCCTCCACGTACCCTTCGGCCTTTCGGCGCCACGGCCAGCCGGGATCGGAGGCCACGGCCACCACCTCGGCCTCGCTGACGCTGAAGACGGCGCGCACCTTGAAGCCGAAGAGGGAGCCCGTCAGCCAGACCCGGTTGCCGTGCCACTCGCTGGCGATCTTGAAGCGCTCCTTCCAGTAGCCGAGCAGATGGCCGAGGCGGGCGAGCGCCTCCTCGAGGGCGTAGCCGTGGCCCACGCTGACGCTGATGCGCCCGGCTTCTCCGATTCGGAAAGGCTCGGCGGGGTCGAGCGCGGCGTCTTCGGCGCCGACGGGCGCGGAGGTGAGGACCGCGAGCGTGAGGGCGAGCCAGTGCACGATCAGGGGTTCTACCCGGTCAGGCCGGGGTCGGTGAAGTGCGCAGCCGCGCGTAGTGGGGGCGCTCGGCGAAGGTGGGCACCCGCCGCGGCCGGCGCACCCAGAAGTTGATGGCGATGGCGAGGCGCCAGCGGGGCTCCAGCGGCAGCCGCCGCCCGGGGAGCTCGTCGTTCGCGTCGAGCACCCCGTGCGTGAGGCGCCCGTCGAAGAAGGTGAAGCGGTTGTGGCGCGGGGCCACGAAGTCGAAGTCGTGCCGCGTCGGCGCGCAGGCGAGGTTGGCCGGGTCGGGCGCGGCCTTCGTCACCGCGAGCAGCCCGCCGCGGCAGGGCCCCAGGTACAGCACCGACGAGAGGCGCGGGTGGCGCGCTCGCCCCGTGTCGTCGAAGAGGGCGTTGTCGCGATCGCGGTGGAAGTCGACCTTCACGTTGGAGGTGCGCATGCGGCTGAGCCACCACTCCACGCCGGTGACGCCCTCGAGGCGCCCCGGCGGCACATGCGCGCGCAGGGCGGGCACCGCCGCCTCCACCAGCGACGAGGCCGGCGCGTCGAGCGGCCACCAGAAGGTCGTCTGGTAGCTCTCGCGCCGCCGCTCGGGGCCCAGGGCCCGCACCGCCGCCAGCAGCCGCGCGTAGGTCGACGGCGGCAGCGCCTCGTCCACCAGCGTCACCAGCGGCGCGCGCGTCACTTCGGCAGGGCCAGCAGCTCGTGCAGCACGCGGCCGTCGCTCGAGGCGGGGGCGGAGAGCTCCGTGAGCGCCGCGCAGGTCGGCGCGACGTCCGTCACGCGCGCGTCGAGCGGCCAGGTGCCCGGCTTCACGCCGCGGCCGAAGAAGATGACCGGCACGTGGCTGTCGTAGCTCCACGGCGTGCCGTGGGAGGTGCCGGCCTTCTCGCTCTCGAGCACGTGGAAGGGCTTCATCACCATCAGCACGTCGCCGCTGCGCGTGGGGTGGAAGCTGTGGGCGAGGGCAGCGCCCAGGCCCGCGGGGTCGAGCAGGCCCACGTCGTCGCGGGCCAGGGCCGCCTGGAGGTTGGGGTGCTGCGAGAGCCACGCGGCGGCCGCCCGCCGCACCGCCGGGCCGTCGAGCTTCTTCGCCGCGATGGCCTTGTCGTCGAGGTACACGTCGACCTCCTCGATGGCCAGCACCAGCCCGGGCGCGCCGAAGCGGCGCTCGAGCTCGTCGTTGAGGCCCTTCTGGATGCCCGCCGGGTGCACGCGCGCGGCGTCGAGCCCCAGGGCGATCCACTGCTCGGGGATGTCGGCGCCCCCGTGGTCCGCCGTGAGCACCACCACGAGGTTCCCCTTGCCGCCCGCCGCCTTCTCCGCCGCCGCCAGCAGCTCGCCCAGCGCCTTGTCGAGGCGCAGGAGGTGGTCCTGCATCTCCCAGGAGTTGGGCCCCCACAGGTGGTAGGTGCGGTCGAGGGGCGAGAAGCTGACGCTCAGCAGGTCGGGCACGTCGTCGCGGCCGAGCTGCTCGCCGTCGAGGGCGGCCCGGGCGAAGGCCACCAGCACCTCGTTCATCATCGGCGACGAGGCGAGCGCGCTGTACGACTGCGGGCCCGGCGACGGCAGCCCGCCCGCGAGCGGGTGGGGGAAGGTCTTGCCCAGGCCGTACCAGTCCGACTCGAAGGGCCGCTCGTCGTCGCCCAGGTAGTCCTTCGCCGGGAGCGACAGCTCCCAGCGCTTGCCGTGGTAGCCGTCGGGCAGCTTCTTGTCGTTGAAGGCCTTCACCCAGGCGGGGAACTCCTTGCGGTACCAGGTGCCGGTGACGAACTTGCCCACCTGCTCGTGGAACCACCACGCCTCGCCCAGGCGCCCGGCCATGGCCACCGCCGCGCGGCCCTTGCCGGAGATGGCGAGGGCCTTGCCCCGCAGCTGGGTGCTGGCGCGGAGGCGGTCGGACAGCGTCTCGGCGAGCAAGTTGACGGGCGAGACGTCGTCGTTGCCCGCGGGCGCCTCGAGGATGGGGTGCGCCGCGTCGGCGAAGCAGGCCTCCAGCTTGCCCGTGGCCCGGTTGAGCACCTTGTTGCCCACCACGCCGTGGCGCCAGGGCCAGGTACCCGTGACCATGGTGGCGTGCCCGATGCCGGTGACGCACTCGGCGATCTCGTAGCGGGCCGCGGGCACGAAGGCGCCCTCGTTGAGCAGCCGCGCGAAGCCGGCCTTGAAGCGGGTCCGGTGCCGCAGCAGCACGTCGCTGCCCAGGGCGTCGACCGAGATGAAGAGCGTGAGCTTCGGCGGCTTGGCGAGCGACGCCGTCGAGAGCACGAGCAGGGCAACGAGGAGCGCGCGCGACATGACCTCGCACGTTCTCACGTCTGTGCTGCCCACGGCACGTTTTCCTCGACTACAAGCCCTCACCGCCATGAGTGAGCCGCTCCACGTCTTCGCGAAGGTCCGCGTCATCTACGGCGACACCGACCAGATGGGCGTCGTCTACTACGCGAACTACTTCCGCTACTTCGAGCTCTCCCGCTCCGAGTACTTCCGCGCGCGCGGCGGCAACTACACCGAGGTCGAGCGGCAGGGCTTCGGCCTGCCGGTGGTGGCGGCGCACTGCGACTACCGGGCGCCCGCGCGCTACGACGACGTGCTCCTCGTCGACGTGCACCTGGCCGAGCTGCGCCGCGCCTCGCTGCGCTTCGAGTACGAGGTGACGCGCGAGGTCGACGGCGCGCGCCTGGCCACGGGGCACACGGTGCACGCCTGCGTGGGCCCCACCGGCCGCCCGGTGGGGTTGCCTGCGTCCATCACCGCGCTGCTGCGCCCCGGAGGCCCCCATGCCTGAGCTCCCCGCTGGCCGCTCGCCCTTCGCGCTCGCCTTCTTCGTGGCGCTCTTCCTCTCCGCGCTGGCGGCGCTGCTCTACGTGCTCTCACCCTTCCTCGCCGACTTCGTGCTGGCGTGGATGTTCGCGAGCCTCTTCGGGCCCGTGCACCGGCGCCTCCAGCGGCGCTGGCCCCAGCGGCGCAAGCTCGCGGCGGGCCTCGTCACGGGCCTCGTCGCCGTGGCCGTGCTGGTGCCGGTGGGCTTCATCGGCGGCAGCTTCTCGGCCGAGGCGTCGATCTTCTACGAGTCGACGCTCCGGGGGCTGACCCGCGAGGAGCTGGCCGCCGTCTTCTTCGGCGAGGGCTGGCTCCCCTCGCGCGCGAGGGACCTCTCGGAGCTCATCGGCACCGAGTGGAACCCCGAGGTGCTCCTGATGTGGATCGGCCGCGCCTCGGGCGCCGTGGCGAGCTTCGTCTCGGCGCAGATCAACGTGGTGCTCTCGAACGTCGCCGCCGGGGCGCTGCACTTCGTGCTGCTGCTCTTCATCGTCTTCACCATGTTCGCCGACGGCGACCGGCTCCTGCGGTACTTCTTCGCCACCTCGCCGCTCCCCGACGACGAGGAGGCGATGCTGGTGCGCACCTTCAACGACGTCGCCCAGGCCACCTTCGTCGGCAACGGGCTGGGGAGCCTGATCCAGGGCGTGGTGGGCGGCATCTCGATGGCCGTGGTCGGGCTCTCGTCGCCGGTGCTGTGGGGCTCGGTGATGACCATCTTCGCCTTCCTCCCGCTGGTGGGCATCTCGGTCATCACGGTGCCGGCCACGGTGGTGCTGCTCTTCCAGGGGCGCTACGCGGCGGGCATTGGCTTCCTGGTCTTCAACCTCGTGCAGGGCCTCTTCGTCGAGAACGTGGTGAAGACGCGGCTCATCGGCTCGAGCGTGAAGGTGCACAGCCTGCTCATCTTCCTCTCGATCCTCGGGGGGCTGGCGCACTTCGGGGTGCTGGGCCTCGTCTACGGGCCGCTGGTGGTGGCGCTCTTCACCACGCTCTCGCAGCTCTACCACCACCGCTACAAGGCCCTGGTGCTGCCGCGCGAAAACGCCCTCGACGCTGCCGCGCCCCAGTAGGCTCGGCGCCCAGCATGGACCGGAACCTCGCCCTCGAAGTCGTGCGCGTCACCGAGATGGCCGCCATCGCCTCGGCGAAGCTCATGGGCCGCGGCGGCACCAACGAGTCGGACCAGGCCGCCGTGGACGCCATGCGCAAGGCCTTCGACGAGCTCAACATCGACGGCACGGTGGTCATCGGCGAGGGTGAGCGTGACGAGGCGCCGATGCTCTTCATCGGCGAGAAGGTGGGGCGGGGCACCCAGAGCGCCGGCCCGGTGGACATCGCCGTGGACCCGCTGGAGGGCACCAACCTGTGCGCCTTCGGCAAGCCCGGCGCCATCTCGGTGGTGGCGCTCTCGAACCGCGGCGGGCTCCTCAACGCGCCTGACACGTTCATGGAGAAGATCGCCGTGGGCCCCCTGGCGCGCGGCGCCATCGATCTCTCGCGGACCCCCACCGAGAACCTCGCGCGCATCGCCCGGGCCATGCAGCGGGCGGTGTCGGAGCTGACGGTGGTGATCATGGACCGCGAGCGCCACCGCGAGCTCATCGGCGAGGTGCGCGAGGCCGGCGCCCGCGTGCGCCTCATCGAGGAGGGCGACGTGGCCGGCGCCGTCTCGACCTGCTTCGTCGAGAGCGGCATCGACGTGCTCATGGGCACCGGCGGCGCGCCCGAGGGCGTCATCGCCGCCGCCGCCGTGCGCTGCGTCGACGGCGACTTCCAGGGCCGCCTGCGCTTCCGCTCGAGCGAAGAGGAGGCCCGCGCGCGGCGCATGGGCATCGTCGACCCACAGAAGATCTACACCGCCGAGGAGCTCGCCGCGGGCGACGTCATGTTCGCCGCCACCGGCGTCACCTCGAGCGACTTCCTGCGGGGCGTGCGCTTCTTCGCCCGCGGCTGCGAGACGCACTCCATCGTCATGCGCTCGAAGACCGGCACCGTGCGCCACATCACCGCGACCCACCGCTTCGACAAGAAGGCGATGTAGCCTCTCCTGCCTCCGCCGCCCTTCACCCCGCCTGCCTCAAGGAGCCTTCCCATGCCCGGCGCCCAACGCACCGTCGTCTTCAACGCCCCCATCGAGAAGTGCTGGTCGGTGATCTCCGACTACGAGCGCTACCCCGACTTCCTCCCGGAGGTCCGGAAGATCCGCACCAGCAACCGCCGCGGCAACGAGGTCGACGTGCAGTACGAGGCCGAGGTGGTGAAGGTCATCAAGTACACCGTGCACATGAAGGAGGACGGCCCGCGCGGTCTCCAGTGGTCCTTCATCGACGGCGAGTTCATGAAGGACAACCGCGGCGGCTGGCAGCTCGAGGACGCCGGCAACGGCACCACCAGGGCCACCTACAGCATCGAGGTCGAGGTCGGCATGCTGGTGCCCAAGACCATCGTCAACGCCCTCGTCGACACCCAGCTGCCCCGGCTCCTCGAGAACTTCAAGAAGCGCATTGAGTCGGCACCCTGATTCCAGCCACTTGGCGCGGTCGATCACGGGTTGATGCCGCGTGGAGACTGGTTAAGCTCTGCGTGTCGTCTCCCCCTTGAGGCTCCAGTGCTCGACACCTACATCATCGAAGAGCTGAAGCGACGCGAGCGGGAGCGGCTGCAGCGGGAGCGCAAGCGGCCCACCCTCGAAATCCCCCAGCAGCGAGACGAAGACGAGGCAGACCGCCAGTCGGAGCGCGAAGAGGCGCCGCTGGGCGGCACCGTGGTCCAGATCCAGCTGCTGGGCTAGGGAGCGGCCCCGCCGTGAACCCGCTCCTCGCGTTGGTGGCCCGGGGGCGTCGCCGGCCCCTGCGGCTCGTGTACGACGAGGCCTTCCGGCTGCCCATCTCGGGCCTCGAGGCGGGGCCCCACGCAGTGGAGACGCGCCGCGCTGACGACGCCGCCCACTACCTCCTCCACGCGCACGCGCTGCCGGCCTCCGAGGTGGTGAACCCCGAGGCCTGCTCCTACGAGGAGCTCTGCCGGGTCCACACGCCTGCGTACCTCGAGTCGCTGCACGAGCCGGCGACGCTGGCGTCGATCTTCGCGGTCGACCCCAGCGACGTCTACGTGGACGAGGTGCTGCGCACCCTGCGCCTGGGCGTCGGCGGCACCGTGCGAGCCGCGCGCGACACGCTGGCGAAGCAGCGGCCCGTCATCAACCTCTTCGGCGGCTTCCACCACGCCGCCCCGGCCCGCGGCGCCGGCTTCTGCGCCTTGAACGACGTGGCCGTGGCCATCGCCGTCGTTCGGGCCGAGGGCTTCACCGGCCGCGTCGCGGTGCTCGACTTCGACTTCCACCCGCCGGACGGCACCGCCGAGTGCCTCGGGCGCGATCCGTCGGTGTGGCTGGGCTCCATCTCCGGCTCCGACTGGGGGCCGCTGCCCGGCGTCGACGAGGTGCGCCTGCCCGACGGCACCGACGACGCGCCCTACCTCGCCGCCGTCGAGGCGCTCCTCTCGCGCATGCCCCAGGTGCAGCTGGCCTTCGTGCTGGCCGGCGCCGACGTGCTGGCCGGCGACCGCCTGGGGCACTTCCGCCTGTCGCTGACCGGCACCCGGCGGCGCGAGCTCCTCGTGGCCCGGCGCCTGGGCTCCCTGCCGCAGGTGTGGCTGCCGGCCGGCGGCTATTCTCCGCACGCGTGGAAGGTGCTGGCCGGGGTGGGCCTGGCGCTCGCCTTCGACACCGAGGACCCCGTGCCCACCGACTACGACCCGGTGGCCATGCGCTTCTCGGGCATCGCCCGCACGCTCCAGCCCGAGGCGCTGGGCGACGCCGCCGTCATCACCGAGGCCGACGTGGCCGACGCGCTGGGCCTGGCGCGCACGGGCCCCCGCAGGCTGCTCGACTACTACACGGCGGAGGGCCTGGAGTACGCCCTCGAGCGCTACCGCATCTTGCCCATGCTGCGGCGCCTGGGCTTCGGGCAGCTGCGCATCGTCATCGATCGCGTGGGCACCTCCGACCGCGGGCGCCTGGTGGGCCGCGACGCCACCACCGGCCGCGAGGTGACGCTGATCGAGCTCGAGGTCGAGCGCCTGCGCCTGGGCGACGCCACCTTCCTCTTCGTCAACTGGCTCTCGCTGCGCAACCCGCGCGCGCACTTCAGCGCCCTGCGCCCGCAGCTCCCGGGGCAGGAGGTGCCCGGCCTGGGCCTCGCCCGCGAGATGACCCAGCTGCTCACGCTCATCGCGCGGCGGCTGTCGCTCGACGGCGTCGCCTTCCGCCCCTCGTGGTTCCACATGGCGTGGGCCGCGCGCCACGACGCCCGCTTCGTCGACTCGGCGCGCCAGGGCCGCTTCGAGGCGCTGGTGCGCGACCTGCGGGCCGTGCCCCTGCTCGAGGCCACGCGCGCGATCGCCGACGGCCGCGTGCTGCTCAATGGCGAGCCTTACGCCTGGGAGCCCGAGGAGATGGTGCGCTGGCGCGATGACGCGCTGCGGCCCGACGACGGCCCCGCCGTGGCCGCCGAGCGCGAGCGAAGTCACTTCACGGTGCGCGAGCACCCCGAGCCGAGGAGCCCCTGATGGGTGTGCCCATGTCCGTCCGCATCGCCGGGCTCGAGTGCGCGCTGACGCACGAGCCCTCGGGCGCCGTCCTTCGCACCGTGCCGCCGCGCGACAACGGCGGTGACGGCACGAGCTTCTCGCCCACGGACCTCGTCGGCGCGGCCCTGGCGTCGTGCGCGCTGAGCACCCTGGCGCTCGTGGCGCCGAAGGAGGGGCTCTTCTTCGGCCCCGCGAGCGCGCGCGTCGAGAAGGAGATGACGGGCCCCCCGCGCCGCATCGGCGCGCTGGCGGTGGTGCTCACCATGCCCGTCGGCACGCCGCCGGAGCACCGGGCGCGGCTCGAGGCCATCGCCCGGGGCTGCCCGGTGGCGCGCAGCCTGCACCCCGACGTGCAGGCCCCGATGCGCTTCGAGTACCCCTGAAGGCCGCCGTCAGCTGCCCGTGGGCAGGTCGCGCCCGGGGTCGCTGGGCACCACGAGGCGCAGCTGCGACGAGGTGAAGCTCTTCGCGTCCACCTCCCGCTCCAGGTAGGTGTAGCCGGCGAGCCCGCCCTCGTACACGCGCAGGATCTGCCGCGACTCGTCGAGCGAGATGCGCCCGGCGCGCAGCGAGGCCTCGGTGAGGGCGCGCATCTTCGAGATGAGGTCGTCCTTGTTGTACGAGACGTAGTTGAGGACCTCGGTGACGGTGTCGCCCTCGACCACGCGGTCGATGAGGTAGCCGCCGCCCGGCGCCAGCGACACCTGGATGGTGTGCGTGTTGCCGAAGAGGTTGTGGAGGTCGCCGAGGATCTCCTGGTACGCGCCGACGAGGAAGATGCCCAGGTAGTACTCGTCGTCGTTGAGCGCGTGGAGCTCGAGGTCGTCCTTCACCTCGCGGCGGTCGATGAACTTCTCGATCTTCCCGTCGCTGTCGCAGGTGATGTCGGCCAGCACCGCGCGCCGGGTGGGCCGCTCGGCGAGCCGGTGGAGCGGCATCACGGGGAAGAGCTGGTCGATGGCCCAGGAGTCGGGCAGCGACTGGAAGACGCTGAAGTTGCAGAAGTAGGTGTCGGAGAGCTGGTGCTCGAGGGCCTCGAGCTCCTCGGGCAGCTCCCCGGCCTCGCGCGCCGTGCGGAGGATCTTCGCGCAGATGGCCCAGTACAGGTTCTCGGCCAGCACCCGCTGCTCGAGCGAGAGGTGCCCGAGCGAGAAGAGCGTCAGCACCTCGTCCTTGTACTCGGCGGCGTCGTGGTAGGTCTCGAGGAGGTTCTTGTTGGTGACGTCCTTGTGGGCGGCGAAGAGGTTCTTCACCACCTGCGGCGTGCTGTCGGGCAGCCGCTCCGGCAGCGGCGGCACGTCGAAGCCGCTGTTGCCGAGCACCTCGGTCACCAGCATGGCGTGGTGGGCCACCACCGCGCGGCCCGACTCCGAGACCAGGTTGGGGTGCGGCACCTGGGCGGCGTCGCAGGCCTCCATCACCGAGAAGACGACGTCGTTGGCGTACTCCTCGGTGGTGTAGTTCATCGACGAGGCGAAGTTCGTCTGCGAGCCGTCGTAGTCCACGCCCAGGCCGCCGCCGACGTCGATGTACTGCAGCGGCGCGCCCTGGCGGCGCACCTCGACGTAGAAGCGCCCCACCTCGCGCAGCGCGTTCTTCACGCTGCGGATGTTGGAGATCTGGCTGCCGAGGTGGAAGTGGAGCAGCTCGAAGCAGTCCATCAGCCCCGTCTCGCGCATGAAGCCGATGGCCTCCATGAGCTCGTAGGACGACAGGCCGAACTTCGAGCGGTCGCCGCCGGAGGCCTCCCACTTGCCGGCGCCCCGCGTCGAGAGCCGCACGCGGATGCCGAGCTTCGGGCGGATGCCCGTCTTCTTCGCCACCTCGGCGATCAGCGGCAGCTCGCTGGGCTTCTCGACCACCATCACCACCTTGCGGCCGAGCTTCGAGGCGTAGAGCGCGGTCTCGACGTACTCCTCGTCTTTGTAGCCGTTGCAGATGATGAGGGCCTCGGGGTCCTCCAGCTGGGCCATCACCACGAGGAGCTCGGGCTTGCTGCCGGCCTCCAGCCCGTAGCCGTAGGGCTTGCCCGCGTCGGTGATCTGCTCGACCACGTAGCGGTCCTGGTTCACCTTGACCGGGTACACGCCGCGGTACTGGCCCTTGTACGCGTGCTCGCTGATGGCCTTGCGGAAGGCCTCGTTGAGGTGCACCACGCGGCGGCGCAGCACGTCGGTGAAGCGGATCAGCAGCGGCAGGCTGATGCCGCGCCGCCGGACCTCGTCGACGAGCTCCTTCAGGTCGAAGCTGGGCGTGCCCGGCCCGCCCGGGTGAACGCAGACGTTCCCCTTCTCGTTGGTGCCGAAGTAGCCGGCGCCCCAGTGGCGGATGGCGTAGAGCTCGTTGGAGTCCGCGATGGACCAGCGCTGCGGCGTGGTGTTGGCCATGTGGCCGGGCACTATAGAGAAACGCCGCGAAGATCCAGCCTTCGCGCGGGGGCGCCGAGCGTCAGGGCGCGCGCCCGGCGAGGCGCTCGAGGTGGCGCCCCATCTTCGGGTCGTGGATCAGCTCCACGAGCTGGTTGCTCTGCATCAGCGCGCGGACATCGCCCGATTCGAGGGCCTTCTTCCAGGTGTCGCCCTGGAGGAGCTGGCGGAACCGCGGGTCCTTCGCGAGGGCGGCCAGGTCGGGGTCGTCCTTGAGCGCGCCGGCGGCCTTCGGGTCTCGGGCCAGCTTCGCGGCGGCGAGCAGGTCGCGGCCCCCGCCGAACTGCACGTGCTCCAGCACGTTGTACTCGCGGGCGAGGGCGGCCAGCCGCGAGTCCTTCGGGGCGAAGGTGTAGCGCTTGCCGGCCAGCACGAGGTTGTGCTCGACGAAGACGATGGCCGAGAGGCCGATGAAGACGAGGGCGCCGGCCTTGAGCCCCGAGAGCGCGAAGCCCAGGGCCCGGTCCGCGCCGCGGCTCTGCGGGTCCTTCCCGGCCAGCACGCGGCGAAGCACCGCCGTCGCGAGGAAGCCGAGCACCAGGAACACCACCACGAAGCTCGCGACCGTCGCCACCACGAGGCCGACGGTCAGCGACGACTTGAGCCACCCGGCCATGGGCTCGCCGAAGAAGCGGCCGGCGGGGGCGGCCACGAAGACCGCGGCCACCCCGGCGAGCGCCCGCCCGACCTGGCGCGCGAAGCCGGTGAAGGCGCCCCAGAGGGCGAAGAGGGCGGTGCTGACGAGCGCGACGAGGTCCAGGGTCACTTGATCAGGTACCCGGAGCTCGTCGCCTTGCGGTGCGCCTCCGCCTTCTTCTGCACCTCGACGAGCTGCTCCTTGAAGCGCGCGTTGCCGGGGTCGTACATGAGGCCCGACTTGAGGTTGCGCTCGGCCGAGACCCAGTTCTCCTTCTCGATGTCGGCCAGGGCGGCCTTGAAGAGCGGGCGGGCCTTGGGGTTGCTGCTGACCTCCTCTTCGACGGCCTTGCGCGCCTCGGCCTTGAGCTCCGCCTCGGTGGCCTCGGTGTAGCGCAGCTTGTTCGCACGATCGGCGCCGGTGATGTCGGCGAGGTACTTCTTCCGCTTCACGTCGTCGCGGAGCACGAAGTACGCCTCGGTGAGCCGCTTGTAGATGGTGCCGATGTGCACCCGCATCTCGGACTCGGGGAGATGGAAGAAGCGGTCGGGGTGGTAGGTGCGGCTCTCGCGGTAGAAGGCCTTCTTGATCTCCCCCGGCGTCGCCTGCTGGGTGAGGCCGAGGGCCTGGAAGTAGTCCACGCGATCGACCCCGGCGGCGAGCTGCTTGAGCGCGGCCGCCTGCTGCGGGCTGATGTGCTCGATGGCCCCCGACTCGGGGATCGGCCCGCGCCGGCCGGGTGCGGCGGGTGACACGGCGGCGCTCGGGCCGGGGGCGGGCCGGGCTGCGGGAGGGGCCACCGC
>CAYUZK010000137.1:0-13977 GCA_964449625.1 uncultured Archangium sp.
GCCGGTGCCGGCGTCCGCCACGGGGATCATGCAGTTCACCAGCGGCTCCACCGTCAGGGTGACGTTCTGCAGCGTCGCCCCGCCGCCCGCCGCCGCGAGCGCCACGTAGACCTCGCTGTTGCAGGGGGCGTTGACCTGCACCGAGCCGCTCACCGTGCTGTTCGCCCCGGCGGTGGTGGCGACGATCTGCTCGGAGTTGTTCTGCAGCGTGCCGCCCTGCCGCGCGAAGAGCATCGGGCTGCCGGTGCGCGTGAGCACCTGCACCGCGGGGCCGCCGCCGCCGCCGAAGCCGCCACCGCCACCCGTGACGCCCGTGACGGTGATGCGCGCCGCGCCCGCCGGCGCCGCCACCTTGAACTGGTAGGGCCCCGGCACCAGCGAGTTGCCCAGCGTGCCCGAGGCCGAGGCGATGCCGAAGTACGGGCGGGGCAGGTTGGCCGAGGTCGCGTCGAGCACCTTCGAGCAGCCGATGACGCCCTTCTCCTCGAAGACGGTCGTCATCTGCGCCGCCGCGGTGGCGTTGGCCGGGAAGGCCGTCGCCACGCGCGCCGACATGGCCGCCGCCGTCATGGCGAAGTCGGCGTTGGGCGTGATGGACACCAGCATGGCGTAGAAGGCCGCGTCGTAAGTGTCACCCAGGTCGCTGCCCTGGAAGAGCGTCTGGCGCGCCTTCCACAGCGCGGCGGCGACGTGCTGCGAGTCCTGGTGCACCTGGCCCCAGAGCACGCCGGGGCAGGTGAAGGTGTTGTCCATCGTGCGCAGGTAGCTGTCCTGCGCCACGCCCGGGAGCGCCTGCCCCGCTGCGGCCCGCGGCCCGAAGTAGGGGCCCACCGCGGCGAGGTTGTTGAAGGCCGCCGAGATGTAGTCCGAGAAGCCCTCGTGCAGCGCGCCGCCCTCGTTGTTCGCCGAGCGCTGGTCGAGCGCGAGCGTGTCGAAGGTGATGTTCGCCGTGGCGTAGATCGCCCCGTGGCCGAACTCGTGCTGGATGACGGTGGCGTCGTAGGCCGCGTCGGCCTGGTTGCCCTGGAAGATCATCAGCGTGTCCGAGCCCGTGTCGAAGCCGGGCAGGGGGAGCTGGCTGAAGTTCTCGCGCGGGAAGAAGGCGGCGTTGTCCAGGCGCAGGAGCGTGTTGGCCCGGCAGGGCGGGTTCAAGATGCAGGCGCCGCCGCCCGAGACGAGCTCGTTGAAGTTGGGGAACATCACGTTGCTCCACACCGACACCTTCAC
Organism: uncultured Archangium sp.; assembly: GCA_964449625.1. Classification (GTDB taxonomy): domain Bacteria; phylum Myxococcota; class Myxococcia; order Myxococcales; family Myxococcaceae; genus Archangium_A. The sequence continues at coordinate 1,228 of CAYUZK010000137.1, forward strand.
CGCTGGCGTGCGGCGCTCGTCGCGCATCTGGAAGGGCAGGATGTTGGGCTGGCTGCCGAAGATGGGCTGCGCCTTCTGCGAGAGCCGCCGCATCCAGTCGTAGACGGTGTTGACGTGGTAGAAGGCGTGCACCTCGGCGAACTCGTCGGAGTTGGCGGGGTCTGTGCCCTCCACCACGGTCTTGTTCGTCGGCGGGTCGACCGGCGTGTAGACGTAGTCGGCCGTGCCGTTGGTGACGTTGGAGGCTCGCCGAAGGCGGTCGCACACCGCGACGTCGTAGGTGACGGGGATGCCCATGAAGCTCGCCGAGCCCGCCAGGCGCCGGGCCCCCGCGTCGGGCACGCAGTCGGCCGTCGGGCAGCAGTTGTAGCTGGTCAGCTGCGTGCCGCAGAGGTGGCCGCCGTCGTTGGCGAAGGTGAAGAAGCCGCCGTCGGGCAGCGGGGTGACGCAGTCGTCGCCGATCATCGAGCCGCCGTCGTCGTGCCGCAGCTCGCGCAGCACCGTCGGCGTCACGCCCACGCCCGCGTCGAGGCCGCCGGGGCTCACCGGGTACACCTGCGCGTCGAGGGCGCCGCGGTGCACGCGGTTCTGCGTGAAGAGGCGCTCGCCCGTCACCACGTCGAGGGCCACGTACCAGTTCTTCGAGAAGTCGAGCGACTGCACGTTGGCCAGCCACCCCAGGTGCAGCTCACCGGCCACGGGGAAGTAGAAGCGCTGCGCGCCGCCGTAGGGCACGCCGTCGGGCCGCAGCGCCACGAGCGGCAGGGCCGCGGCCGCGCGCGAGAGGGCCACCTCGGTGGTGAGCGCCTCGCCCGGGCGGGCCACGGGGCTCGGCTCGAGGCTGGAGGCCACCTGCACCACCCGGCGCTGCGCGTCGAGCGTCACCACCAGGCGCGCCTGGTACACGTCGACGCCGTCCACCACCTGCTGGAGGTGGAAGCTGGCCCCGAAGCGCGTGGAGAGCGCCTCGAGCGAGCGCAGCGTCGCGTTGGCCGGCAGCGCATAGCGCGCGCGCTGCGAGAGGGCCCAGGCGCGCACGGCCGCCACGAGCTCGCCCTCCAGCGGCGCAGACAGCACGCCCACCTCGAGCCGCGGCGCCCCGGTGTCGGGGTTGAGGAGCTGCTGGGTGGGCTGCGGCGTGACGGTACCGGCAGCGAGGGCGAGGGCGGCGAAGGTCGACAGCATGTGGGCTCCAGGAGGTGCGACGGCCGCGCACCGGAACGACGGGGCCTCGGTGGTGCACCGGGGCCCTGAGAAGGCCGGCGCACCCTAGCCCAGGACCCTCACTGGCTTGAAGCGCTGGTGACGACCGGCGGGGGGCGCGGGTTTTCCTGCTGAAACTCGCGGGGCCAGGCGGTAGACCTTCTCCATGGCCTACGTCGTCGCGGACCCCTGCATCAAGTGCAAGTACACCGACTGCGTGGAGGTGTGCCCCGTCAACTGCTTCTACGAGGGCGCCAACTTCCTCGTCATTCACCCCGATGAGTGCATCGACTGCGGGGCCTGCGAGCCGGTGTGCCCCACCAAGGCCATCTTCGCCGAGAGCGATCTCCCGGAGAAGTGGAGCGAGTACAAGGCGCTCAACGCCGAGTACGCCACGAAGTGGCCGAACCTGAGCGAGAAGCGCGCCGCCCTGCCCGAGGCCGAGCAGTTCAAGGACCAGCAAGACAAGCGCGCCCAGCTCGATCTCTCGCCCGGCGGCCAGTAGCCCTCAGCGCCTCTCAGGCCACCGACAGCGCGCCCACCTTCAGCCCCCGCGCCCGGAGCTCGTCGCGCACCCGGCTCACCGCCTCGGGGGCCGGCGGGCCATGCCGGCCGATGAGCTTCACCGCCACCTCGCGGGGCCCGATGCGCTCGAGCTCCACGCGCGCCGCGAAGCCGTCATGCAGCGTGAGCGCCAGGCCGGGCCGCTGCGAGCGCACGAAGCGCTCGATGGTCTCGATCAACGCCGCCACCTGCTGGGCTCGGCCCTGCGGCACAGCGGGCTCCCGGGGCGTGGGCGGGGGCGGCCCTCCCAGCGCTGAGGGCCCCGGCGCGCCTGGCCTCGAGGCCTCCACCGTGAGCTCGCGCACGATGAGCTCGATCAAGCGCTCGTCGGCCCGCTGGCCCTGGCCGCCGAGGTCGTCGCTGCGCACCGTCCCGGTGGCGTCCGCGGCGTCGAGCCCCTCGGCCCGCACGCCGCGCAGGCGCGCGACCTCGACGTTCGCCTCGTTCCTCGCCCGCGTCAGCACCGCCTGCTGCAGCCCGACCGCCGCGGCCGTGACGACCTCCCGCCGCCGCAGGCCGGGTGGCACCACGGGGCCGTGCAGGGCCGCCCGGGCCTCGGCGAGGAGCTGGCGGAAGGGCTGGTGGGCAGGCGGAGCGGCGCGCGGGGCGGAGGCGAGGACCTTCATGGCCACCACCGCCTGAGCATCAGGTGTGCCGGCGAACGCCCCCTGTGATGAAGGGCACTTGGGTCGGCCCGCCAACGAACTGTCAGCCCTGGCCGTCGCGGATGCGGGACGCCCGGCTGGAAAATTCGAGAGGCGCGCCGGTGACAGGGCCACCTGGGCCTACATCGCTCAGTGCTTGAAGCCGCCCGGCTGCTGCGGCGCGAGGCCGGTGAGTTCGTTGACGGCGGCGGCGCAGGTCGCGACGTCTTGCGGCTGCCCGAGGACGACGCCCTGCGACCAGTCGCGGTCCTCGAAGAGGAGGCCGTCGCGCACCTCGAGCTCGAGGGCGTTCTTGCTCATCTCCCAGAAGCGGCCCTTCACGAGCACCCGCTGGCCGCGGTGGAACTTCTCGATGTCGGAGTACTGCTTGGCCTGGAGGCGCACGTAGATCAGCACCGGGTCGACCTTCACCGGGGCCTTGGCGAAGTAGTCGACGGCCTGGAGCCGCGGATCGGGGGGAATCCACCGCAGCACCGCCACCAGCTCCTCGGCCTCGGCGTCGCGGTACTTCTTCTTCTTCTTGCTGCCCTTGGGCTGGTTCACGCCGATGTCGAGCAGCGTCGCGCCGCCCCAGGCCACGTCGCGATCGAGGTAGTTGTCGCGGAAGCCGGCGATGACGTCGGTGGTGACGGCGCTGTTCGCGCTGAGCGCCTCGACCACGTACCGCTGCCGGAGCATGGGGATCGAGAAGTACGCCGAGTCGGCCAGCATGAGCTGCTCGTTGAGCAGCTTGAGCTTGGCCAGGTCGATGAGCTTCACCTTCTTGTTGAGCGCCGTCGCCGTCTCCAGCCACTCGTCGGAGAGGCGGCGGTCGATCATCACCTTGCGCACCATCGACACCAGGTAGGCCGTCGCCGGGAAGCGCGGCGTCGACAGCTGCGTCTGCACGGCCTCCTGCAGCTCGGGGGCGAGGGTGAAGTTCTCGTCGCGCTTGTGCAGCATCGGCGAGAGCTCGGCGAGGGCGACGAAGAGGCCGCCGAGGAGCTGCACGCAGCCGGGGTCCTCCGTGCCCGTCGTCATCAACTTCGCCAGCTTCGACTTGGCGAAGCGCCGGTCCATCGCCTCTTCGCGGAAGTTGGGAGGCTTGCCCGAGCCGAAGATCTCTTCTTTCTGGGCCTGGGCGGGGAGGGCCGCCACGAGGAGGAGCAGGCAGATCGCGCGTCGCATCGGGTCGGAAGGTAGCACCAGCGCGCGGACGGCGGGGGTTCGTGCGTATTCGATGACGCTGCACGCGCTTGCGCCCGGCGCCGGAAGCTGGTCTCAAGGCGCAGATTTTTCACCCGAGGAGACGACCGTGATGACGATGCGACTGGGAGTGGTTGTGGCGGGCGCGGCGCTGGCGTTCTCGGCGTGCAACGCGGGCTCGACGGCGGCGGCGCTGGTGCGGCTCGAGGCGGAGATGGCGGGGGCGCGGTGCCCGCACGGCGGCATCGCGGTGCTCACGGGCCTCGACGCCAACAGCAACCAGACCCTCGACGACGAGGAGATCATCGCGGCGCAGACCAAGTACGTGTGCAACGGGGCGCCGGGCACGGCGGGCACCGAGGGCCAGGTCGGGCCGCAGGGCGACGCGGGGCAGACGGGCCTCAACGCGCTGTCCACCGTCACGGCGGAGCCCGCGGGCACGAACTGCCGCTACGGGGGCGTGCGCGTCGACGTCGGCCTCGACACCGACGGCAACGGCACCCTCGAGAGCGCCGAGGTGACGGGCACCCGCTACGTGTGCGACCGGGCCTCGACCGACGCCATCTACTTCGGCGACATCGTCATCCGCGAGGCGGCCGACCTCGCGCTGCTCGACGGCATCCAGATCGTCGCCGGCAGCGTCTACGTCGAGTCCACCCCGACGGGCACGCTGTCGCTGCCGGACCTGCGCGTCATCAGCGGGCAGCTGAGCTTCTCGGGCAGCGACGGCGGGTACAACGAGGCGCCCGCGCGCCTGACCAGCGTGAGCTTCCCCGAGCTGCGCCGGGTCGATCGGCTGTACCTGTCCTACCGCGACGACGTCCAGTCGGTGTCGCTGCCGAAGCTGGAGCGCCTGCACCGCCTCGAGATCTCCTCGATGAGCGAGCTCACCACGCTGTCGCTGCCGCTGCTCGCGCGGGCCGACGAGGTCAACATCGGCTCCAACGCGAAGCTGACCAGCGTGTCCTTGCCCGCCCTGGCGGCGACCACGCAGCTCTCCGTCTCCTACAACACGCTGCTGACCGGCCTCACCACCACCGCCCTGCGCTCGGTCGAGAACTACCTCTCGATCAACGACAACGCCGCGCTCTCGCACTGCGCGGCGCTCCGCACGGTCGCGGCCCTCGAGCGCCGCCCGCGCTACTCCGTCTACCTCGCGGGCAACGACGAGACGCCGACGTGCACCACCGCGGACTACTGCACGACGCGCACGGTGGCCGGCGTCGGCGACTCCCTGCGCCTGTGCGTGAAGGAGCAGGCGTTCGCCGCGGCGCAGACCGACTGCGCGACCTTCGGCACCAACGCGAACCTGTTGTGGATCACCTCCGCCACCGAGTGGGCGGCGGTGAAGGCGGCGGTGAGCGACGGCCTCCTCGGCTGGCCGGCGTGGATCGGGTACTCCGACGCTGCCGCCGAGGGCACCTGGGTCGCGGTCAACGGCTCCTCGGCCTACGACGTCACCGGCGCCACCGACTTCTGGAGCCCGGGCGAGCCCAACGGCGGCACCGCCGAGAACTACATCGAGCTGATGACCAACGGGCTCGCGAACGACCTCCCTGGCACCGAACAGCGCGCCTTCATCTGCCGGGTGCCGTAGCCGCCTCCCGGGGGGCGCGCAGGGCGAGGGCCACGAGGGCGGCGGGCACCAGCTCCAGCCCTGCCGCGAGGGCGAAGAGCTGGTGGCCGCCGAGGGCGTCGTAGAGCGCCCCGGCGGCGCGGAAGCCCAGCACCCCGCCGATGCCGAAAGTGGTGGCGGCGAAGAGCGCCTGGCCCGTCGCCCGCAGCGAGGGCGGCGCGGCCTGCGTCATCCACCCCACGGCGCCGACGTAGAAGGCGCCGAAGGTGAAGCCGTGCAGCACGGCCACGGCCACCAGACCTGCCGCGCTGGAGGTCGAGGCCATCACCGCCCAGCGCACCGCGCTCAGCAGGAAGCTCGTCACCAGCAGCGCCCGCGCACCCCAGCGGCCCGACAGCCGCGGCCACGCCAGCATCACGCCGATCTCCGCCAGCACGCCCACGCTGAACGAGAGGCTCACCACGGCCGGCGAGAGGCCCAGGGCGAGCACGTGCGGCGCCATGCTGCCGTGGTACGGCGTGCAGGCCACCCAGTGCAGCGTGGTGGCCGAGAGGAAGAGCAGCACGTCTTTCCGGCGGAGGAGCGCCAGCGCGTTGCCCGCCGTGGGCCTGGGGCCCTGGTGCACCAGCCGCGGGGCGCGGGCCAGGCTCACGGCGCAGGTGAGCGCGGCGAGGGCCGTCAGCCCCAGCGGCACCAGCACCGTCACCCGGTCGATGGCCTTCACGAGGAAGCCGAAGGGCAGGGCGGCGGCGATGAAGCCCGCCGAGCCGAAGGTGCGCAGCCGGGCGTAGCTGCCGCCGTGCGCCTGCACGTGCTGGAGCGCCTGGGTGTCGAGCAGCGGCACGATGCCCGTGGCGAAGGTCGCGTAGACGGCCAGCGCGCCCAGGGCTTCTCCAAAGCCGCTGGCCACCGCGAGGAGCGCGTAGCCGGCGGTGGCGCCGCAGGTGGACACCAGCAGCACCAGGCCGGGCCGCCCGAGGCGATCGGCGAGCTGGCCCCACAGCGGCGGCATGAAGAGGGCGAAGGCCGGGCCCACCGTCAAGAGCGTGCCGGCCTGCGCGCCGCTGAAGCCCAGGGCCCGGAAATAGCCGGGCAGGAAGGGCAGCGCGATGCCCACCGTCATGAAGTAGAGAACGTAGAAGGCGAGGAGCCCGAAGGGGCGCTCGCCATGCTGGGCACTCACGGGGAATGTGGTTATAGGGCCGGGGCCATGCCGGGCGACACTTCGACAGAGCTCCTCATCAAGCCGGTGGAGAACGAGGGCGAGCTGTTCCAGGCCCTCGCCATTCGCGAGATCGTCTTCATCGAGGAGCAGAGCGTGCCCGAGTCGCTCGAGCGCGACGCCGACGACGCCGAGGCCTTCCACGTGCTGGCCCTCAAGGGGGGCCACGCCATCGGCACCGGTCGCCTCGTGGCGCTCTCCGCGCCGCCGGCCGGCGAGGCAGGCGCCTGGGGGCGCATCGGCCGCATGGCGGTGCTGCAGGCGGCGCGCAAGGGCGGCACCGGCTCGCGGGTGCTGGAGGCCCTCGAGACCGAGGCCCGGCGGCGCGGCCTCAAGGGCATCCTGCTCCACGCCCAGCTCTCGGCCATGGAGTTCTACAAGCGCCACGGCTACGAGCCCTACGGGGCCGTCTTCGAGGAGGCTGGCATGCCGCACCTCGAGATGAAGAAGCAGCTCGGGTGATGGCCGGCCTGACGAGCCTCCAGTGGGTGCTCCTCGTGGGCGTGGGGCTTGGCTGGTTCGGTACCGTCACCTGGGGCGTCACCACCTGGTACCTGCTGCGCCGGCGCTCGCGGCCCGAGCCCACGCACTGGCCCTCGTTCAGCATCTTGAAGCCGCTCGCCGGCCTGCGCGACGACGAGCTGGTCGACAATCTCCAGTCGCACCTCGACATCGACTACCCGGGCGACTTCGAGGTCCTCCTGGGCGTGAAGAGCGAGCGCGACGAGGCCTGGCCGCTCGCCTGCGAGTTCGCGGCGAAGCACCCTGGTCGCGTGCGCGTGTGCGTGCAGGAGGGCGAGCCAGGGCTCAACCCCAAGGTGAACCAGCTCATCACGCTGACGCGCCACGCGCGCGGGGAGCTCCTCGCGGTGACCGACTCGGGCGTGCGCGTGCCGAAGAACTTCCTGCGCGAGCACGTGGCCTACCTCTACGGCCGCGAGAAGGTGGGCCTGACCACCAACGCCTTCTACGGCGACGGCGAGCAGACGCTCGGGGCCGCCCTCGACAACATGACCCTCGCCAGCTACGTGCTGGCCGCGCTCGCGACGGGCGACGTGCTCCTGCGCGTCTCGCAGATCATGTCGAAGTCGCTCGTCATCCGCCGGGAGGCCCTCGAGGCCGTCGGCGGGTGGGACAACTTCAAGGACCTCCTCGCGGAGGACCAGCGCCTGGGGCAGGCGCTCAGCAAGGCGGGCTACCGCACGGCCATCTGCCGCACGCCGGTGACCGACGTGCAGCGCACCAAGCCGCTGGCCCACTTCTGGAGGCGGCACACCCGCTGGGCGATGATCCGCTACCGGGTCGTCGTGCCCGCCGTGTACCTGGAGCCGCTCCTCAACCCCACGGTGCTCTCGCTCGCCTTCCTCGCCTCAGCGTGGGACCGGCCGATGGCGTGGGCCGTGGCCGCCGCCTCCATGCTGCTGTCCACCGTCTACACGCACCTGCTCGTCTCGCTCTGCCGCAAGCCCATGGCGCTGCGGTGGGTGGTGCTCACGCCGCTGCGTGACGTGCTCCTGTTCTGCACCTGGGTCGCCGGCCGCTTCATCGACACCGTGGACTGGCGCGGCCACGTGCTCAAGGTCGGGGCGGAGACGCGCCTCATCGGGCCCGCGCCGGTCGCCGCGGCCGCGGTGCAGCCCGGAGCCGACCACCGCGGGTGATGGAGCAGACCCGGCGCCTCTTCTTCGCCGGCCTCGGGCTCACCGCGCTCGTCGCGGTGCTCAGCTACTGGTGGCAGCTCCCCGGGCTCGCCGGCAGCCGCGGCGTCGTGCCCATCGCGCAGGGGCTCGAGGCGCTGCGCGCCACGCCGGGCATCGGGCCCCTCGAGGTGCCCTCGCTCCTGTGGCTCTCGGCGAGCGACGGCATGCTCCACGCGGTGTGCGCGCTGTGCGTCGCGGCGGCCGTGCTGCTCGTGGTCGGCCGGGCGCCGCGCTGGGCCTCGCTCACGCTGTGGGCCGCGTGGCTCTCGCTGGTGAACCTGGGCGAGCCCTTCCTCGCCTTCCAGTGGGACCTGCTCCTCGTCGAGGCGGCCTTCTTCGCGGCCTGGTACGCGCCGGGCGGCTGGCGACCGTGGCGAGGTGCGCCGCCACCGGCCGGGCCCGCGTTGCGCTTCGTGATGGCGTGGCTCGCCTGCAAGGTGACGCTGGGCTCGGGCGTGGTGAAGCTGGTGAGCGGCGACCCGACCTGGCGCGATCTCACGGCCCTCACCTACCACTGGTGGACCCAGCCGCTCCCCACGTGGACCAGCGTGTGGCTCGCGCAGGTGCCGCTCGTCGGGCAGCAGCTCTTGTGCGCGCTCATGTTCGTGCTGGAGCTGGCGGCGCCGCTCTTCGTGCTGGGCCCCCGGCTGATGCGGCTGACGGGCGCGGCGGGCCTGGCGCTGCTGCAGCTCGGCTTGCTCGCCGCGGGCAACTACAGCTTCTACAACCTGCTGACCCTGGTGCTGGTGGTGCCGCTGCTCGACGACGCCGTGCTGGCGCGCGTGCTGGGCCGGCCCGGGCTCCCCGCGGCGCGTGGCCGCTCGCCCTGGTGGCACTGGGCGCTCGCGGCGCTGGTGGTGGTGCTGGGGCTCAAGGCTTTCCTGCGGCGGGCGGTGCGCGTGGCGGGCCTCGACGAGCTCTCCGCGCTGGTGAGCCGGCTGCACACCGTCAACGGCTACGGCGCCTTCGCGGTGATGACGAAGACGCGGCCGGAGCTCCTTGTCGAGGGCACCCGCGACGGCGTCACCTGGGCGGCCTACGAGCTGCCCTTCAAGCCCGGGCGCGTCGATCGCCGCCCCGAGTTCGTCGCGCCCTGGCAGCCGCGCCTCGACTGGCAGCTGTGGTTCGCCGCCCTCGGCCGGTGCGAGCAGAACCCCTGGGTGCTCGACCTGCAGCGGCACCTGCTCCAGGGGACCCCCGAGGTGCGGGCCCTCTTCGCCGTCGATCCCTTCTCCGAAGCGCCGCCGCTGGCCATGCGCACGCGCGTCTTCGAGTACCGCTTCGCCCCGCTGCGCGAGCCCGGCGCCTGGTGGACGCGCACCGAGACGGGGCCGTACTGCCCGCCGGTGAGGCTGGGCGCCGGCGGCGAGCTCCAGCGGGCCGACTGAGTCTCATTTGCAGTCGGGGGCGCGCTCGCTTACGAGGTTCCCGTGATGGCAGCCAATCGCATCGCCGGCTGGGGTCGGCAGTTCGTCGAGGGCCAGGAGCTCATGCCCGAGGACCTCGAGCACGCGCCGCCGGTGCTCTTCCGCGGGCTGGGGCGCAGCTACGGCGACTCGTCGCTCCCCGCGGCGGGCCAGGCGGTGGTGGTGAACACCACGCGGGCCAACCGCATCATCCGCTTCGATCCGGCGACGGGGCTGCTGCGGGCCGAGGCGGGGCTCTCGCTCGCCGACCTGAACCGCACCTTCCTCGCGCGCGGCTGGTTCTCGCCCGTCACCCCGGGCACGCACTTCGTCACCCTGGGCGGCATGGTGGCCGCCGACGTGCACGGCAAGAACCACCACGTCGACGGGTGCTTCGGCGCCCACGTCTCGCGGCTCAAGATGCGCGTGGCGAGCGGTGAGGTGCTCGAGTGCGGCCCCGACCTCGAGCGCGAGCTGTTCCTCGCCACCGTGGGCGGCATGGGCCTGACCGGGCAGATCCTCGAGGTGGAGTTCCCGCTCCGCCGCATCCCCACGCCGTGGATCTGGCAGGAGAGCGAGCGCGTCGGCGACGTGGACGAGTACGTCGCCAAGCTCAAGGACGCCGCGCACGACTGGCCGATGACGGTGGGGTGGATCGACTGCCTCACCCGCGGCGCGCACATGGGCCGCGGCATCTTGATGAAGGGCCGCTGGGCCCAGGCGCACGAGGCGCCGGCGCGCTTCCCGCGGGAGCTGCCCAACCTGCGCTTCCCCTTCGCCGCGCCCGAGTTCCTGCTCTCGAACCCCACGGTGAAGGCCTTCAACACCGGCTTCTACTGGAAGCACCTGGCGAAGAAGAAGGCGGGCATCGTCGACCCGTTCTCGTTCTTCTACCCGCTCGACTTCGTGAAGGACTGGAACCTGGTCTACGGGCGGCGCGGGCTGACGCAGTACCAGTGCGTGCTGCCCGACTCCGCGGGCCCCGGGGCGGCCCGGCGCTTCCTCGAGGTGCTGACGGCGCGCGGCGGCGCCAGCTTCCTGTGCGTGATCAAGGACTGCGGGGCCGAGAGCCCGGCGTTCCTCTCGTTCCCCCGGCCGGGCATCTCGGTGGCCCTCGACGTGGCCGTGCGTGACGACACGCAGGCGCTGGTCGACGCGCTCAACGAGCACGTGCTCACCGAGGGCGGGCGCATCTACCTCGCCAAGGATCACTTCACGCGCCCGGAGCACTTCCGCGCGATGGAGCCGCGCCTGGCGAAGTTCGAGGCCGTGCGCGCGAAGTGGGACCCCGAGAAGCGGTTCAAGAGCGCCCAGTCGGTGCGCCTCTTCGGAGACTGAAAGGCAGCCATGCGTCGAGTCGCGATCCTCGGAGGCACCCGCGGCATGGGCCGCTCGCTGGCGCGCAAGTTCGCCGAGCGCGGAGACTGGGTGGCCCTGCTAGGCCGCGACGAGGCCGAGCTCGAGAAGAGCCGCGCCGACCTCGAGGCCCGCGGCGTGCCCGGGGCCCGGGTGGCCGTCGCCCCCTGCGACCTGGAGGACCCCGCGTCGTTCCGGCCCGCGCTCGAGGCGGCGGAGCAGGCCCTCGAGGGGCTGGACACGGTGGTGGTGACGGCGGCCCTCTTCGCCACGCAGGAGAAGCTCGAGGCCGACGCGGCGCTCGCGCAGAAGGTGCTGACGCTCGACTTCGCCAACACCGTCGTCTTCTGCGAGGAGGCGCGCAAGAAGCTGCTGCTGCGCGGGGGCGGCACGCTGTGCGTCTTCAGCTCCGTCGCCGGCGATCGCGCGCGCAAGACGGTGGTGCTCTACGGCGCCGCCAAGGCCGGCCTCACCGCGTACCTCGAGGGCCTCGACGTGCGCTTCCGCAGCCAGGGCCTCATCACCGTGTGCGTGAAGCCCGGCTTCGTGCGCACGGGCATGACCGAGGGCCTGCCCCAGCCGCCCTTCGCCGGCGAGCCCGACGAGGTGGCCGAGGTGGTGCTGCGCGGCATCGACGAGGGCACGCCCGTCGTCTACGCGCCGCCCATCTGGCGGGCGGTGATGACGGCCATCAAGGCGCTGCCGCGCTTCGTGATGCGGCGCGCGAAGTTCTAGGTCGCGCCGCGGGACGGCGCCGTTTTCTGCCCACGGATCCGGTCGCCGGCCAGAGCCATCAACGCAGCAGTGCTAGAAGCTGAAGACGACGTCCTCCTTCTGGTCGCGCACCTCAAACTGCCAGCCAACGCGCGCGTCCACTGTGGTCGTTTGCAAGGGGGAACTCAGCGTGTGGTCACGGCCCTCGTGGATACAGCCATCAGTAATGCCAGAGATACTCAACCGTGCCTTGTTCTGAGTCGTTGGAAGCCAGAGCAGCACCCCAACCTTCCGAGATGCGTCACCATTCCTCGCCTGGGGCCTCGGTGTGCCAGTCTTGAATCCAACCAGCATCAACTTTCTGGCCAGCGGGACGGCAAACGCATCAACACTCAGCACCCAGCCCATTGTGATGACGCGAAGTTCGCGAGCAGCAATCGACTCTTCAGCGATGGCGCTCCCTACCCAATCAAACTGAGATCCGGCGGCGCAGGCGCTTACCCCCGCATCGCTCGCTCTAGCGACTCCTGCATCGGGGACGGCTGCCAAACACCCACAGCCCAAGAGGGCGAAAACAACCAAAACGAACCGCTCTGGCATTTTGCTTTTCGACATACACGGCTCCAGTTTCGGCATCCACATGTGCATGCCGGATCGGGGTCGCAACCGCACTTGCCTCAGGTCGCCATCGTTGTGTTCGATTGAATGCGTATTCCGGCTTCGCATGCATCTCCCCAACTCTCCCACAATCCGATGACCGAGGGCCTGCCCCAGCCGCCCTTCGCCGGCGAGCCCGACGAGGTGGCCGAGGTGGTGCTGCGCGGCATCGACGAGGGCACGCCCGTCGTCTACGCGCCGCCCATCTGGCGGGCGGTGATGACGGCCATCAAGGCGCTGCCGCGCTTCGTGATGCGGCGCGCGAAGTTCCAGGTCGCGCCGGCGGCCGGGCCAGTTTCGGCCCCTGCAAGGGCCTGAAATATCTCAGGAACCTTCCGGAGAGTCCTGATCAACTCCCAAAATGTCCTGATCAACCACCCAAATGGTCCGATCAACTACAAGAGTGTCCTGCTCGACCACCACAACGTCCTGCTCGACCACCGCGAAGTCCTGATCGACCGCCGCAAGGTCCTGATTGAAGGCCGTGAAGTGCCGATCGACT
>CAYUZK010000137.1:14077-17136 GCA_964449625.1 uncultured Archangium sp.
GTCCTGATCGACCGCCGCAAGGTCCTGATTGAAGGCCGTGAAGTGCCGATCGACTCCCGGCAAGTGCTGATGGACCGCCGTGACGTGCCGGTTGGACGCCGTGACGCGTCGACCGGCCGCCATGCAGGCACGCTCGGGTTCCGGACCAGGAGGGCGCGCTGACGCGCCTCCCGGTGGGAGCGGTGATCGCCGGGAGCCGGAGTCAGTGCCTCCGGCCCCTGCGACGTCGCGTCACGCCTTCGCGGAGGCCGGCTTCTGCAGCAGGAGCACCTTGTAGGTGTCGGTGCCGTCGACCATGTTGTCGTAGAGCCGCGTGCCCGGGTTACGCGAGAAGTTCTTGAGCGCGACCTCGGCCAGGGCGCTTCGCTTGCTGCCGAGCACGGGGATCTTGAAGCCGTGGAAGGTCGAGAGGATCCCCTCGACGTAGGCGTCGATGCGGCGCTTGTCTTCGTCGCGCGCCTTGATGGCCTCCTTGGTCACGTCGCACTGCTCGATCAGCTCGAAGCCGATCGTCTTGAGCAGCTCGAGGCACGGCTTCCAGGTGGAGTCGGGGATCGCGTTGCCCCAGGTCAGGAACCCGCCGGGCTTGATCATCCTGTACGCGGTCTTGAAGAAGCGCTCGTCTTCTTCGGTGGCGCGGCCCGGCATCTCGGTGACGTGCGTCTCGTTGACCGCCACGAAGTCGGCGGCGCCGTCGGGGATCGTCAGCTTCGTCGCGTCGCCGCAGGTGGCCTTCAGGCGCCCGTTGAGCTCCGGCACGAACTTGCGGTTGCAGGAGTTGATGCCCGCCTGCTGCATGTCCACCGCCTCGTAGGTGCAGTTGGGGAGGATCTTCGAGCACACGAGGTGCGCGCCCGCGCCCGTGCCGCAGCCCATCTCGATGATGTGGACCTTGCCGTCGCGCGCCTTGATGTACTCCTGCGCGAGGTCGAAGTGGTACAGGCCGGCGTAGGCGTTCTTGCCCATCAGCTGCGGGTCGCTGGCCGAGATCGGCGGCGGGCCCCAGGCGGCCGGCCAGGTGTAGCCCCAGGTGTTGAAGGTGAACTCGTAGGGCTCGCCGTTGCCCGCTTGCACCGTGCCCATCGACCGGTAGAGCGCGTAGAGCAGCGAGTAGATCGACGTCTTGTCGTAGTCGTCTTCGGAGACGTCGCCGTTCGCGAGGTTGATCTTCTGCTTCGGCTCGACGGCGGCGCTCATCACCCACGCGCCGACGATGAACTGCAGCTGGGTCTTCGAGTAATCCGACTTGTTGCTCAACGCGGTGAGGAGATCCATGAAACCTTGGGGTGGGGGGAGTACCGAGACGGCTTTCGTGAAGTGGCGGGGCGCGCACTCGAGCGTGCGCGCAGCCGACGCGACGGGCGAGACTCTACAGCCTCGTGTCGAGCATGAACAACCAATCACCGGTGATGGCGGCATATGTCAGCGAGCCGCTGACCATGGCCCCGCAGACGCCCGCCGAGAACGAGTCCTGCCCGGTCAGCCAGAGGCCCTCCACGGCGGTCTTCGGGCGCAGCCAGTGGGTGTCCCGGGTGAAGTGGTCGCCGGACGGCTCGATGCCCAGGGAGCACCCGCCCCAGGCGCGGGGGTTACAGCCGACGGGCACGCCCACCCGCATGGTGCGGGGCGTCTTGTTCCGGAGCACCGGCATGTAGCGGTGCACCAGGGCCAGCATGTTCTCCCGCACGCCGGCGTCGAAGCCGGGGCGGAACGACGGGTCGGCGCGGTAGCGGGTCACCCACTCGGCGGTGGCCTCGGCCAGCACGGTGACGGTGGACTTGCCGGGGCAGCGCTCCTTCCACACCGGGTCTCGCGCTGACGGGCTGAGCAGGTAGCCGCCCATGCCCTCGAAGCGCATCTGGCCCTTGTAGAGCTTGTCGGCGCCGCTCAAGTCGTAGGGGTCGACGCCTTCGTACGAGGGCATGTGCCAGATGATGTGCTGCGGGAGCTCGAGCTCCTCGTCGTAGCCGAGGAAGAGGTAGCACATGGCCGGGCTGGGCCCGGTCTGGGCGAAGCGCTCCGCGTAGCCGTGCCGCTCGCGCTCTGCTTCGGGGAGCAGCTCCATGAAGGTGACCCACGCCGACGCGTCGCTGATCACCAGCTTCGAGCGGATCTCGGTGCCGTCGCCGAGCCGCACGCCCACCGCGCGCCCGTCCTCCACGAGGATCCGCTCCACCGGCGAGGACACCGCGAGCTGGCCTCCCGCTTTCTCCACGATGGGGACGACGCAGTTGGCGATCTGCGAGGGGCCGCCCACTGGGTAATAGGCCCCGTGGCGGTAGTGGTACAGGTTGGCCGCGTGGAAGGCGAAGGGCGAGTGCTCCGGCGTCTTGCCGTGGTTGCCGTACATGTACGAGAAGATGGCGGCCAGGCGCTTCGAGAAGCCCAGCTCCTTCTCGAACACGTCCTGCGTGGTGCGGTGCATGTACGAGCGCCACTTGCCGCCGAACGCGCCGTAGAAGCCCTCGCGGAGGCGCTCGGGCACCCACGGCGGCGCCAGCTTGGTGATGGCCCAGGACCAGGCCCACCACTGCACCTGCTCCTCGAGCTCGTAGTACCTGCGCACGTCGCCCTCGCCCGGGAAGCGCTGCTCGACCCACTCGATGTTCTTCTCGGGCGAGGAGTAGAACTCGTAGACGTTCTGCCCGAAGGTGGCCGTCTCGTGCGCGTCGGGCATCTTCGCCCAGTCGAGCTGGCCTGCGGTGATGAAGTCCGCGGTGGCGCGGAAGAGCCCGCGGCCTACGCGCGGGTCCATGTCGCCGATGGAGTCGACGCCGCTGTTGAACTCGAACCCGTCGATCTCATGGCAGTGCGTCGAGCCGCCCGGCACGCGCTGGTGCTCGAGCATGAGCACCTTCATGCCCTTCTTCTGCGCCAGCGCGCTGGCCACGGAGAGCCCGCCGATGCCCGTGCCGATGACGATGGCGTCGGGGGCCTCGAGCAGCCTCGCCGGCCTGGCGTACCGCGCGGACGCGGGCCGATCGCTGGTGATGTAGGCCGGACCGCGATTCGGCTTTCCGGGCGTGAAGAACAGCTCTGCGTCGGTCTTCATCGGGCAC
>CAYUZK010000138.1:0-17007 GCA_964449625.1 uncultured Archangium sp.
CGCCAGCACCAGCGCCCCCCGCCGCCAGCGGCGGCGCGGGCGCGTGGCCTCCTGCGCCAGCGCGGCGCGAATGGCCGCGAGCGACGCCGGCTTCGGCGGCGCCGGGCGCAGCGCGTTGAAGTCGGGCGTCACGGCGCCACCTCCAGCAGGTGCCGCAGCTTCTCGTAGCCGCGGTGCGCGCGAATGCGGGCCGCCGTCTCGGAGATGCCGAGCGCCGCGCCGATCTCCGCGAAGGACAGGCCGTTGAGCTTGTGCAGCAGCACCGCCTCGCGCTGCTGCTGCGGCACCGCCGCGAAGGCCGCCTCGATGCGCCGACGCGCGCCGGGGTCCGACGGCACCGGCTCCACCGAAGGCTCGGGGGCCTCGACGCCCAGCAGCTCGAGGCGCTGCCGCGCGCTGCGCCGCACGTCGCGGGCCGCGTTGCCGGCGATGGTGAGGAGCCAGGGCATCACCTTCGCGCCGCGCTGGTAGCGATCCGCCGAGCGCACCACCGAGAGGAAGGTCTGCTGCAGCAGGTCCTCGGCCAGCGTCGCGTCGCCCACCATGCGCGCGAGGAAGCCGTGCACCGCCGACGCGCGGCGCACGAAGAGCGCGTCGAGGGCCTGGCTGTCACCGTCGCAGAAGCGTTCCATGAGCCGCTCGTCCGTCTCCTCCACTCCAGGGGCACTTACGCGCGGGCTCATGGGCTGTTTCGCGGTGAAATTCTCGTGCGCTGCCGAGGGCTTGCGACCACTGCCTCAGGCCGCCGCGGGCTGCGGAGGCACGGGCACCAGCGGCCGGGTGGTGCCGAGGAGGACGGCGAGCGCCGCGCCCGGCCAGAGCTGGAGGAGGAGGCGGTTCACCAGCGAGCCGTTCTCCGCGAAGGCCCGCACCCGCTCCGGCCCGCACAGCAGGCCCAGGGCCACGAAGGCGAGGTTGGCCACCACCAGCACGCGCAGGGCCCGCAGCTCGCCGCCGCCCGTCGCGCGCACGAGGACGGCCACCGCCACGGCCCAGAAGATGCCCCAGGAGAAGAGGTCGGTGGCGTGCAGCCAGAGGAGCTCCGCCAGCTCCGGGGCCCAGCCCCACTGGGGCGCCCCGAGGGCGTGGTCCACGTTGGTGACGCCGTGCTGCCAGGTCAGCGCCCGCCACGACGCCGCGGCCACCAGCCCCACCGCCGCCGGGAGCGCGAGGCGCCAGCGCGCGCGCACCACGCCCGCCGCGGCGAAGGCCGCCGCAGCGGCCGCGAAGAGGTGCGCGAGCCCCTCGTCCTTGAAGCCGACGAGCGCGACGGCGAGCGCGAGCGAGGCGACGGGCGGCCGCCCACCGGGGCTGCGCAGGAGCTGCCCGAGGAGCGCGAGGCCCAACAGCCCCACCGGGAGGTCCACATAGGTGGCGCGCAGGTGCACCCAGACCAGCGGCGTCGCCAGCACCGCGCCCAGGGCGAGCCGCGACGCGCCGCCGCGCGCCTCGACGAAGGGGGCCCAGGCCTCGACGGCCGCCGCCGCCGACAGCAGCACCAGCACGCTCCCCGCGGTGACGTGCGCCTCGAGGGAGTCCACGCCCAGCGAGAGCCACCCGACGGCCGAGGGCCACAGCGGCGGGTAGCCGGCGGGGAGCAGGTGCAGCGCCGGATCGAGCGCCGCGCGCACGCCCCCGCCGAAGCCCAGCGACTCGAGGCGCGCCTTGCCCAGCCACACGTACTCGTCCCAGTGCGTGGGCACCCAGGGTCGCAGCAGCACCAGCGCCGCCACCACGGCCGAGAGCCGCCAGGGGTACGCGACGGGCGCCGCGGCGGGCTGGCGCAGCAGCACCACCGCCGCCGCGACGACGCCCAGGAGCGGCAGCCCGGCCAGCCCGAGCGAGAGCGCGTGCAGCACCGCCAGCCCAGCCCAGGCCGACGACGGGCTCCGCAGCGCGGCGCGGAGCGCGGCACCGGGGGTCGGCGAGGCGCCCGCCAGCAGCGCCGCCCCGAAGCCGTGGAGGAGCGCCACGCCGAGGACCGTGACGAGCCCGCTCATCGCCCTGCCTCCGTCGCGGCCGCACGCGCGACCCGACCCGGCGCGGCGCCCGCGGTCAGCACCGCGCTCGCGTCGTCGCCTCCTCGGCCAGCCCCCCCGGCGTGCCGCCCGACCCCGCGTGGTGCAACCCGACCGGTCGACGTCACCCTCGCCTCGTCGCCTCCTCGGCCGGACCTCACGGCGTGCCGCCCGACCCGGCGTGGCCCGCCGCGAGCGGAGAGACGGCTTCGGGCGTCGTCGCGCGCGCGGCCGGAGTTCACGGCGCGCCTCCACACACGACGTGGCGCGCGGGCACGCCGCGGCGGCACGTCACGTCGAGCCGGTGCCCGAGGAGCTCGAGCTCCACGGCCGGGGTCACGCCGCTGGGGCGGGCGGGCAACGCGTAGCGGCCCAGGGGGAAGAGCACGTCGTCCTCCTCCTTCACCACGGCCACCGGCGGCCCCGGCCAGGGCGCGTGCGCCTGCACCTCGTCGAGGGTGTCGTCGAGCTGCTCGGCCAGCGCGTCGCGGCGCAGCGGCGCGTCGGCGCGCAGGGCCACCACCACCACGCTCCCGGGCACGGCCGCGAGGAGCAACGCCGCGAAGAGGCCCAGGCGCCGCGCGCCCGGCCGCAGCCACAGGAAGGCGCCCACGAGCGCCACCACCGCGATGACCGAGAAGAGCGGCGCGTGGGGGAAGTGCTGCCGCGGCTCGGCGAGCACGCCATTCGCGCCGTCGAGGACGACGGACTCGGGGGTGCTCAAGCTGAGGCTGTCGTCGACGAAGGACACGCGCGCCGTGCCTCTCTAGGAGATCCGCCGGCCCGACGCCAACGGGCCTCGTCAGAGGCGCTCCGACGTCCAGAAGAGGGCCACCCCGAGGACGAGCGCCGAGCCGAGCGGCAGCACCACCCGCGCGTAGCCCGGCCGCGCGCGGAAGGCCCAGGCCAGCGGCACGAAGGCGGCGACGACGGCCAGCTGCCCCAGCTCCACGCCCAGGTTGAAGCCCAGCACCGACAGCCACAGCGAGGGCCCCTCGGCGCCGAGGTCGGCGATGGCCGAGACGAAGCCGAAGCCGTGCATGAGCCCCAGCGCGAAGGCCAGCGACCAGCGCGTGTCGGGCACGAAGGGCACGAGGTTGTTGAGGGCCGCCAGCGCTACCGAGAGGGCGATGGTGACCTCCACCGCCTGCGCGTCGGGCGCCACCACCCCGAAGGCGGCCAGGCCCAGCGTCACCGAGTGGGCCACGGTGAAGGCGGTGACGACCTTCGCCACGTCGAGGAGCGCGGCGCGCAGCCCCTCGCGCGGCACCCACCGCCCAGCCTCGCGGCGCAGCACCGACGGCAGGAGCAGGGCGAAGAGGAAGGCGAGGTGGTCCCAGCCGATGACGAGGTGGTGCACGCCCTCGCCCAGCGCGCGCCAGGCCTGGCCGCCGGGGCCGAGCGCGGCGAAGGTGACGCGCTGCCGTGGCTTCGTCGCGGTGAAGGCGAGCCACTGGCCCTCGTCGGCCGCGCGCACCGAGAGCAGCCCCCGGTGCGTGGCGTCGGCGTCGAAGAGGAGCGCGTAGCGCACCTCGACCTCTTCGAGCTGCGCCGGGCACGTCACCGTCACCGGGAAGGCCGCGTAGACGCCGTCGGAGTGGCGCACCACCGAGAGCGCGCCGAAGGCGAGGGCGCAGGCGACGCCGTGCTGCTCCACCCCCACGCCGGCCGCGACGAAGCGCGCGAGGGCGGGCTCCTGCAAGCGGACCTCGCCCCAGGTGAGCTGCCCGTCACCGTCGGCGTCGAGGCCCACCGCGAAGTCGAGGTCCATGAGGGCGACGTCGAGGCGCCCGGTGGCGACGGGGCCTGAGGCGCGCAGCGTCCAGTAGACGTCGGAGCCCTTGTGCGCGGCCGCGCTCGTCGCGAGGCCGACCACCACCAGGGCCGCGAGGCGCGTGGGCCGCGTCACGGCGCGTCGCTCCCGGCGTCGGGCGCCCCGGCGTCAGCTCGCGCCGCGCGAGGCAGCGCCTGCTCGAGTACCTCCGCGTCGTCCGTCGGCCGGCGGGGGTGCTCGTCGGTCGGCGACGCGCGCCAGGCGACGACGGCCACCGCCACCAGCCCCCCGAGCAGCACGAACATCGTCGCGCGCGACGCCGCGCCGTGGGGCCGGAGCGAACGGAAGCGACGGGCTTGGGTGCGCACGAGGGGGTGTTTACCCTGCGCGCGCCGCGTTGACCGTGACCGCGGGCGAACTCCGCATTTCCTGCGGAACTCTCTCCGCACAGACCTGGCGTCGGAAGCCCGCGCCGACCCTCGTTGCAGCCCACCCCAGGTCGCGCGCTTCGCCCCGAGCCGCGGCCTCGCTGACGACCCCTCGTGGGCGCCGCGCGCGGCCGCCCGACCATGCCCCTCTTGGACCTCTGGTATGACGGGGCGATGCGACTGGCCGCGGTGCTCCTCCTGCTGTCGTGCGCCACCGCGTCGTGGAGCGCCCCGCCGACGCCGCAGGCCCGGGGCAAGCGTGGGAAGCGCGCGAAGAAGCCGCCGGCCGAGCGCCACGACGCCCTCGGCGCCATCGTGCTCGACGGAGAGCGCGTCGAGGTGAAGTGGAGCGACGGCGACTCCTTCAAGTTCCTCGACGGCCCGCGGCGCGGGCAGAACACCCGCCTCGTCGGCTTCAACACCCTCGAGGCCTACGGCCCCGTGCACCAGTGGGGCGCGTGGACGCCGGCGGAGCTCTTCACGCTGGCGAAGGCCTCGAGCACCGTGGCCGCGTCGCGCGAGTGGCCCTGCACGACGTCAGGCGCGCAGGACGGCTACCGGCGAACGCTCGTGCGGTGCCCGGAGCTCGCGGTGGAGATGGCGCGCCAGGGACACGGCCACGCCTTCGCGGTGGACAAGGAGCCCGCGGAGCCCGCCGTGCTGGCCGCGCAGGCCGAGGCGATGGCGGCGCGCCGGGGCATGTGGGCAAAGGGCGCGCCGGGCGCAGTGGTGACGAGCCTCCACGCCGTGGGCGAAGACGGGAAAACAGGCGACACCGCCTACAACCGCGTCGTCGACACGCGCACCGGGCAGGCCCTCAAGCGGCCACACCAGCGACGCTTTGGCACCTGCGAGCTCGTCTGCGAGGGAGAAGGCGAGGACACCTCGTGCATGGTCTACGTGCCCTACAAGCAGCGCTACCGCGGCCAGCCCGACTGCCTCAAGGCGCCGCCGCGCGAGTGAGCCGCGCGGCGGCTCCGTCTCCTCTTCCACTCGGCGGTGGGCACGCCAACGGAGCCCGACCCCGGGTCAGCGGCTCGCGGTGTACTCGACGGCGCCGCTGATCAACGTGAAGTCACCCGGCGGCGCGGTGACTGAGACGAGCACGACGGTCGTGGTCACGCCGGCGGCCCCGAAGAGCTGCGCCGCCGTGAAGGTGTGTGCCGAGCGGAGGTAGTAGTACCCCGTCGAGGGGATGTTGACCGTCGCGGGCACCGAGGCCGTCGCCGGAACACCGCCCATGACCAGGGCCGCCGTCTGCACCGTGACCGTGACGTTGCCCGTGCCGCGCAGCGCCTGGAACGTCAGCACCACCCGCGCGGTCGCCGTGTCCACCACGTCCGTCGGCCGCTCGAGCGTGCAGACGAGCGGGCCCAGCACCTGGCCAGAGAAGCGGTAGCCCAGCCCCTCGAACGGCACCGTCCCGTCGCTCCCGCAGCGCAGCGGCACCCGCACCAGGCGATCCGCGATGGTGGCGTCATCCACGCACGAGGCACACGGCACGCCTGGCGCTCCCTGCGGACCCGTCGCACCTGTCGCGCCCGTCGCGCCTGTCGCGCCTGTCGCGCCCGTCGCACCCGTCGCGCCTGCGGGCCCGGCTGGACCCATGGGCCCGACAGCGCCAGCCGACCCGGGCGCGCCGTTGCACACGAAGCTGAAGCCCGCGGAGGACACGACGCGCGTGCCCCCGAAGAGACAGTTGGCACCGGCAGGCTCGGCCTCCGCGAGCACCGACATCCCGTTGGCGCCAGTCGCCCCGGCGGGGCCAGCAGGTCCGGCGGGGCCCGCAGGCCCGGCGGGTCCTTCAGGCCCCACGCCCGGCCCTCCGGTCGGCTCCTCGCGACACGCACACAGCGCGACCACCAACACCCAGGCCATTCGAGACATGCGGGAGACTCTGCCACGCGCCCGGGCGGAGAGAGAACCCGGCCCTGTCAGGGCGCGCAGGCCGTGGCGTACTCGAGGTCCACCCGGTCTCCGGGGCGCAGCGTGAGGCTCGAGAACGTCACCGCGCGCCGCGTGACGTCGAAGGCCCAGTTCCGCACGCCGCCCTGGCCGAGCTCGGGCAGCGCCGCGCCGTTGACGCGCACCGCGGGCAGCGCGCCGGCGGCGAGGGGCGCGCGCAGCGAGAGCGAGTCGCGCCCGCCGAAGAGCGTGGGCGCCACGGAGGCCTCGAAGCCCGCGGGGCTGGCGAGCACCTGGCAGAACTCGGCCTCCGCGCCGGCGAGCTGCCGGGCGAGCGCGCGCTGCGTGGCGGGCCCCACGGTGCCCTCGTAGCTGCAGCCGCTCGTCGCTGGCGAGAAGGGCCCCACCGCGCTCCACGTGAGGGCCTCGGGGCGCTGCGTGCCCCTGAGGGCGCGCGCCTGCGCCACGAGGAGCGCCAGCGGCTCGGGCGAGGCGTCCTCGGCGTTGCTCAAGGACACCAGCTCGAGGCTCGCCCCGCGCCGGAGGAAGCCCGCGTTCGCGCCCGCGATGACGGCGCCGCTCAGCGCGCGCACGCCGACGGCGCCCGGGCTCTTCGTGGTGCTCCGCGCCGCGCCCACCTCGAGCAGCCCCGCGACGTCGGCCGCGGTGGCGCTCCCCAGCTCCAGCCAGCGGCGCCCGGAGAGGTCGCGCAGGTGGCCGCTCGTCGCCTGGCCTGCCTCCGAGAAGACGCCGCCCAGGCGCACGCTGGCCCGCTGCGCCCGCGCGAGGTCGAGCCAGGCCGCGGCGCGCCCACCGAGCCCGCGCTGCAGCGCCCCGGCCCCGGCGCTCGCGTCCTGCAGCACCAGCGCGTCGACGGTCGTCGGCATCACCACGCGGTCACGCTGCACGCCGTCGGCGGTGGCCTGGCCGCGCAGGGGCACCTTCACCGTGCGCGTGGCCGCGCCCACCGCCACGTCGAGCTCCAGCACGGCGGCGTGCGGCGCGACGGCCGTGGGGTCGAAGCGCACCCGGAAGGCGTCGGCCTCGAGGGTGCTTGCCGCGAGCCGCGACGCCGTCGGGGCATCCCACGCGAAGGCGGCGCTGCCGACGAGGCGCGCGCCCGTCAGCGACAGCTCCTCGCCGGTGCAGCGGTTGCCCAGCGCGAAGGCCTGCTCGCGCGGCCCACAGGCGGGGGCCACGGCGCCGAAGTCCCACTGCTCCGGCGACACCACCAGGCAGCTGTCGTCGCTGCGCGCGGTGAGGTCGACCGCGCGCAGCGGCGTCGCGGCGCTGTTGACCGAGAAGCGCAGGGCGCCGGCGCGCGGCGTGCCCGGGGCCGCCGTGGGGAGATACTCGACGTCGAGGAGCCGCCGCTCCCCGGGTGCCAGGGTGAAGTAGGCGGGCGTGGCGCGCACGTCGGGCACGCCGTCGACCCACAAGCCCTGCACCACGCACGGCGCGCTGCCCTGGTTCGACAGCTCGAGGGCGTGCAGCATCGGCGTCGGCGCGCGCGCAGCGCCGAGGTCGAGGGCCGGCGCGTGCGCGAGGGCGCAGTCGCCCGCGCCGGGGCGCAGCCGCGCGTTGACCTCGACGCGGAACTCCCCCACCTCGGGGTCGTCAGTGTGCAGCACCACGTGCCACCGCCAGGGGCCCGCGCCCGTAGGCAGCGCGCGCAGAGCCAGCGACGCCTCGGCGCCGGGCGCGAGCACGAGCGGCCCGGCGAGGCCGGTGCACCGCTGCTGCGCGACGTCGTAGCCACCCGCGCAGAGCTCGGCGGCCGTGGTGCCCGGGCCACCCTCCACCGAGACGCTCGTCACCGTCAGCGTCGGCGCGCCGGCGCGCGCGTCCTCGTTGCGCAGCGTGACGCCGGTGGCCACCGGCAGGCGCTGGCCGTTGACCTCCGGCACGTCGCCCAGGTCCACCGGCGACGGAGAGACGGCGAGGCCGGCGCCGGCGCCACGCGCGACGAGCGGCACCTCGAGGCGCGC
This sequence comes from uncultured Archangium sp., assembly GCA_964449625.1. Lineage (GTDB taxonomy): Bacteria > Myxococcota > Myxococcia > Myxococcales > Myxococcaceae > Archangium_A. Next base: position 8,114 of record CAYUZK010000138.1, read on the forward strand.
GAGCGGCGCGTCGCTGCGCACCACGAGGAGCGCCGACACGGGGCCCGCGCCGAGCAGCGTGGCGGTCACCGGCACCTCGGCGATGCCGGGGCGCCACGCGCCCGACGCCTCGCGCGTCGCGGGCGGGAGCTCCACCTGCGCGAGGGCCACGCGGAAGCTGCTCGTCGGCCCGCCCGCGGGGCCCGTCACCTCCAGGGCCACCGTCACCGGGCGGCTGAGCGCGTTGAGGAGCCGCGCCACGCCCGAGGGCTCGGCCGGGGGCGCGACGACGCCCAGGTCTACTGAGCGCGGGCTGGCCGACAGGAAGGCGTCGAGCACCGTGGCCCGCAGCGGCACCTCGCGCGCCGCGCAGTCGCCGCCGGGGTCGAGGCGCCAGTCGGCGCTCCACTCGCCCAGGGCCGCGGCGGGGTACGTCGCGCGCGCGCGGAAGGCCTCGTTGGCGCCGACGCTGTGCGTGCCGGCGGGCGCGCCGGGGGCGAGCTGGAAGGGCGCGCCGGGGGCGCCGACGAAGACCTCCCGCCGCGCGGGCTGTGCGGGGAAGTCGACCGCCTGCTGCGGCGACTCGCCGACGAGCACCGCGCCGAAGTCCACCACCTCGGGCAGCGTGCACCGCGCGGCGTCGAGGCGACCGGCCAGGGCGAGCGACGCGAGCACCCGGCCCGACGGGTCCCTGGCCTGCACCACCCCCGCGTGCTCCGCCGTGGGCGAGAAGCGCACCACGACGGGGAGCTGCGCGCCCGGGCCGAGCGCCTGGCTCGACAGCCCAGTGACGACGAAGGCCGTCGCCTCGGCGCCCGCCTCGCCCTCGAAGGCCGGCTCGCCCAGCGCCACCTCTTCTTCGCCGGTGTTCAGCAGGAGAAAGGTGCGGCTCACCGGGCCGCCGCGGGGGCCGAAGTCGAACTGCGCGTCGCGCGCGCGCGTGCCGCCGGGCACCTCGAAGGTGAGCGGCGGCAGCTCGGGCGTGCAGGCGAGCGGGAGGAGGAGGAGGGCCGGGAGCCAGCGCATGGGCGCGGCACCCTAGCCGCAGGGTCCGCGAGGCGGCAGGGGCCCCGGCCCCGAAACCGCGACGAGGCCGAAGCGCCGACGCCGGTGGCGCCCGTGCGCCTCGTCACGGTCGCACCGGAGCGTGCGGGCGCCGTCACGCGGGCGGGCCGACGCACGGCATGGACGCGGCAGACGGCGGGATTGAGCGCTGACGCGCGGCCTCCGCGGTCGGCTTTGGCTGCGACGCTCCAGGAAACGTGAAGGAGGCGACCACCGCGCGCGACGGGCCCGCCGGCTCACCCTGTGGCGTCATCGGGCAGCGGCTGCGCGCAGGGCCCCGCCTCGGTGGCCAGCCGGCTCCACCCTGGCGCGCTCCCGGGGCTGAGCCGCGCCAGCAGCACCCCGTGCACGTGCACGTCGGCCAGCAGCAGCTCGCCCTCCAGCGTCCACTCCACCGAGAGATCCGCCTCGGTGGGCAGCGGCTGATCGAAGGGCCGCGCGTGGCTCAGCGGGTTCAAGAAGGGCGCGGCGCGGGGGTCGCTCCAGTCAGCCTCGACCGGCGAGGGCGCGCGGTTGTAGAGCCAGACGTCGCCGATGATGTCTCCGAGCCCGTCGCGCAGGTACGCCCAGGCCACGCGCCCGTCGTCGTCGACCACCACCGACACCCCGAGGTCTGGCTGGCGGAACTCGAGCAGCATCACGGGGCGCCCCTCGCGTCAGGCCTTGAGCTTCGCCAGGAGCGCGGCCGCGCCCTCGGGCGTGAGCGGCCGCTTCGCGCGCGTGGTGGCCTTGAGGGCCACGGCCACCGTCGAGTCATTGACGGAGCCCTCGTCGATTAGCATCGCCACGCGCAGCGGCGGCACCCTCGCCTGCCGCAGCCACACCGCCTTGCGCAGCGCCAGGGTGGCCGCCGGCGCGTCCACCACCAGGGCGTCGGGCTGCGCCTGCTCGCCCAGCGGCCCCGACCGCGCGGTGAGGCCCGCCTGCCGCGCCGCGCCCAGCAGCATCGCCTCCTCGCGCGCGTCGGAGACGACGATGTGCACCGACTCCACCTTCGTCGCGATGGGCGTGGGCCGGGGAGCCCCGGCGCCGGGCGCCGCCTGGAGCGCGAGCTGCCCCAGCACGCGCTGCCCCTTCTTCCGCGCCTCCATGAGCGCGGAGAGCACCTCGCGGAGGTGGCCGAGCTCGAAGGGCTTGGTCACGTACTCGTCGACGATGCCCACCAGCGCGTCGGCCGACTCCCGCGAGGCGTAGCCGGTGATGAGCACGATGACCGCCGCGGGGTTGCGCTCGCGGGCCAGCTTCGCCAGCTCCACGCCGCTCCCCTCGGGGAGGTTCTTGTCGATGAGGAAGAGGTCCCACGAGCGGGCGAGGAGCGCCTGGGCCTCGGGCACCGACTTCGCCGACAGCACGGAGTGGCCCATGCGGCCGAAGAGCCGCTCGAGCACGAGCCGCACCGCGGGCTCATCGTCGACGACGAGGATGCGCCAGGGCTGGGGCAGAGTCTCCGGCACGGGGGCGGCAGGCTACCGCACCCATCGCACCGCCCGCGCGACTTCTCACCCGAACTGCACCGAGCGCCGCGTGAAGCTGCCGAACCAGAAGCCGCCGATGGGCGTGCTGGGCGCGGGCGCCTCGAGGGCCGCGCCCTGCGCCACGAGGAGCGGCACGAAGTGCTCGTGCGTAGGCAGCGCGACGCGCACCCCGGGGCCCTTCTCGCGGTACTGCGCGAGCGTGTCGACGTCGCGGCGCTCCAGCGTCTCGGCGATGAACTGGTCGAACTCCGTGGCCCAGGCGGGCGGCGGCGCGCCCGGCCGGGGGTCGAGGGCGCGCATGTTGTGGGTGAGAAAGCCGCTCCCCACGAGGAGCACGCCCTCGTCGCGCAGCGGCGCCAGGGCGCGGCCGAGCTCGAGGAGCGCCGTAGGCTCGAGCGTGGGCAGCGAGATCTGCAGCACCGGCACGTCGGCCCTCGGGTACATCGCCACCAGCGGCACGTACGCCCCGTGGTCGAGGCCCCGCGTCGGCTCGTCGGCCGTGTCCTTCACCAGCGCGCGCACCCGCTGGGCCAGCCACGGCGCGCCCGGCGCAGGGTACTGCGTGCGGTAGTAGCGCTCGGGGAACCCGGAGAAGTCGTACACCAGCGGCACCGTCGTGGTGGCGCCCAGGGTCAGCGGGCGATCCTCCCAGTGCGCCGACACCATGAGCACGGCCTTCGGCCTCGGCATCGCGTCGGCCCAGGCCTTGAGCTCCCCCATCCAGTCCGGCAGGTCGAGCAGCGGCGGCGCCCCGTGCGCGAGGAAGATGGCGGGCATCCGGGACGACGAGGTGTTGGCGGGCATAGGTGTCTCCTTCGGCTTCGCGCAGCCGAACGCGCTCACCGCGGCCGTGGCCCCAAGACCCAGGAGGGCCTCGCGGCGGCGCAGCGTCGGTGGGTGGGGGTCGCGAGGCATGCCCTCACCATGCTGGCCCGGCCCACTCCGCGCCAGTGGGGACAGTGGCACCACTGCGTTCCACAGATGGAACGGTGGTAGGACGAGGGCCATGGGCGCGACGGCAGGCGAAGCGAAGCGGAAGACGTGGCTGTGGTTGGGCCTGGGGCTCGTCGCCTCGTGCGGCGCGTGCACCGTGGCCGGCATGCTCGTCGTGGCCCTCGGCCTCATCTCGGCAGAAGACGACGCCGCGCCCCCGGGCCTCTCCGCCCCGGCGGTGGCCGTCGCGGAGCCCCGAGGCCAGGCCGGCGCGCCCGGTGGGTACGCGCTCGCAGTGCCGGCTTCCTTCACGCCCCACGGCGAAGGCCGCTGGCTGTTCTCGGAGCAGGACGGCGCGGCCACGCGCACGGTAGAGCTGATCCGCCTCGCGCCGCTGCCGGGCCTCGAGCGGGCCCCGGAGCGCCTGGTGCAGGAATGGAACACCCGCATCGCGGCAGACTGGGAGGGCGCCAGCCCCACGCCCTTCGTCATGCGGCGCTACGTGAGCAACGGCGCGCGCGCGCACTACACCGGCGCGGAGCTGCGCGCGAAGGGCGGCGGGCCGCGCACCTACGTCAGCCTCTACCTCGTGGAGGCGCACGACAGGCTCGAGCCGCTCGTTTTTCTCCAGCAGCACGCCGACCCGACGGGCTTCGCCGCGACGGCCGACCTGATGGCGTCGCTCTCGTGGCCCTCCACGCACCGCGCGGTGGAGCAGGTGCTCGCCGGCGCGCAGGGAAGCCCCGTGGGCGGGCCCCTGGTGGAGCGCGGCGCCGTCGAGGGCAAGTGGGTCTACGGCACCAACCAGACGGCCCAGTGGGTCAACACCGTCACCGGCGGCACGTCGATGACGGCGGCGGCCTACAGCGTCGACCTCACCTTCGGCGCCGACGGCCGCTACGAGTCCCGCTTCCAGGGCGCGTCGGGGCAGGTGGGCGCGCTGCAGTTCAGCACGGACCAGGCGCGGGGCACCTGGCGCCTCGAGCGCGACGAGCTCGTCCTCTCATCCGACGGCGGCAAGGAGAAGCGGTACCTCATCGTCAGCGCGGCCCGCGGGCCCGACGGCCGGCGCGCGCTGCTGCTCATGTCGCAGGGCAACTACCACGTGGCCCCCTTCGCCATCGCGGGGGGCGAGCTCTTCGTCGAGGCGCCGTGACGAAGCCCGTCGACTTGAACCACCTGCCCCTCTTCGTCACCGTGGCGGAGACCGGCAGCATGTCGGACACGGCGCGGCGGCTGGGGCTGCCCAAGTCGTCGGTGAGCCGGGGCGTCGCGGCGCTCGAGGCGGCGCTGGGCGTGCAGCTCTTCCACCGCACCACGCGCAAGGTGACGCTGACGACGGCCGGCGCCGCCTTCCTCGAGCGGGCCCAGCGGGCGCTCCTCCTGGTGCGCGAGGCGACGCAGGCGCTGCCCGAGCAGGAGGCCGAGCCCTCGGGCGTGCTGCGCCTCACCGCCCCGGTGGATCTGGGCCTCACCGTGCTGCCGGAGCTCGCGGCGCAGTTCACCGCGCGCTACCCGGGGGTGCGCCTCGAGGTGCGCCTGAGCAACCGCGAGGAGGACCTCGTGGCCGAGGGCTTCGACCTCGCCCTGCGGGTGGCGAAGCGGCTGCGCGACTCGAGCCTCGTGGCGCGGCGGCTGGGGTCGCTCGAGCTGCGCCTCTACGCCTCGCCCGGCTACCTCGCGCGGCGCGGCGCACCCCGGGGCGTCGATGAGCTGGCGGGCCACGCCTGGCTCGGACTCAAGGGCCTGCGGGCGCTCGACGGTGCGCCGGAGCCGGTGCTGGTGGCCGACGACCTGAGCTTCCTCCTGCAGGCGGCGCGGGCAGGCATGGGCGTGGCGGCCCTGCCCTCCTTCCTCGCGCAGCCGGAGGTGTCGGCTGGGCGGCTGGCTCGCGTGCTGCCGCGCTGGGCGACGCTGGCCGGGGCGCTGTGGCTGGTGCACCCGAAGACGGCGCACCCCCCGCGCAAGGTGACGGCCTTCCGCGACTTCCTGCTCGAGGCCCTGGCGGCGCGACCCCTGGGCCCGGGCTGATCAATCAGGGCGACTCATACCCTGCGAAACGACGTGAGGTTTCCCGTTGCTGGGGGGGGGGCCCTCTGGTCCGCGGCGCCGCGTTTTGACGGACCCTGACGATGGGTTGTCGCCGCTGGCGAAGTCCTACCGAGCGGCAGCACCGTGGCTTGCCGCGGTGTGGCAATTCACCGGCTCGGCCCTGGTGGGCGTGCTGGCGGGGTACGGGGTGGATCGGTGGTTGGGCGTGGACCCGTGGGGACTGGTGGTGGGCGGGGTGCTGGGGAGCGGCGTGGGCTTCTACGCCTTCATCCGCACCACGACGAAGTTGATGGAGTCGCAGTCGAGCAGTGGAAAGAAGGAGCCGTGAAGTCTCTCGCCCTCACCTTGTCGCTGGTCGTCGCGCTCGGCGCCGTCGCCGCGGGCTTCGTGTGGGCGGCGGGCTTCGAGCCGGGCGTTCGGCTGTCGGCGCTGGTGGGCGTGCTGGCGGGCACGGCCATGGGGCTCCTCACGGTGCTCATCAAGACGCAGCTGGCCGGGCGCGTGAGCCACGGGCTGCCGGGCCTCAAGGCGCTGCTCGCGGCGCAGGGCATCACCTTCGCGCTGCGGCTGGTTGGGCTGGCGGCGGGCCTGGTGGGCCTGCACGGTGAGCCGGCGAGCTCGCCCATCGCCTTCGTCATCGCATTCTTCGCAGTCTCCCTGGGTCAGCAGGCGCTCGAGATGAAAAGCCTGCTGGCCGCTCGCAACCCGGTGACCTCATGAAGCGGCTCCTCGTGGTGTTGGCGTCCACCTTCGCGCTCTGCGCCTTCGCTGCCGGCGGCCACGACGCGCCGCGCGACCCGAACGTGCCGGTGGACAAGGCGAAGGAGACGGCCGACTTCATCCTCCATCACGTGTCGGACGACACGGTGTTCGAGCTGGAGATCCCCTTCCCGCCGTACCACCTGCCGGCGGTGCACATCGCCGACGCCTTCGCGCCGCTGCTCATCCAGCGCGTGCCGGGCGCCTGCAGCGCGCCGGTGCCGGCGGGCTTCGAGGCCTTCCCCTCGCTGGGCATCTTCCTGGGTGGCTGCTGGGACCTGCGCCCGACCAAGGCCATCTTGATGATGTGGCTGGGCGTGGTGCTGCTCTTCGGGCTGCTCGTCTTCGGGAAGAAGCGCGACCACAACGGCGTGCCGCAGGGGCTGCTCTCGCACGTGGTCGAGGTGCTGGCGCTCTTCGTGCGCGACGAGATCGCCGTGCCCAACATCGGCACCGCCGAGGCGAAGCGCTACACGCCGTACCTCACCTCGCTGTTCTTCTTCATCCTCGCGGTGAACTGGCTGTCGCTGGTGCCGGGCATGTTCGCGGGCACGAGCGTCATCACCGTGACCACGGCGCTGGCCATCATCACCTTCGTGCTCACGCAGATCGCCGGCATCCGCGCGGCGGGGCTGGGCGGCTACCTGGCGCACCTCACCGGCGGCGTGCCGGCCTTCCTCTGGCCGATCATGATCCCCGTGGAGATCATCGGCCTGTTCACCAAGCCCTTCGCGCTCCTCGTTCGTCTCTTCGCGAACATGGTGGCCGGGCACATGGTCATCTTCTTCCTGCTCGCGCTCATCTTCATGCTGCACCCGGGCGCGGTCATCATCTCGCTGCCGATGACGGTAGGTATCTACATCCTCGAGATCTTCGTCGGCATCCTGCAGGCGTACATCTTCACGCTGCTGACCGCGCTGTTCATCGGCCAGGGCGTGGCCATGGGGCACCACGCGCACCACGACGAGGCGCACGGCCACGAGGCGCACTGATTTTCACGGAACCCAGGCGGGGCCTTCGAGACCGCGTTGGAGGTAGTACCTGAAGGGCCAGTTCAGCCGACCCCCCCGAGAAGCGGGTCACCACACGGAAAGTAGAAAAACGTCATGAACCTCACCTCTGCAATGCTCGCGTACCTCGGCGCCGGAATCGGCGCTGGCCTGGCCATCATCGGCGCCGGCAACGGCATCGGGAAGCTCGCCGCCTCCGCCATGGACGGCATCGCGCGTCAGCCCTCGGCTGGCGGCGACATCCGCGGCGCGATGATCGTCGCCGCCGGTCTCATCGAAGGCGCGACGCTGTTCGCGCTCGTCATCTGCATCCTCCTCGCGGTGAAGTGATTCGCGAGGGCGTCCGCTCCCCGGCGACGAGCTGGGGAGCGGGCTTCCACCTGCGGCAACCGTTTCAACGACTCACACGGGACCTCCCATGAACCTGCTTGTGCTGGCCTCCAGCTTCACCGACGTCAAGCCGGGGCTCATCCTCTGGACGTGGATCACCTTCATCATCGTGCTCTTCATCCTGCGGAAGTTCGCGTGGGGCCCGCTGCTCTCGGCCGTGGAGGGCCGCGAGAAGAACATCACCAACGCCATCGAGAGCGCCAAGCGGGAGCGCGCCGAGGCCGAGAAGCTGCTCGCCGAGCAGAAGACGGCCATCGCCACCGCGCGCCAGGAGGCCGCGGAGGCCGTGCGCAAGACGCAGGCCGACATGGAGAAGTTCCGCGAGGAGCTCATGACCAAGGCGCGCAAGGAGGCGGAGGCCATGAAGGTCGACGCGCAGCGCGCCATCACCGAGGAGCGCACCAAGGCGCTGGTGGAGATCAAGGGCGAGGCCGTGAAGCTCTCCATCGCCATCGCCGAGAAGCTCATCAGCGAGAAGCTCGACGACGCGAAGCACCAGGCGCTCGCGCAGCAGTTCGTCACCGACCTGGGCAAGCAGCAGACGCCGTCGGCCTGAGTCGGCCCCGCGCCTCGCGGCTCCATGCGGCGTGCTCCTGTTGCGAGGGGCACGCCGTTCGTGTTTCCCGGCGTGTCGGACAGCACCGGGACAGAGACCTGAGTCGCCGGTTTGCCCTTCCTCTTTGCCTTTGCGCCAGGTGAGACTGCGCTTCTCACTTGGGGGGGCTGGGGATGGCCAACGACAGACGGACTCAATGGCTGTGGTTGGCGCCGCTGGTAGCGATGGCCTGCAGCAGCTCGGTGGTCGGCCCGCAGGAGGACTCGCCAGGCGCGGCACAGAGCATCAGCCAGGCCGTAGGCACGCCGCCGACGTCGCTGGTGGCCTGCACCTCGAACGCGCCGTGCACCATGCCGCTGATCGCGGCCGGCGCCTTCCACACGGTCGCGCTGAAGAGCGACGGCACCGTCTGGGCCTGGGGCCGCAACAGCGAAGGCCAGCTGGGCGACGGCAGCACCACGCAGCGCACCGCGCCGGTGCAGGTGAGCGGGCTCTCCGGCGTGGCGGCGGTGGCGGCCAGCAGCGACCACACAGTCGCGCTGAAGAGCGACGGCACCGTCTGGGCGTGGGGCGCCAACTGGGATGGCCAGCTGGGCGACGGCAGCACCTCGCAGCGCAATGCGCCGGTGCAGGTGAGCGGGCTCTCCGGCGTGGCGGCAGTGGCGACCGGCTACC
>CAYUZK010000139.1:0-3371 GCA_964449625.1 uncultured Archangium sp.
ATTGGCGCCGGCGCCGGCGCCGCGGCTGGTGGCGGCCCGGCCGGGGGCCCGCCGAAGTCGACGGGTGCCGGCGGCGGCGCCGTGGCCGCAGGCGCCCCGGCCGGCGGGCCACCGAAGTCGAAGGGCGACGGCGCCGGCGCCGACGCGGCCTCGGAGCCGGGCGGCGGCGAGCCGAAGTCGAAGGGGTTGGACGCCCCGGGCGCGACCGCCGAGAAGTCGAAGGGCGACGCCGCGGGCTCGGCCGGGGGCGCGGGCGCGGGCCCACCCGGGAACGGTGGCGTGAAGTCGAAGGCGAAGGGCGCTGCGCCCGGGGCCCCAGCGGGGGCGGCCGCCGGCGCGGTCTGGCCGAAGTGGAGCTCGCCGCCCGCCGGCCTGGGTGGCGCCGCGGCCGGGGCTGCCGGAGCGCCGGCGTCGTCCTTCTTCACGAGCTGCATGTGCCGACACCGGGGGCACTGCGCGCGCACTCCCTTCGCCGTGACGAACTTGTCGTCGATGGCGTAGGCCGCGGAACACTTCTGGCAGACGATGCGCATGGTCAGTGGCGGAAGTGTCGGACACCCGTGAAGATCATGGAAATTCCGTGCTCATCGGCGGCGGCGATCACCTCGGCGTCGCGCACGGAACCTCCCGGCTGAATGACGGCCTTCGCGCCGGCAGCGGCCAGCGCGTCGAGCCCGTCTCGGAATGGGAAAAACGCGTCAGAGGCCACGGCGCTCCCTTTCAGACGCTCCCCGCCGCGCGTCGCCGCAATCTTCACCGAATCGACGCGGCTTGTCTGCCCTCCTGCTTGCGCCAGCAGCTCCGTCGGCGTCGCGAAGACGATGGCGTTGGACTTGACGTGCTTGCAGACGCGCCAGGCGAAGGCGAGCGCCGCGCGCTCTTCGTCGGTCGGCTGGCGCTGCGTCACCACCTTCCACTCGGTGGCCGGCTCCGCGGCGTCGCGGTCCATCAGCAGCAGGCCGCCTGACACGCTGCGCGCGTCGAGCTGGGCGCGCGCGGCGGCGGTGGCGCTCGCGAGGCCCGGGCCCGCGGCGAGCAGGCGCAGGTTCTTCTTCCCGGCGAGCAGCTCCCGGGCCGCGGCCGAGTAGCCCGGCGCGATGATCGCCTCGAGGAAGGTCTCGGCCAGGGCCGCCGCCGTCGCCGCGTCGACCTCGCGGTTGAGCGCGACGATGCCGCCGAAGGCCGAGGTCTCGTCGATGGCCCGCGCCCGGCGGTAGGCCGCCTCGAGGTGCTCGGCCGTGGCGACGCCGCAGGGCGTGTTGTGCTTGATCACCACCGCCGCCGGCCCGGCGGGGAACTCGAGCACCAGGCCCAGCGCGGCGTCGAGGTCGAGCAGGTTGTTGTACGAGAGCTCCTTGCCCTGCAGCACCTCGCTGAAGGCGACGGTGGGCGCGGCCGGCGCGCGGTGCTCCCGGTAGAAGGCGGCCTGCTGATGAGGATTCTCGCCGTAGCGCAGCCCCTGGGCCTTCACGAAGGGCAGCGTCAGCTCGTCGGGGAAGCGCTCGCCGTCCTGCTCCGCGAGCCAGGCGGCGATGGCCGCGTCGTAGGCCGCGGTGTGCGCGAAGGCCTTGCGCTGCAGGCGCCGCCGCGTGGCCTCGGGCACCCCGGGCCCGGCCTCGAGCTCGCGCAGCACCTCGTCGTAGTCACCGGGGTCCACCACGATGGTGACGTGGGCCGCGTTCTTCGCCGAGGCCCGCACCATCGCTGGCCCGCCGATGTCGATCTGCTCGATGGCCTCGTCGCGCGCGGCGCCTTGGGCCACCGTCTCGCGGAAGGGGTAGAGGTTCACCGCGACGAGCGCGATGGGGCTGATGCCGTGCTCGGCCAGCTCGCGGGCGTCGCGCTCGAGCGAGGGGCGCCCGAGCAGCCCGCCGTGGATCTTCGGGTGCAGCGTCTTCACCCGGCCGCCGAGGATCTCGGGGCTCCCGGTGTGCGCCGACACCTTCGTCGCGGGCACGCCTGCAGCCTCGAGGGCCGCCAGCGTGCCGCCGGTCGAGAGGAGCGTGAAACCGCGGCGCACCAGCCCCTGGGCGAAGGGGACGAGGCCGCGCTTGTCCGAAACCGAGAGCAGAGCGAGCACGGGAGGTGCCGTACCAACCGCTCCCCACAGGGTCAACGAATGCCGCGCCGTCAGCGCGGGCGGCGGGGCTCGGCCTCGGTGGCCGTGCGCACCTTCTCGAGGCCGCGCGTCTCGACCTGGCGGATGCGCTCACGGGTGAGGTTCATGATCTCCCCCACCTCCTCCAGCGTGATGCCGCCCTTCTCGGCGACGTCGAGCGCGCAGGTGTACTCGAGCTCCCAGATCTCCTTGTCGGGGAAGTTCGTCTTCACGCTGCCCGTCTCGGGGTTCACGTCGAGGTACAGGTTGTACTTGCACGAGACGAAGACGCAGGGGCGCGGGCTGTTGATGCAGTCGGCGCGCGACTTGGGCCGGCTGGCCGCGATCTCCGTGAGCAGGGCCTGCTCCTCGGGGTCGACCTGCCCCGAGAGCCTGCGGCGCCGCAGATCGCGCGCCATCTCCTTGCGCGACATCGTCTTCGAACGGCGTCGCTCGTCGCCGTCGTCCGACTTGAGCAGCTCCGCCTCGTCGTGTGCTTCAGCCATCATCATCGGGTCCCCTCCTCGTAAGGCACTGCGTCGTCACTTCATCGTCAGGCTGGCGTCGGCGCCCGGCCGCGCGGTCACGGTGCTGCCGAAGCGGGCGACCTCCTGGAGCAGCTCCCGGGCGCGCACCCGAAGGGCGCGCAGCGCGGTGGCCTGGTCCTTCTTCGAGCGATCGCCCTGCGCCCGCGCCCCGAGGTGCCGCTCGTAGCCGTCGAAGACGACCTCGAGCTCGTGGGCCACCACCTCGAGGTGGTTCTTGAAGACCATGAAGGACGTCTTGATGTCCTCGAGCGTCAGGCCCTGCGCCATCATCTGCTTGATCGCGTTGAGCCGCCGCACCGACGACGCCGGGTAGAGCCCCTGGCTGCCCTGGTGCTTGCCCTTCTTGCCCACGCGCCGGCTCCGCGGCAGCAGCCCCGCCTGCACGTACTTGCGGAAGGTCGCCTCCGAGAGGCGGATGCCCCGCGTGGCGAACACGTCGACGATCACCCGCGCCGGCACCCCGCCCGCGTAGTCACGCTCGATCTGCTCGATCTCGTCCGGCCGGAGGAGGTCCACGCGTTTCAATTCGTCGAAGAGGAGGGGCTCAGCCATTCGCTACAGGCCTACTGAATGGCGGCGCATGAATACCAGCTATTCAAAAGAGGAGTCAAGGGCGATCGTGACATTTTGATCGCGATCGCGTCCGGGTTCCGAGCGATGGCGGGGGCGCACGTCCGACTCGCGGACAGGCAGGGGGATCAGCCGACCTGAAACAGGACAGGCCC
>CAYUZK010000139.1:3471-7895 GCA_964449625.1 uncultured Archangium sp.
GCGGAGCCGCGGCCCCGCCGGCTCACAAGAAGCGGCCCTGCCCCGCCAGCACCACCAGCACGCCGAAGACGAAGAGGAGCACCGGCATCACCGCCACGAAGACCCCGCGGCCCTTGCGCAGCGCGAAGCCCGCGGGCAGGCCGGCGAGGAAGCCGCCCAGGTGCCCCGCCCAGCTCACGCCCGGGAGCAGGCTCACCACGGCGATCTGCACCAGCCACAGGGCGAGCTGCCGCCGCGCCGCGACGTTGGCCACCGGCAGCGCGAGGCCCAGCCACGAGAGGATGACGCCCGAGAGCCCCACCGTGCGGGCGTCGAAGTTGAAGAGCAGCACGAAGAGCGCCGAGCCGAGCGCGCCGACGGCCGAGCCCAGGAGGAAGCGCCAGGTGCCCACGCTCAGCTCGAGCATGCGCCCGAGCGTCCACACGGCCGACATGTTGAAGACCAGGTGCAGGGGGCCTCCGTGTGTGACGAGCCACCCCGCCAGGCGCCACCACTCGCCCTCCGCCAGCGCCGGCCCGAAGAGCACGCCGGCCTCGAACACCGCGCGGTCGCGCAGGCCCAGCAGGAACATCACGACGCTCGCCGCCACGAAGAACCAGCACAGGGGCGTGACGGCCAGGCGCCGCTCCGCGGGCTGAGGCGGCGGCGGCGCGAAGGGGTCTCCGCCGGGGAGCACCTCCTTGTTCCCCAGGGCCATGGCTCAGGGCTCCCGCTGCAGCACGGTGTCGTGCAGCCAGTTGGCGTCGTCGGTGTCGGGGTAGTCGAGCGTGAAGTGCAGGCCGCGGCTCTCCTTGCGCTGCGCCGCGCACTTGACGATCACGTGGGCCACGTCGGCGATGTTGCGCAGCTCGATCACGTCGCGCGTCACCTGGTAGTCCCAGTAGTACTCGCGGATCTCCTCGCGCAGCAGGTCGAGGCGGCGCCGCGCGCGGGCCAGGCGCTTGCCGGTGCGCACGATGCCCACGTAGTTCCACATGAGCCGGCGCAGCTCGTCCCAGTTCTGGCTCACCACCACCAGCTCGTCGGAGGGCACGGCGCGGCCGGGGTCCCACTCGCGCACCGGCGGGAGCTCGGCGCCAGCGTTCGCCTTCACCTCCTCGGCGGCGACGGCGACGGCCCGGTGCCCGAAGACCAGGCCCTCGAGCAGCGAGTTCGACGCGAGGCGGTTGGCGCCGTGCAGGCCCGTGCACGACACCTCGCCCACCGCGAAGAGGCCGGGCACCGAGGTGCGCCCCTGCGCGTCGGTCACCACGCCGCCGCACATGTAGTGGGCGGCCGGCACCACGGGGATGGGCTGCGTGGCCAGGTCGATGCCGAAGGCCTTGCACGTCGCGTAGATGGTGGGGAAGCGCTCCACCAGGTACGACTTGCCCAGGTGGGTCATGTCGAGGTGCACGCACTCGTCGCCGGTGCGCTTGATCTCGGCGTCGATGGCGCGGGCCACGATGTCGCGCGGCGCCAGCTCGCCCCGCTCGTCGTAGCGCTTCATGAAGCGCTCGCCCGTGGAGCGCAGCCGCAGCCGGCCGCCCTCCCCCCGCAGCGCCTCGGAGATGAGGAAGTTCTTCGCCTCGGGGTGGTACAGGCAGGTGGGGTGGAACTGGTAGAACTCCATGTTCCCCACCTTCGCCCCGGCGCGCCACGCCATGGCCACGCCGTCGCCGGTCGCCACGTCGGGGTTCGAGGTGAAGAGGTACACCTTGCCCGCCCCGCCGGTGGCCAGCACCGTCACCTTGCCCAGGAAGGTGTCGATGGCCCCGCCCTCGCGCAGCACGTAGCAGCCGCGGCAGCGCCCCCGGCCGCGCGGCTGGGTGCGATCGAGGATCAGGTCGATGGCCGTCGCCTCCTCGAAGAACTGGATGCGGCCCGTCTCGTCGCAGGCCGACAGGAGCGCGCGCTCGACCTCCTTGCCGGTGATGTCACCGGCGTGGACGATGCGGCGGTTGGTGTGGCCGCCCTCCTTGGTGAGGTCGAAGTTTCCGTCGGCGCGGCGGTTGAAGTCGGCGCCCAGGTCGACGAGGCCCGCCAGCCGCGCCGGGCCCTCGCGCACGCAGATCTCGACGATCTCCCGGTTGTTGAGGCCCGCGCCGGCGATCATCGTGTCCTCGACGTGGCGCTCCAGGCTGTCGTCGGGCGAGAGCACCGCGGCGATGCCACCCTGGGCGTAGACGGTGTTGCCCTCCGAGCGGCTGCGCTTGGTCAGCACCGCCACCGTGCCGTGCTTCGCCGCCTCGAGGGCGAAGGTGAGGCCCGCGACGCCGCCGCCGAGCACGAGGAAGTCGAACTGGTGCACCATGGCGCCTCCTTTAGCGCCCGGCGTCCCGGCGGTCGAAGAGAAGGATGGAGCGGTCGCGCCCCGCCCGACAGTTCTTTGCGAGCGGCGCCCTTTCGGCGTTAGTGTCAGTACAGGCGATCATGTCCTTCAAGCCCGCCATTTTCCTCATGCTGTTGGTGCCCGCGCTGGCGTCTGCCGGCGGCATCTTCAAGTACGTCGAGAAGGACGGCACGGTCGTCTACACCAACGTCGCGCCCAAGAGCGGCAAGGGCGCGCGGCAAGCGCGCAGGGTCGAGGGGGAGTTCCGCCCTGCGCCCGCCCCCGCGGCGCCCGCGCGCATCTCGAGCTGGTCCGCGCGCTCCCTCGAGGCCTACGACGACTTCATCGAAGACGCGGCGGTCCGCTACAAGATCCCCCCGGCGCTGGTGCGGGCGGTGATGCACGCGGAGTCGGCCTTCGACCCCAACGCCATCTCGCACGTGGGCGCCTCGGGGCTGATGCAGCTCATGCCGCAGACGGCCCGCGAGATGTACGTGAAGGACATCTTCGACCCCAAGGAGAACATCGAGGGCGGCGTGCGCTACCTGCGCGTGCTCGCCAACGAGTTCGACGGCGACATGGTGAAGATGGTGGCGGGCTACAACGCGGGCCCAGACGCGGTGAAGAAGTACGGCGGGCAGGTGCCGCCGTACGCCGAGACCCAGGCGTACGTGCGCAAGGTGCTCTCTCTCTATTTCCAATACAAGGCGAAGGCGCAAGTCGCCGTGAGCGGCGACGAGCGCTGAGCGCTGGAGTACGAAGGCGACATGGCGACTTCCGCGAGGGGACGCGACCCGGCCGTCGAGGAGCAGTTCCTCGGCGCGCTCTACAAAGGTGGCGAGCTGCTGGCGTCCGGCAAGGTGGTCGAGGCGCGCGAGCACCTCGAGACGGCCAACACGCTCCAGCCGAAGAACGAGAAGGCCCAGAACCTGCTCGGGCTGACCTACTTCAAGCTCGGGCTCTACGAGCAGGCCGCCGCGGTCTACGAGCGCCTGGTCAACGAGAACCCGGTCGACGCGACGCTGAGGGTCAACCTCGGCCTCGTCTTCTTGAAGACCAACGCGCTCGAGCGCTGCGTGAAGGAGTTCGAGACCGCGACAGACCTCGAGCCCACGCACAAGAAGGCGCACAACTACCTCGGGCTCGCGCTCGCGCAGCAGGGGCAGTACGCGAAGGCGAAGGAGCACTTCACGCTCGCCGGCTCCGACCAGATGGCGGAGAAGATGGGCCGCGCGCTCGCCGCCGCGACGCAGGAGGCCCCGCCCAGGACGGTGGTGCTCTCGCCGCCGCCCTCCGCCCCGCCGGCCGCGCCGCCCGTCGAGGCGCCACCTCCGCCGCCGGCCGCCGTGCGCCCGCCGCCGCTGCCTTCGGCCCGCGCGGCCGCTGAGCGCCAGCAGGCCGAGGAGCAGGAGCAGGAGCAGCCCATCGAGGTGATGAGCGACGACGAGCTCCCGGCCGAGGGCGAGGCCGCGCCAGAGGAGCTGAGCGTCGGGGCGCCCCCGCGGTCGGCGCCGCGCCTCGACTCCGACTGGTCGGCGCAGCTCCCCGCGCCCCCGCCCGAGCCACCGACCGTCGTGGTGGCTGAGGAGATGATGGTGATCGAGGCCACCGTGGAGGTGCTGCCGAACGAGCCGCTCCAGGAGGCGCCCCCGCCGAGCGAGGCCCCGGCGTGGCTGACCCAGGAGGCCGCGCAGGCCCCTCGGAGCGAGAGCCAGTGGGTGACGGAGTCGGTGGCCGACGTGCCGTACGCCGCGCCCTCGCCGGTGCCGCAGCCGTCGCCCTTCGGCGGCGGTGAGGTCGTCCAGACCTGGGAGCACACGGTGCAAGGCGGCGGCGCGCAGGCCGGCTGGGCGGTGCAGCAGGCCGACGAGCAGGGCTGGGACGCGAGCCAGCAGGCGCCCGCAGAGGGCGAAGCGATTCCCACGCAGGCTGACGACGACGCCTGGGCGACGGGTGGGCAGGCCGCGAGCGAGCCACCGTCCGAGGGCTCGTGGGCAGAGGCGCCAGCGCCCGACGCGAGCGCAGAGGCCGGGTGGAGCGAGGGGGCCGGCACCGCGCAGGCTCCGCAGGCCGATGACGAGGCGTGGGCGACCGGCGCGGCGCAGCAGGCCGC
>CAYUZK010000139.1:7995-17004 GCA_964449625.1 uncultured Archangium sp.
AGGCTCCGCAGGCCGATGACGAGGCGTGGGCGACCGGCGCGGCGCAGCAGGCCGCGGACTCCGGCGCGTGGAGCGAGGGCGCAGCCACCGCGCAGGCTCCGCAGGCCGACGACGCGTCGTGGGCGACTGGCGCGGCGCAGCAGGCTGCAGACTCCGGCGCGTGGAGCGAGGGCGCCGCCAGCGCGCACGCTCCGCAGGCCGATGACGCGTCGTGGGCGACCGGCGCGGCGCAGCAGGCTGCAGACTCCGGCGCGCAGGCCCCGCAGGCCGATGACGAGTCGTGGGCGACCGGCGCGGCGCAGCAGGCCGCAGACTCCGGCGCGCAGGCCCCGCAGGCCGATGACGAGTCGTGGGCGACCGGCGCGGCGCAGCAGGCCGCAGACTCCGGCGCGCAGGCCCCGCAGGCCGATGACGAGTCGTGGGCGACCGGCGCGGCGCAGCAGGCCGCGGACTCCAGCGCCCAGGCGCCGCAGGCCGACGACGAGTCGTGGGCCGTGGGGCCGCCGGTCGCAGCCGTCGAGCCGGAGCGCATCGAGGCGCTGCCGACGCCGGCGCCGAGCGCGCCGCTCACCATCACGGTGCAGGAGCCGGTGAGCGCCTCCGCCCTGCCCCCGCTGGCGCCGGCCGGCTACGCGCCGATGAGCCCGCAGGGGCTGGGCGACCTGGGCGCGTCAGGCGCGTGGGTGCGCGAGCCTGGCGCGGGGCCCTTTCACCTCGGGCCCGACGGGCTGGCGGTGACGGTGTCGGGCGAGATGTTGATGCGCATGGAGGGGCTGGTGGCCGTCGTGGGCAGCCTCGAGGTCAAGCCCGAGGCTCGCCGCCGTCGAGGCCGACCGATCAACGAGCCCTTCGGTCAGGGGCCGGCGCAGCTCCAGCGCGTGTCGGGCAACGGCGTGGTCTACCTGGAGCCCGGGCGCACCCGGTTCCACGCGGTGGATCTCACGGACCAGGCCGGCGTGGCGGTGGACGACGACGGCGCGTACCTGCGCGAGGAGCTGGTGTTCGCCTTCGAGGAGCCCATCAGCTTCGAGAATGGCAAGGTGAGCGGCGAGGGGCAGGCCCTCGAGCTGGCGCACCTCAAGGGCACCGGCCGGGTGCTGCTGCAGCTCGACGGGAGCCTGCGCGCGATGCCCATTCCGCTCGGCGCGCCGCTGGTGGTGCCGTTGCCGCGGCTCGTGGGCTGGTTCGGGCGCGTGACGCCGCGCCTCATGGGCTTCGGCGGCCGGGGCGCGATGGAGCTGACCGGCGAAGGCTACGCGCTGCTGGGCGCGCCGGGCGAGAGGGCCTGAGCCATCATGGACCGCGAGGCGAAGCGCCAGCTCCGACAGGAGGCCCGCCAGCGGAAGCGAGACGAGAAGCAGCGCAAGCTGGACGAGCGCGTGGCGCGCCGCGAGGCGAAGCGGGAGGCGCGCCGCACCCGCCAGCCCTCCGTGCTGCTGCAGGAGTTCTGGAACCTGCCGAACATGATCACCGTGGCGCGGATCCTCGTGATCCCGCTCTTCGTGTGGTTCACCTATGACGGCGACCCCTGGTACTCGGTGCTGGCCGCCTCGGTCTTCACCCTCGCGGCGGTGAGCGACGTGGTCGACGGGTTCCTCGCCCGGCGGTGGAACATGATCACCGTGACCGGGAAGCTGCTCGACCCGCTCGCCGACAAGCTGATCGTCGCCGCGGCGCTGATCATGTGCGTTCGGCTGGGGCGCATCCCCGCGTGGATCGTGATCATCCTCTTGTCCCGCGAGTTCATCGTGACCGGCCTGCGCCAGGTCGCCGCGAGCGAGGGCATGGTCATCGCCGCCGGCCAGGAGGGGAAGTGGAAGACCGCGATGCAGCTCTCAGGCATCGTCGCGCTGCTGATCCACTACACCCACTCCGTCTACTTCCTCGTGGGCTGGTACGACGTGAACTTCAACGTCGTCGGGCAGGTGCTCGTCTACGGCTCCACGGCCTTCAGCGTCTGGAGCGCCGCGGCCTACTTCCAGGCCTTCCTCAAGATGCTGGGCCAGCGCGGGAGCCCGGCTGGAGGCGAGAAAACCTCTTGACGGTCCGTCAGCAAGCAGGTACCTCTCACGTCGCTTTTTGCGGTGCGCAGCGTGAATATGCGGGAATAGCTCAGCGGTAGAGCATCGCCTTGCCAAGGCGAGGGTCGAGAGTTCAAATCTCTTTTCCCGCTCCAAAGCCCCCTGGAAACAGGGGGCTTTTCTTTTGCCCGCCGCAGCGACGTCAGTGCCCCAGCGACCACGCCGGGCGCCGGTGCTCGTTGGCGCGGAGCCAGCCGCCCTCGAGCGTGTCCTCCACCCGCAGCCCCGCCGCCTTGAGCGCCGCGAGCGCGGTCTCGTAGGTCCCCGGCGGGGGGGCGCGGAAGCCGGAGGCATCAGCGAGGCCCTCGAGGCTCTTCGCGTCGTCCTCCGCGAGCCAGGCCGACTGGAGCGCTGCCTTCACGTCGGCCGGCACCTGCGCGCGGACGAAGAGCGGCTCGTTCGCGATGGGCGCCGAGGTCGTGAGCACCCGCAGCCCCGGCGCCTCCGCGGCGTGGCCCGCCCAGGTCGCCCCCGCCGCCACCTTCCCGCCCTGCACCGCCGCCAGCACCGCGTCGTGCGTGCCCAGCCACGCCGGCTCGACGGCCACCCCGGCCTCGCCGAACTGCGCCGCCGGCACCAGGAAGCCCGTGACGGAGAAGCGGTCGACGTAGCCCACGCGCTGGCCGCGGAGATCAGCGAGCGACTGCGCCGTCGACGAGGCCGCCACCACCAGCTCGCTCGACTGCGTCACCTGCCCATGACGGACGACCTGCGCCAGCGGCTCCACGTCGAACAGGCCCGCGCAGAAGAGGTAGTCGAAGAGCGGCAGCAGCGCCGCGTCGGCGCCCCCGCCCTGGACCAGGTCCACGGCCTCGTCGCTCGACCGCGCGACGCGGAGCTCCAGCTTGAGCTGCGAGCGCCCCTCCAGCCGCTCCTTGAGGAGCGCACCATTGACCGGCGCGTACCGCGTGCCGAACACCACCACCAGCGGTCGATCGCGCCCAGGCACCTGGCGCTTGCACCCCACGCCCAGCAGCGCCAGCCCCGCGACGACGGCGCGCCGCGAGAAGACCGCCCCAGAACGAGCTGACGCTGCGGGGACTTCGGGAGCTCGCATCACGTGCACCTCGGCCTTTCGTCGCGGCTACAGCTAGCAGGCGCCTTACGAGAAGTCTCTGCGTGATGGTGGCCCGCCGCGCCGTCACGCCTTCGCGATGAGGATGGTGTTGGTGTCCTCTTCGCTCAAGAACGGGTTGTAGAACTCGACCAACGTCGTCTCCACGGCGCGGAAGGTCGCGCGCGCGGCGTCGAGGAAGGCCTCGCCCATCGGATCGGCAGACCACAGCGCCAGCACCCCACCCGGCCGCAGGTGCGCGCGCAGCCGCGCCATGCCTCCATGCTCGTAGAACCGCGCGTTCGCCGGCGCGAGGAGCGAGGCTGGCGAGTGATCGATGTCTACGAGGATGGCGTCGGAGAGGCGCGTCGGCTCCCGCGACACCACCTCGAAGAAGTCGTCGTGCACGAGGTGGCACCTCGCGTCCTGGGTGAGCCGCGCGCCCAGGGGCACCACGCCGCCGCGGTGCCAGGCCAGCACCGGCTCCAGGTACTCGATGACGTCCAGCCGCTCCAGCGTCGGCCAGTCGAGCGCGGTGACCGCGGTGTGCCCCAGGCCCAGGCCGCCCACCATCACCGTGCGCGCGTCGCCCTCCACCGCCGCCAGCCCGAGCCGCGTCAGGGCGATCTCCGAGTCATTCACGACGCTCGACATGAGGAACTCGCCGTCGAGGATGACCTCGTAGACCACCTGCCCCTTCAGCGAGCTCGAGACCCGGCGCCGCAGCACGAGATCGCCCAGGCGCGTCTTCTGGTAGTCGAGCTCGACGGGTCCGATAGCCATGGCCTGCTCTTGCTTGAGAAAAACTCGAACGGCAAGCGAAGCCCCTGCGGCGAAGCGCCCCGCGCGCGCGAATTCTGCGAGCGCCTCGCGCGCCGCTTCAATGTTTTGAGGCGAAAGCGTTGGCACGCCTGCTGCTGGGTTCTTGTCTGTACCCCTGCCAGGAGGCCCCCATGCAAGCACTCGTGAACTCCGTGGTGTTCACCAAGCAGGTCCACAGCGTCGGGCGCACCGCGACGGTCGAAGAGGCGGTCGCGCGCATGGTGACGGAGGGCGTCGGCTCGGTGCTGGTGATGGACGCCGACGGGCCGGTGGGCATCTTCACCGAGCGCGACGTGGTGCGGCGCGTCGTGCACCGGGGGCTCGACCCGGCCACGACGCGGGTGGACGCGGTGATGACGCCCGACGTGAAGAGCATCAGCCCCGACACCCCCATCGAGGCGGCGCTCACCCTGATGAACGAGGGCCGCTTTCGCCACGTGCCGGTGGTGCGCGACGGCGTGGTGCTGGGCATGGCCACCGTCGGCGACCTGAGCACCGAGGTGACGCGCAACAACGAGCACCTCGTCGGCTACATCACCGGCACCTACCGCTGACGGCCCCTACCCGCGCGCGGCGGCCTGCTGCGCCTGGATCGCCGTCAGCGCGATGGTGAAGACGATGTCGTCCACCAGGCAGCCGCGCGAGAGGTCGTTCACCGGCCGGTTGAGGCCCTGGAGCACCGGCCCCATGGCCACCACGCCGGCGCTCCGCTGCACGGCCTTGTAGGTGACGTTGCCGGTGTTCAGGTCGGGGAAGATGATGACGTTCGCCTTGCCCGCCACCGGTGACTTCGGGGCCTTCGCGCGCGCCACGTCGGCCATCACCGCCGCGTCGTACTGCAGCGGCCCGTCGAGGAGCAGGTCGGGCCGCCGCGCCTTCGCCAGCGCGGTGGCCTCCTGCACCTTCTCGACGTCTTCGCCGCCTCCCGACAGCCCCGTCGAGTACGACAGCATCGCCACCCGCGGGGGGATGCCGAAGGCCGTCGCCGTGTCCGCGCTCTGGATGGCGATCTGCGCCAGCTCCTCGGCGGTGGGGTTGGGCACCACCGCGCAGTCGCCGAAGACGAGCACCTGCTCCGGCAGGCACATGAAGAAGACGCTGGAGACGAGATCGCACCCCGGCACCGTCTTGATGAGCTGCAGCGCCGGGCGAATGGTGTGCGCCGTCGTGTGCACCGCGCCCGACACCAGCCCGTCGGCCTCGCCCAGGGCCAGCATCATGGTGCCCACCATGATCGGGTCCTGCAGCTCCTCCACGGCGCGATCCCGCGTCATGCCCCGCGCCTGGCGGCGCTCCACCAACTGGTCCAGGTAGCGCCCGGCGATCGACGCGGGGTCGATGATCTCCACCGACGGTGGCAGCGTCACGCCCTGCTTGCGCGCCTGCGCCTGCACCTCGTCCGGCGGGCCCAGCAGCAGGCACCGCGCGATGCCCCGCTCCTGCACCATGGCCGCAGCGGCGATGAAAGGCCGGGGGCCATGGCCGCCGCGCCCGCCGCGAGGCCACCAGCGTCGTCAGCCACGCCGGGTCGATGCAGTCGGCCACCTCGTTCATCACCCGCTCGACGCGCTCGCGATCATCGGTGGGGATCTGGCGATCGAGGTTCCCCACGCGCGTCGCCGTCTGGAAGCTCCCCTCCTGCACGGCCAGCACCGGCAACCCCGTGGCGAAGGCCGGCGCGCACAGCTGCATCACGCGCTCGTTGGGCTCCACGCCGCCCGTCAGCACCAGCCCGGCGATGCGCATGCCGCTCATCACCGCCAGCGACACCGCGAGGATGATGTCGTCGCGGTCGGCCGGGGTGATGATCAGCCTGTCGGGCGCGAACACCTTCACCGAGTTGGGCACCGTCATCGCGCACAGCCGCACGTCGCGGAAGCGGCGCTGCCGCATGTCACCCTCGTGCAGCACCCGCGCCCCGAGCGCACCCGCGAGGTCCTTCACGCGCAGCGCCGAGAGCTCGTCGCGCTGGGGCACCACGGCCACGGGCACCAGCCGCTCTGCCACGACCGCAGCAGCCCAGGCCGCGAGCTGCCCGTCGTCCTTCACCGGCACCAGGTTGAGGATGCAGTTGACCTGCCGCCCTTCGCCGAGATCGCCGAAGCCCCGCGCGGCGATGGCCAGCTCCTCGGCCAGCTCCACGGGCCCCTGGTCGCTCGGCGCGCCCACCAGCACCAGCTCGGCGTCGAGGGCCTTGAGCATCAGCGTGTTGACGCGCGACGCGTAGGCGGCCCCGGCCTCCTGGGCCATGCCCTCCACCACGAGCACGTCGGCCCCCGCGGCGGCGCGATCGCACAGCGCCACCACCTGCTCCAGCAGCTGCTGGTCCTCGCCCGACGAGAGGAGATCCTCCACCACGGCCCGGTTGATGGGCGGCGGTGGGTGCAGCGTGGTGCCGAGGCGGACGAGCGCGACGCTGCGGTCCTCGGTGCGCGTCGCGAGCGGCCGCGCGAAGGCGACCCGCACGCCCTGGCGATCGAAGGCGCGCAGCAGGCCGAGGGCCGCGGTGGTGAGGCCGACGCTGCGGGCCGCAGGGGCGATGAACAGGGTCTTCATGGGAGTCTTTTGTGGGGAGGGGGGCGCGCGTCAGCCGCGGTGCTCGACGCCGCTCATCGACGCCAGCCGCGGGTCCTGCGGGCCGGCGACGGTCTGCACCTCGACGCCGTGCGCGCGGAGGTAGTCGAGCCCGTTCTCGCCCGCGTAGCCGCCGCCGACGACGATGACGCGCGTGAGGCCCGCGTGGTGCAGGAGCTTCGCGCACATGAGGCAGGGCTCGCCGGTCACCACCAGCCACGCGCCCTTGGTGGCCACGCCCGACGCGGCGCAGTTACAGATGACGTTCATCTCGGCGTGGTGGCAGCCGATCTCCATGCGCGTGCCCGACTGCACCTGGAGGTCGTCGCGCAGGCAGGTCGCCCCGCCGCACAGCTCGCCGCCGCCGCGCGGGCCGCCGTTGTAGCCGTCCATCAGCACCACGTTGCGCTCGGGGTCGAGCAGGAGCGCGCCGAACTTGCGCCGCGGGCAGTTCGACGCGTTGGCCAGCGACAGGCACTGCTCGATGCGAATGCGGATGTGCTTCTCTTTCACGGTCGCTCCGGGCGCTACGGGAGTCGGAACTTCGTGATGAGCACGCCGGCTCCCGCGCCGCCGCCGTTGCCCGTGCCCGGCCCAAAGGCGCCGCAGTACCAGCGCGTCTGCCCGTTGGCCCGCACCTCCACCTCGTAGGGGATGTTCCCCGACACCGAGCAGGCGCTCCAGTTGTTGACGCGGACCGTGTACTCGCCGCTCGTGGGCACCACGCCCGGCGAGTAGATGATGTTCTCGACGGGCGTGGTGGTGAGCGTCACCGTGGTGTCGCCCGAGCCGCACGCGCGGTTCGCGTCGAGGTCGAGCCAGCCCTTCGCGCCGCACCCCGCCGGCAGGGGAATGGGAATGGGGAACGGGTTGGTCGGCGAGTTGGGGTTCACCCCGGGGCTGCCGTAGTAGATCTCGCAGGTGCCGCCGTCGGGCAGCGGCTCGACGAGGTAGAGGTCGAGGTCGGCCTCGGTGCTCCACCGCAGCGTCACCTGCACGGGGCCGTTCTTGCCGCGCAGCTCGCACAGGCCGCTGACGCACTGGTAGCCCGTCGGGCACTCGGTGGTGCAGGCGCGCGTGCCTGCGTCGATGGGGAAGCAGCGCGCGGTGACGCCCGCGTCGTCGAACTCCGGGGGGCCGCCCGAGCTCCCGCCGCCCCCGCCGGTGCCCGTGCCGCCGCCCGCGGCGCTCCCGCCGCCGCCGCCCGTGCCCGGGGCGACGCAGGTGTTGCTCGAGAGATCGCAGATCGTTCCCGACACCGGGCAGTCGTCGTTCTGCGTGCACTGTACGCACGCGCCGTTGGGGAAGACCGTCGGGTCGCACGCGGGCGTCGCGCCGCTGCAGCCGCGCTCCACGGTGCACACCACGCACTTGCCGAGGCCGGCGTTGGAGATGGGCTGGCACACCGGCGTCGCCCCCGAGCAGCCCTCGACCAGGGTGCAGGTGACGCACTGGCCCGTGGCGCGGTCGCAGACGGGCGTGGTGCCCGTGCAGGCCTGGGCGCAGTCCACGCCCGCGTCGTCGCCCGTCGTGCCGCCGCCGGTGCCCCCGCCAGTGCCCGTCCCCGGCACGGCGCAGCGCGCGGTGTCCGGGTCGCAGGTGAGGCCCGCGCCACAGCGCACCCCCGCGCACGGGTCGCCCATGGTGGGACCGCACTGGCAGCCGACGACCGCGGCTACGGCGAACGACGCGAGAAACATCCGGAGCGACATGGTCCTTCGGCCTCTACCGGAAAAGCCGACCCCGCGTCACCCCCCGCGACTCCGGGGCTTCCGGCCCCGGCTGGGGAGCGCCTTGAGCAGCTCGAGCGCCTCCTTGGTGTGCTGCCAGACGGTCATGGCCTTCATCTGCCCGTCGGAGTCGTCCTGGATGACGGTCTTCGCGGTGAGGGCGAGCTCCGAGAGCCGCTCCTGGATGAGGAGCATCTGCTGGGCCATCTCCTCGCGGAAGGTGCCCTCGTTCTCGGAGTGCTGGGCGACCTGCCGCGCGTTCTGCGCGAGCTGCTCGAGCACGGGCCCCAGGTCCATCGGCGCGGCGGCGGCGGCGGCGGCCACCGGGCGGGCGACGGCCTCGCTCAGCCTCTCGAGCACCGGCCCCAGGTCGGCCTGCCGGGGCGCCTTCGAGAGCGACTTGCCGACGGCCACCACCGCGTCGTGGAGCGCGTCGAGCCTGGGGCCCAGATCCGACGGTGGCGGCTGCTGGGCCGCCTGCTGGATCACCCGCACCAGCGCGTCGAGCCTGGGGCCCAGGTCGCTCTGCGCCGGGCCGGCCGAAGCAGCGGCGGGCGCGGAGGCCGCCGAGTGCTGCACCGCCTTCACGAGCGCGTCGAGCTTCGCGTCGCGCTCGCCGGCGCTCGGCTGGGCCGCGGCCTGCTGCACGACCTTCACCAGCGCGTCGAGCTTCGGGCCCAGGTCGCTGGCGCGCGGCTGGGCCGCGGCCTGCTGCACGACCTTCACCAGCGCGTCGAGCTTCGGGCCC
>CAYUZK010000140.1:0-16965 GCA_964449625.1 uncultured Archangium sp.
AAGCCTGGCTCCTCGAGCGGCGCCGGCACGAGGGGCGCCAGAGCCGCGGGCCCAGGTTCAGCATCACCCTCTGACGCGGCACCCGGGCCACGGCCGCGAGGCTCGTCGTCCACGCTCCCCGCGGGCGCTCCCGGTGACGACGCGGCGGCACGGGCGTTGAAACACCGCTGGCCATGAGCGAGCCGCCACCGCCGTGCCCCCCGCGCGCCCCACCCTCCCCCACCTCGCGGCTGGCGGGCACCCTCGTCGTGCACTGGCTCGGGGGGCTCGCCCTCATCCTCTTCTCCACCGGCGTCATCGCCTCGCAGGTGACGAGCCGCACCGACTTCGCGTCCACCGAGCTGTCCGACGACGTCGAGTCGCGCTGGGGCGCGCCGGTGGAGCAGGCGGCTCCGTCGATCCGCGCGGTGCCCAGCGGCACCGTCTTCACCGAGCTGACCCCGGTGCCGCTCTCGGCCCAGCACGTCACGGTGAAGGCGGCGATGAACTACCGCAAGCGCGGCCTCGCCTACTTCTCGGGCTTCGACTTCGTCTTCGACGGCACCTTCGTCGCCAGGAATCCGCAGGCCCACGACATCGACGTGGCCTTCGTCTTCCCCGTGGAGGTGGACAAGTCACAGGTGCTCCTCTCGGAGCTGGCCTTCGAGGTGGACGGCGCCCCGGCCTCGCTCGACCTCGGGCCCCGCGGCGACCGCCTGGTGTGGACGGGCCGGCTCCCCGTCGGCGGCAAGGCCACCTTCCGCATTCGGTACCGCGCGCGGGGCCTCGAGTCCTTCGTCTACCGCCTCGACCCGGCGCTCCCGGCGCGCGACGTGCGCCTCACCCTCGACGTCACCGGCGGCGACAACGTCGACTACCCGCCCTTCGTGCTGGCGGCCAACGAGGTGACGCGCGGCGGCGGCGCCGCGACGCTCACCTGGAGCTTCCCTTCGCTCGAGTCGGGCGTGGCCCTGGGCGCGGTGCTGCCGTCGCTCAAGCAGTACGACGCGCTCATGGGCACCATGGCCGGCCGCGCCTTCGCCCCCGGCCTCGCCTTCCTCGTGGGGCTGACGCTGCTCTCGCTCAAGCACCGGCGGCGCCTGGCCGCGTGGGAGGTCTTCCTCGCCGCCGCGGCCTTCGGCTTCACCTCGGTGCTGCTCGCGTACCTCGGCGCCTTCGTGCACTTCGTCGCCGCCTGGGCCTTCACCATGGCCTTCATGGGCGCGGCGGTGGGCCTCTACGTCTCGCGCCTGTTCCCCGCGGAGTCGTGGCGCTGGCTCGTCGGGGGGTGGGTGGCGACGCAGGTGCTGCCGACGCTGGCGGTGCTGCTGCCCGGCTACACGGGGCTCGTCTACACGCTGGAGCTCCTCGTGGCCCTGCTGGCGACGATGGCCCTGGCCACGAAGGCGTCAGTGCGCGCCTTCCTCTCGGATCGCCTCGTGGACGCCGGAGGTGCCGCGTGACGCCCCACCTGCTCTGGCTCTTCCTCGCGGCCGGCGCGCCGCAGCTCCCGGCCGCGACCGTGACGCTGCCCCTCGACGACGCGCGCGCGTGGCTCGTCGCGCCCCAGGCCGAGGCCCCGCTGCCCGCGGCCGTGGTGGCCCAACGCCTCACCGGGCGGCTCGAGGCCGAGAGCCTGGAGGTGACCGCCGACTTCGCCGTCACCGTGCTGGACGAGCGCTGGAGCCGCGTCTCGCTCCTCGCGCTCGGCGCGGGCACCACCCTCGTGGAGGCCACCCGCCTCGACGGCGCGGTGGTGGCCGTGCAGCGCGGCGAGGTCGTGCTCGTCTCGCGGCAGCCCGGCACCTACGCGGTGCAGCTCAAGCTGTCGGTGCGCGCCGCCGGCTCGCCCACGCGCGTCGCCACCCTGCGCCGCGGCGCCGACGCCCGCGAGGGCCTCTTGCGCGTGGAGGCCGACGGCGAGCGGCACGCCCTGGCCCACGGCCCCGAGGTGCACTCGGTGGACGGCGCCTGGACCGTGCGGTGGACGACGCGCCGAGAAGCGCCGGCGCAGGCGGTGGCCGCGCGCCCGCCGATGGAGCCCGTCATCACCGCGGCCCGGGCGCAGGTGGTCAGCACCGTGGAGGGCCGGGCCCGCCTCACGCTGGAGTACGCGCTCGCCCTCGACCGCGAGCAGCCGCTCACGCTGGCGCTGCCGCAGGGGTGGACGCTCACCCGGCTGGGCGTCAACGACGCGCCGCGCGCGGTGACGGTCGAGCGCGCGCTGGCGCTGACCGTGAGCCCCGCGCGCCCGGGCGAGCGCACCGGGAAGGTGGAGCTGACGCTGGAGCGCGACCTGGGCGTCTTCCACCTCTCGGGGCGCTTGACGCTCGCGCTGCCGGGCGTGTCGTGGCCGACGACGGAGGTAGAGGCCAGCGTGCACCTGCCGCAGGTCTTCGCGTACCGCCGCCTCGGGGGCAGCCTCGAGCCGGTGGAGCAGCTCGCCTGGTCGCCGCCGGAGCTGCCGGGCACCGCGCTGCGCTACCGCCAGCACCTCGTGGCCTCGGCGGGGCCGACGCTCGAGCTGGCCTACGCGGTGGCGCTCGAGGGCCGCTACTTCAGCGTGCGCGGCGCGTCGCGGTGAGGCGTGCGTGGCCCCTCGCCGCGAAGGTTGCCCCGGACCCTCGCGAGGCGGCATCGTCACCGCCATGCGCTGCCCGCACTGCTCCACGCCGCTGTCACGCCTGACCATCGGGACCCTCGAGCTCGACGAGTGCCCGGCGTGCCTGGGCATGTGGTTCGACCGCGGGGAGCTGCAGCGCCTGCTGGCCGCCGAGGCGGCGCGCGCCCTGCCGCAGCGCTACGCCCCGCGCGCCGGCAACGGGCCAGAGGTCGCCGCTGCGGCGGCGTGCCCCCGCTGCTTCGGGGCGCTGCGCGCGAGCGAGGAGGCCGAGGTGCGCGCGTGTGTCTCGTGCCGCGGGGCGTGGTACCCGGCGGCGGTGCTGGGCGCGATCCTCGACGGTGGCGCGGCGAGCGACGCCGCGGCCGCCGTACAGACGGAGCAGGCCGAGGAAGACACCTGGGCGCACGAGGCGGCGCCGACACCTGGCGTGGCGGGGCCCGTGCGCCCGCCGTGCCCGGCCTGCGGTGGGGGCCTCGAGCGCCAGACCCTCCGAGGCCAGGCCGTCGAGGCCTGCGCGCGGTGTGGCGGCCTGCTCTTCGGGCGCGGCGGCCTGCCGGCCTTCCTGAAGTCGGGCGGGCCGGCGTGGGCGCCCTTGCGCAGCGAGGAGGCGGAGCCCCGGCCAGGTGCCCCGTGCCCCGCGTGCGGCGCGGCGCTCCACCGCATCCGCTGGCAGGAGCAGCCGGTGCGCGTCAGCGCCTGCACCGCGTGCTGGGCGATGTTCGCCAGCGTCGACGGGCTGGCGGCTCTGGAGGGGCGCGTCGAGGTGGCGACGACCCCGCCGTTGGCAGGGCCAGCGCTCCTCGTGTGGCGAGTGCTCGACGCCTTCACCGAGTGGCTCGTCAACCCGCCGAAGCGGGGCGGCCACCTCCTCCACAGGCGGGACTGACCCGGCGAGCGAACGTGCAGGGACCTGCTCGCCCTGTGTGCAGGCCCCTGCGCACCCACGCCGTCCGCTCCGAGCGGGGAGCCGTTGGTACGCGCCGTGCTGAGGCGCCCCGCATGACGCGACGGCCGAACATCGAGTGGCGACGTGCAGAGCAGGTCGTCCAGCTCCGTCTGTTCGCCGCCATCGCGTGGCTCGGGGTGTGCGCCCTGGGCTGCGCGCTGGGCGACTTTCCGGGGCGCTTCGAGAGCCTCGACCCCGCCGGGGCCTACCTCGCCATCGCCGGCGCGCTCTACGTCGCCTCGCGCTGGTCGGGCACCACCCACGCGGGCTCGTTCGCGGCGCTGATGCTCCTCGACGCACCGGTGCTGGCGGCCATCCAGACCTTTGGCGTTCCCTTTGCCCCCGGGTCTCCTGCCCTCATGGCGGTGAGCGTGTGGTTCTTCGCCTTCGTGCTGCTCGCCGGCGCCCTGACGTGCAGCGTGCGGGCGGTGGGGGCGCTAGCCCTCGAGGGCACGCTCCTCCAGGGCGCGCTGATGGCCCACGGGCACCTGCCTGACGAGCTCATCGGCGCCACGCTCGCGGTCTTCGCGACCCTCGCGGGCCTCTCGGTGCCCATCACGCTGCAGCTGTGCCGCGCGGCGGCGCTGTCGCGCAGAGACTGAGCCCCTCGTCGCGGCGCGGACGGTGGGTTGTCGCCCGGGCGCGCGCGTGAGAGAGACGCGGGGTGAGCCTGCCGCCTCGAGCCTTCGCCCCGTGAAGGCCAGCATCAACCTTCTGGGCGAGCGCGCCGCGGCGCCCGAGCCTCGCGACGACGAGGGCCTCGCGCCCTGGCAGGTGGCCCACGCGCTGCGGGCGGGGCTCGCCGTGGAGGAGCGCGACTTCGACCGGCACCTGCCCGTCGCGCTGCGCGTGGTGTCGGGCCAGTACTGGACGCCGTGCGAGGTCGCGCAGCGCGCCGCCCAGTGGTTCGACGAGCTGCGCGTGCGCACCGTGGTGGACATCGGCTCGGGCGCCGGGAAGTTCTGCGTGGCCGCGGCGCTGGCCGGCAACGCGCGCTACGTCGGCCTCGAGCACCGGCTGCGCCTCGTCACCGCGGCGCGCGCGCTCGCCGACGTCTTCGGGGTGAGCGACCGGGTGAGCTTCCATCACGCCACCTTCGGAGACGCCGCGCCGCCCGCAGCCGACGCGTACTACCTCTACAACCCCTTCGGCGAGAACCTCTTCGTCAACGGCGAGCACCTCGACCACGACGTCGAGCTCACGGAGCCCCGCTACCTGCGCGACGTCGCCGCCGTCGAGCAGCTCCTGCGGGCCGCGCCGCTGGGCACGGCGCTGCTCACCTACAACGGCTTCGGCGGCCGGCTCCCAGCAGGCTACGAGCAGGTCCACGTCGACCGGGCCCTGCCCAACATCCTCCGCCTCTGGCGCCGCGGCGAAGGGACCCAGCCCGGCCCGCTGCAGCTCGCCGACGACTGACGCCGCCCGCGCCGCGCCGTCAGTGGCCCGTCACCTTGAGCAGCGCCATGACGATCTCGATGACGATGAGGACGACGATCATCGCCTCCAGCGTCAGCGAGCGGCCGGTGTCCACCTCCCCCTTGAGCATGCCGTAGGTCTGCTGCAGCAGCTTGTGCTTGCGCGAGACCTGCTCGGTCCACTTGCCGATGCGCAGCTGCTTGAGCACCGCCTCGTAGACGCGCGCCAGGTACACGTCGCCGACGATCTTGAGCGAGTTCTCGACGCGCTCGATGAACTCCGAGAGCTCGATGACGGTCTGCATCAGCTCGCGCAACAGCCGCTTGTACGGGCTGTACAGCAGCGAGCCGCTGCGCCGCGCGCCGATGGCGTCGTAGAGCCGGGCCAGCTCCGCGTCGAGCACCGCGTCGAAGTACCGGAGCTCGAGGAGCTGGGCGTTGGCGATCTCCAGCAGGTCGACGATGTCTTCGCTGCCCGACGGCTCGTAGACGAAGGCCGCGTTCCACTCGACCACCACCAGATCGCCCGGCGTGTAGCAGAAGTGGTGCTCGAGCACCTCGCGCTCCTCACTCACCGAGAGCACCGGCTCCTTCACCTCGCCCAGCAGCAGCCGCGCGAGGCATGGCGCCGCCAGCACCTCAGCGCCCGAGCTGGCCCCCTCGAGCCGCCGCACGAAGAGCGTGGTGTAGGCCTCGTTGGTGGTCCAGTGGTGCGGCGCCTCGAGGTGCCCCTGGAGGAGCCCGCGCAGCTTCTCCAGCTCCTCCGCGGCCAGCACCTCGATGGCCTTGCTGTCGTAGAGCTCGTCGGCCACGGGGATGAGGGCGTCGAGCGGCGTGCCCGGGTCCACCGGCACGCGCACGGTGATGGAGATGACGCCGTGGTGGAAGAGGCGCGCGCCCACGCGCACCGCCCGGGGGCTGCCGCAGACCGTCAACGTCTGCTGGCCGAGCTCCACGCCCAGCGGCGGCTCCGAGAGCTGGAGGTACTCGCTGCCCTCGCGCTGCAGCGTCACGCGCCGCGCCGCCGCGCCGCCCCTGGCGATGGTCTCACGGCAGGCCTCGAGCGCGATGCCGTCGGCGAGCTCGAAGATTCGGGTGCAGATGAACTCCGCGTCGACCAGGCGAATCATGAGCCCACCGTACACGGGCCGCGGGTCGGTGGCGCGCACCCGGGCCTCATGGCGCTCGGTAGTGTTGCAGCCAGTCGGGGTTCGAGATGTTCAGCAGCGACGCGCCGGCGAGGGTGCGCACGAAGGGCGCGTACCGCAGGCCGTCGAGCGCCTGGCAGGCGCCCTCGCGCTCGTCGAGGGCGTCGCACAGCGAGATGGGTGGCTGGCCCTCCGTGGACTGGGTCGCCCAGGCGAGGCGCGCCCGGCGCAACCGGCAGGGGCTGTCGGCGAGCGCGGCCGTGAGGGCCTCGTAGCGCTCCGGCACCAGCCGCTCGGTGTAGCGGCGGAGGAAGTGCGCGTTGCCCAGGCCCTCGCGCAGCGCGGAGCACCGCCCGACCGGGAGGCGCGTTGAGGCGACGACGCCGGTCGCGAGCATCGAGGTGGGTGCATTCGCCGCCCACAGCGCGCGCTTGAGCTGCCCTCGCGCGGCCTCCTCGACGAGCGGCGCCCAGCCCGCGACGTCGACGCCACGCTTCACGGCCTCGGCGTGGGCCTTCGCCTCGACGCTCAACAACCCCACGCCCACCATCTCGCCCACGAGGTGCTCCGTGGTGAAAGACAGGCGGGCGAGCTCGCGGACCTCGGCGGCGGCGGCCACCACCGTGCCCTCGCGGAGGCCCTGGAGGAGCCGCGCTCGCGCGAGGCGCTGCACGTCGAGAAACATGGGCACCGGCTCGGTGAAGTGCGCGTAGGGCGCCTTGGCGATGGGCGACCCTTCGCTCTCGAGATCCCAGAAGCCGAAGGCCGCCAGCTGCCCCATCCACACCAGGTCGAGCCCCTCGAGCTGCGCCTCGTCCACGTGCTCGAAGCACGTCTCCTTCCACGCCTCGAGCTGGGTGAGGAGCGGCTCGGGCAGCGGCGGCGGCCCGAGGAGGCCGCCCCCGTCCACCCCATCCCACCGCACGTGGGCGAAGAGCAGCGCCGCCGCGTCGCCGCCGTCTCGCGGCGAAAGGAGCGGGTCGTCTTGCCACCGGGCCTGGTCGCGGAGGACCTCGGCCTCGACGCGGCGCCAGTCGGCGGCGAGGCCCTCCTGCGCCGTCTCGAGCGAGGCGCGGGCCTGCCGGTCCGCCAGGCTGCCGAGCACGACGAGGCCGACGACGAGGATCGCCAGCAGCACCGCCACCACCTTCACCGCAACGTGCATGGGCCACTCCTTCGTCGAGGCGGCGCCCCGACGTCACCGGCGCGAGTTGACCGTGAGCGCGCCACCTTTCGCAACCAACCCGTCAGTCAGCGGGCGTCAACAGCTCGAGCAGCGTCAGCTCCGGCGCGACGTCGTCCGCGTGCACCCACAGCTCAGGCGCTCGGGGCACCTCGTAGTCGGCGCCCGCGCCCGGGAGCCCCGCGGCGCCGGCGCGGTAGAGGCCCTTCGCGTCGCGCGCGCGGCACGTGGCCAGCGGCGTGTCGACGAACACCTCGACGAAGCGCGGCGCCAGGGCCCGGGCCTCATCGCGGTAGCGCTGGCGGTTCGCCGTCGCCGCCACGAGCACCACCTGCCCCTGCCGCGCCAGCGTCGCCGCGAGCTGCCCCAGGGTGCGGTAGAAAGCGTCGCGCCCCGCCTCGTCGTAGCCCGGCGTGGGCACGAGGCTCGCGCGCACCTCGTCGCCGTCGAGCAGCGCGCAGCCGCCCGGCCCCAGCAACGCCGCCACCTTCTTCGCCAGGGTCGTCTTCCCCGACGAAGGGATCCCGGTGAGCCACACGACGACGCCCGGCGCCGGCGACGACAGCTCGAGCGGCGCCTGGTCCATCACCGCCTCGCCGAGCCGCGGGTCGAAGCGCGGGGCCTCGAGGGCCCGCTCTGCGAAGGTGAGCAGCCGGTGCCGGTCACCCTCGCCCAGGTGCGGGTACCAGGCCGGGTTCGTCACCACCAGCGCGCGCCACGCGAGGTACGGCGCGGCGGCCTCGAGCACGTCCACCTCGCCGGAGCGCGCGCAGCGCTCCCACCAGCGCCGCCAGGCGTCGCGCAGCGCTCGCGCCGTCGCCTCGTGGCCGAGCGAAAAGAAGAGGAAGTTGAGCCCCAGGCAGGCCACGTCGTCGGCCGGGTCGCCGGCGGCGCCGCGGCTGGCGTCGAGCAGCGTGGGCACCGCGTGCCCGGGCGCGAAGAGGAGGTTGAAGGGGTGGAAGTCGCCGTGCGTACGGCGCAGGCGCTCGACGCGCCCCTTGAGCCGGTGCCGCCACGCGAGGCAGCGGCGCTCGAGCGCGTCGAGGCGCGCGCGTGGGGCTCCGGGCGCGCCGTCACCGAAGCCGTCCACGATGCCCGCGAGGCCCTCGCCGCTCCCGACGAGGTCGCGCACGGCGCGCGTGTACGCGGCCGGCCGCTCCACCCGGTGCGCGTGCAGCTCGGCGAGGACCTTCGCCAGCGCGTCGAGGCGCGCGAGGTCGAGCTCCGTGGCCGGCCCGGTCGCCAGGCGCCGGAGGTCTGCTGCGTAGACCTCGCCCTCGGCCCACTCGGTGACGAGGTACAGCTCGCCCGCGTCGGCGAGCGACACGAGGCGCCCGTCGTGCGTCAGCGCGCCCACGTCGAGGGCCTGCGCCTGCTGGGGAATGGAGGAGAAGGTGTCGAAGGCGAGGAGCTGGTTCGCGGCGCGGTCGGCCCGGCGGTCGTGGCCGAAGTCGTCGGCCGTGGCGAGGTGGAAGACCACGGCCGCGTCGCTGCCGTCGGCCCGGCGCAGCTGCACCTTCATCACCTTGGCGTAGCCCTGGGCCTTGAGCGTCTCGTCGCCGCCGGCGTCATGGCCGATGGGCTGCCAGGCCACGACGCGCGCGCCGGGCATCAGCTCGGCCAGGCGCTGCGCCAACGCAGGAGGGAGCCCGTCCATGGTGGCTTCATAGCGCCACGCCCGGCGACCGACACGGCCGGCCCTCGCCAGGCGTCAGGGCACCGGGGCCGCGGGCCCCTTGAGCCCCCACACGCCCCGCGCGCGAAACACCTGCTCGACGTAGCGCGCGTGCAGGGCGTGGAGCGGCGCCGAGACGCCCTCGCCCTCCACCAGCCCCAGCGCGTCGGCGATGGCCTCCAGCGTCGAGCGCCCCTCCTCGAGCGACGACTCGCGCAGCCGCAGCACCTTCTGGGCCTTCGACGGCAGCGCGAGCCGCGGCAGCGCGTGCAGGGCCGGCAGCCGCTGGTACATGCGCCGCACCTGCCGCCAGGTGCCGTCGAGCACGATGAGCCGCGAGACCCGCGTCACGTCCACCGGCGCGGCGCCCTCCGACGGAAAGAGGAGGAACGTGCCCTCGCCCAGCTCGCCCGGCAGCGCGTCGAGCGCGGGCTGCGCGTCGTCGCCGTACTCGAGCAGCCGAAGCGCCGGCAGCGCCAGGCCCGCGATGCGCGCGGTGCCCGTGCTCTTCCACCCTTCGCGCTGGTGGCGCACGACCACCACGCGGGTGCGCGTCTCCACGCGCGGCACCTCGGCGCACAGGCAGTGCGTGCGCAGGATGAGGCAGGTGGGGCAGCGACCGTTGTCGCCCTCGTGCGTGAAGGAGCGGGCCATGCGCTTTCAGGCCCGGCCGAACGGAGCGACGCACGGAGACGACATGCCGGGCACCCTACGCTGACACCCGAAGGCCGTCAGCTTCGCCAGCCAGGCGGGGAGTCGGTATGGTGGCTCCATGTCGCGCAGCGACGTCGCCTTCGAGTCCCGCATGGTCCCGCTGCTCCTCTGGTTCGCGAAGAGCCGGGGCGTGGCGGTGGAGCCGCTCATCGCGCAGCACCGGCTGCCGGACGACGTGCTGGCCCAGCCGCCCGGCAAGGTGACGCTCACCACCTCGCTCTCGGTGCTGCCCGCACTCGCCGACGCCGTGGCCGCGCAGCTGGGCGACCCGCACCTGGGCCTCACCATGGCCGAGGCAGTGCCCCGGGGGGCCTACGGGGTGGCCGAGTTCCTCGTTCGCTCGGGCCCCACGATGCGGCACGCCTTCGAGAACACCGCGCGCTTCAACGCCATCATGGCGCCGGGCCAGACCTTCAAGTTCGAGGAGCTCGAGGGCGAGGCGCGCTTCCACACCTACGCCACGCACTCGCCGGGCAGCCTGGGCCGCCACTGGAACGAGTACACGAGCGCCATCCTCACCAAGGCGCTGCGGGCGCTCTCCGGCGAGGCGCCCACGCGCGCCTGGTTCACGCACTCCCGGCCGGCGACGCTCGACGGGGCGCGCTTGTCCGCGGCCCTCGGCACGACGCTCGTCGAGTACGACGCGCCCACCAACGGCTTCGCCATCGGCAGCGCGCTGCTCGAGCAGGAGGTGCGCGGCGGTGACCCGGCCCTCTACTCGTTCCTCGAGGAGCACGCGCTCGCCGCCCTCGCCTCGCGGCCGAAGACCGACGACCTCCTCGACAAGCTGCGCCACCTCGTGCGCGACGCGCTCAAGCAGGGCGAGCCGAACATCGAGCGCCTCGCGACGCGCATGCACATGTCTGGCCGCACCCTGCAGCGGCGCCTGTCGGACCTGAAGACCTCCTTCCAGGAGGTGCTGGACCAGGTGCGCTTCGACCTGGCGCGCGCGTACCTGAAGGACAGCCGCCTCGACGTGAGCCAGGTGGCGTACCTGCTGGGCTACTCGGAGCTGCGCGCCTTCGACCGCGCCTTCCGCCGCTGGGCCGAGGTCTCACCGAGCGAGTGGCGCGAGCGCGCTACTTGAGCGTGTCGACGTACTCGCGCAAGAGCGCGACGGACTTCTTCACGTCGCGGTAGCCCTCGCGCACCACCCAGTCCTGGCGCAGCTTGTTCTCGGCCACCACGAGCGAGAGCGAGGACACCTTCGGCTCCTTCGACACCGGCTCGAAGCCCAGCGCCTGCCCGTCGAGGCTCTTCGCCTTGAGCCGCGTGGCGCCCGTCGCGCCGTGGTGGGTGGCGACGAGCTCGCCGCCCTCCAGCGCGTAGACCGTCACCGAGGTGATGCTGGTGCGGTCGACGCCAGTCACCGTCTCGAGCACCGCGGTGCCGCCGGCCACCACGCGCACCAGCACGTACTGCGCGCCGTCCTTCGCCTCCGACTTCCAGCTCCCCTCGAGCTTCTTCACCCGCTCGAAGGCCGCCGCGTC
Source organism: uncultured Archangium sp. (assembly GCA_964449625.1). Lineage (GTDB taxonomy): Bacteria > Myxococcota > Myxococcia > Myxococcales > Myxococcaceae > Archangium_A. Next base: position 11,174 of record CAYUZK010000140.1, read on the forward strand.
GTCCAGCGCGGCCACGGGAGGCGCCGGCGCCATGGGCGGGGCGGCGAGGGTCACGGCGAGGGCGAGCGCGAGGGCGGACATGGAAGGCTCCTGAGTGCGGGGCGGCCGGAGTGTAGGCGCGAGTCGAAGCGCGCCGCGCGGCCGAAATTCAGCGCCCTGTCAGGGCTTCACCACGCCCAGGTCCACGTAGGCCTGGTTCACCATCACCACGTAGGGCCGCTGCTCGAAGCGCAGGCCGCCCTCGCCGTCGTGCTCGATGAGCTCCAGCTTGCCCATGCCCGCGCCCATGGGCCCGATGGAGTAGTAGTGCGCCTGCAGCGTGTAGGGGTACGCGCGCTGGCCCCTGGGCAGGCGAATGGTGAAGCACTCCGGGCCGTAGCCGGTGGTGACGTCGGCGTAGAGCTCGCCGCCGGAGGCCAGCCGCATCTGCGAGTAGTACGCGTGGCCGCCCTTGCCGTCGTAGATGTGGAAGTCGACGTCGTTGGCGTCGGTCTCCCAGTTGAGGACGAAGCGCAGCGAGGGCCCCGTCTCGAGCGCGGCGCCGAGGGCCTGGAGCTTCGAGAGGATCTCCGCCTTGCGCTTCGGCTCGGCCTTCACCCACGCCGCCGCCACGAGGCCCGCGTCCTCCCGGAGGATGCGGTCGACCCCGCGGAAGCGGCCGTCGGGATACGCCTGCTGCACGCCGGCGCTGATGGCCGCGAAGGCCTGCTCGAGCTTGCCCAGGCGCAGCAGCGAGAAGGCGAGCAGCCGGTGGCTGGCCGGGTGGTCCGGGCGCTGCTCGGCGGCCTTGGCGAAGGTGTCGGCCGCCAGCTCGCCCACGCCCGCCAGGCGCTCGAGGCGCACGCCCGCGAAGCGCCGCAGGTCCGCGCGCGCGGGGAACAGGTCGATGATGCTGCCGTAGGCCCGAGCCGCCGTGGCCACCTCGCCCTTCGCCTCGAGGGCCTCGCCGAGGGCCACCAGCGCGAGCAGGTCACCGGGCGTCTCCTCCAGCCAGCCGCGCGCGAGGTCCACCGCCTTCTGCTGCTGCGCGCCGCGCACCGCGTCCATCACGGCCTTGAAGCGGCCCACGTACGGCTCGGCACCCTTCTTCGGCCCCTCCGCGCGCCGCTCCGCGCGCCCCGCCGACGAGCCCGGCCGAGGTCGCTCCTCGGCCTGCGGCATCGGCTCGTCGCGCTCCCGCTCCGCGGTGTCCAGCCGCTCCGAGGCCTCCATGGGCACCGGGCGCGGCGACGACGGTGCGCGCTGGACCGACGACGGCGCCGTCGCGCCTCCGCTCGGGCCGGCCCGCGACGGTGCGGGCTTCGCGGCCGGCGGTGGCGGCGGCGACGCGGCAGCCACCTTCGCGGCCTCCACCGGCTCCGGGGCTGGCGCGCCGGCGGCGGGTCCGTCGTCGCCAGTCATCACGTCCTTCGCGTCGGCGCTCTTCTTCTCCGCCTTCCCCTTGGAGGCGCTCTCGCCGTTCGGGTCTGCCTTCGCCGGCGGCCGGGGCGGCGCCACGGTCACCGCCGCGAGGCTCTCGGGCCGACGCTGGAGCACCTTCACCGCGCCGCCCTCCACCACCAGCAGGTCCGACAGCGCGCGGCGATCGATGCGGAAGCGCGCGTAGTCGGCCTCCGTCTCGAGCACGAGGAGCGCCGTCAGCGACGAGAGCACCCGGCTCTTCGTCGAGAGCGCCACGATGCTGGCCTTGAGCTTCTCGCGCTCGGCGGGGCTGTCGGCCCGGGCGAGGCGCTCGTCGAGGCCCGCGAGCCGCGCGCGCGCCCAGGCCCGCTCCAGCAGCGGCCGCTCGATGGACACCACGTCTTTCGCCGCCACCGCCACGGGCTTGCCGCCCAGCGACAGCTTGAGCGGCGCGCCGGCCGGGAGCTGCGCGTACACCAGGGCCGCGTCGCCGGCCTGCAGCCCCGAGAGCGTCGCGGGCCAGGCCTCGGTGGCGCCCTCCACCTTCACCGTCAGCGTGCTGCGCGTCGCGAGCGAGAGGCGCCGGGCCAGCTCGGCCGGGGCGAGCGCGCCGTCGAGCACCGCGCCGTCACGAGGGAGGCTGCCCACGGTGAGGCGCGCCAGCGCGGCCTCGTCGCGGATGCCGCCCACCGCGATGGCGTCGAGGCGCTGCACGCCAGCGGCCTTCAGCTTGAGCAGCGTCGCCTGCAGGTTGAGCGCGTCGGTGGGGCCGGCGGTGGCCACGCCGTCGGTCACCAGCAGCACGCGCGCCGTCGGCTTCGCCAGCGCGGCCTTGAGCGCGAGCTCGAGGTTGGAGGCGCCCAGCGCGAGGCGATCGCGCAGCGCCTTCGCCTGTGGCTCGCCGAAGCCCGAGGCCGGCCCGGCGTAGAGCGGCTTGACCTCCTGGTCGAAGGCCACCACCGCCACCGGGAGCGCAGGCTGCGTCTTCGCCAGCGCCGCGAGCACCTGCTGCACGAGGCCCACCTGCTGCCGCCAGCCCAGCGCCCGCGAGCCGCTGGAGTCCACCAGCACCGTCAGCGCCGTCACCGGCTCGGCCTCGGTGGCGGCGACGGGCACCACGCGCAGCGCGACGAGGTCGCCCGAGCGCACGCCGGCCTGGCTGCGCACCGGGGCGCCCACGAAGTCTTGCGAGGGCACGAAGCGCTTCTTCGAGAGCGTCGCCTGGCCGGTGATGCCGCTGACGGCCACGTCGAGCTCGCCCACCTCGGGCAGCCCCGCGAGCGGCAGCACGTAGTCCGCGGTGCGCTGCACGAGCTCGTGCGAGTACGAGAGCACCAGCTCCTTCACCCCCCGCGCGGGGATGGGGAAGACGCGGGCCGAGAACTCGTTGCCGCCGCTCTGCTCGAGGAGCGCCGGGTCTTGCCGCCGGTGGAGGAAGTCTTCGTAGGCGCGGCGCGCGGCCTGGCGCTCCACCACCTCGCCCTCCTGCCAGCGCCCGTCCACCTTCATGGCGAAGCGGCTGATGGCGGCGCCCTGCGGCAGCGTCACCTTGAACTGGCCCTCGAGCACGCGGTCGAGCGGGTTCTCGAAGGTGAGCTGGAGCTCGGTGTAGGCCAGGGGGTCATTCACCACCGCGCGGGCCTGCAGCTTCACCAGCTTGAGGCCGGTGCCGTCGGAGGCGGTCAAGGACACGGGGGCGTCGGCGGCGGCGAGCGCGACGCAGGGCACGGCCAGCACGGCGAGGAGGATCTTCATGGGTTCCCCGGTTGAACAACACAGGACGAAGAAAGGGTTCAGCGGGCCTTGAGCAGGCGCACCATCTCGCGCAGCTTCTCGTTCTCGGCCTTGAGGCGGGCGAGCTCCCGCTCCTGGCCCGCGACGAGGCGCCGCAGGGTGGCGACCTCCGCGCTGGGCGCCGGCGGCTTCTGGTCGAGCGCCTCGAGCTCGGGCACCGTCACCATCTGGGTGCTCGAGTCCTCGTCGGCCTCCACGGGGATGAGGGCCCGCGGGTCGATGGTGCGCAGGAGCCGCTCGAGGCCCTGCCGCGTGCTGCCGGGCAGCGGCTGCACGAACTCGATGGAGAAGCCCGCGTGCGCCTGCCCCTTCTGCGCCTCGGCGAGCGAGACGACGTGCGCCACCTTCCCGGGCAGCACGAGGGGGGCGGTGACGCCGGGCACCACCAGCTCGACCGTGGCGTGGGAGCGCAGCGGCGGCGAGGTGGGGCAGCGCACGAAGGCGCCGCCGAGCGAGAGGTTCTCGACGGCCAGCCCGATGTGCAGCGCGCCGCCGACCCGCACGCGGCTCGACATGGCCTTCGGCTTGACTCTCGCGTGGCGGCGCTGGTTCCGCGTCATCGGGGCCCAGACGGTAGCACTCTCACCCGCGGAAGGCGTCGAAGACCGAGGCGTCGCCCGCGCGGTCCGTGAGCCGGCCGTTGCGCCACAGGCCCATCTTCTCGAGCCACGCCTCGAACTCCGGCGTCGGGCGGTGGCCGAAGAGCTCGCGCAGCGCCGCGTTGTTGTGGAACGAGGTCGTCTGGTAGTTGAGCATCACGTCGTCGCCCATGGGGATGCCCATCAGGTAGTTCACCCCGGCGAGCGTCAGGAGCATCTCGAGGTTCTCCTGGTCGTTCTGGTCGGCGATGGCGTGGTTCGTGTAGCAGGCGTCGCAGCCCATGGAGATGCCCGAGAGCTTGCCCATGAAGTGGTCCTCGAGGCCGGCGCGGGTGATCTGCTTCGCGTCGCGCAGGTACTCCGGCCCGATGAAGCCCACCACGGAGTTGACGAGGAAGGGCTCGTAGCGGCGCGCCAGCCCGTAGGCGCGGGCCTCCATCGTCACCTGGTCGGTGTCGTGGTGCGCGTTGGCCGACAGGGCCGTGCCCTGGCCCGTCTCGAAGTACATGACGTTGGGCCCCTGCGCGGTGCCCTCGCGGCGCGCGAGGTCGTACGCCTCGTCGAGCAGGCTGACCGAGACGCCGAAGTTCTGGTTCGCGCGCTCGCTGCCCGCGATGGACTGGAACATGAGGTCGAGCGGCGCGCCCCGCCGCACCGCCGCCATCTGGATGGTGAGGTGCGAGAGCACGCAGTTCTGCGTGGGCACGCGGTACTTGCGCATCAGCTCCTTCACCGCGGTGAGGATGTCCACCGTGCCCTGGATGTCGCCGGTCGAGGGGTTGACGCCGATGACCGCGTCGCCGTTGCCGAAGCTCAGGCCGTCCTTCACCGCGGCGAGCACGCCCTCCACCTCGTCGGTGGGGTGGTTGGGCTGGAGCCGGCTCGAGATGCGCCCCTCGAGGCCCAGGGTGTTGTTGCACCGCACGACGACGCGGCGCTTCCGGCCCGCCGTCACGAGGTCCATGTTCGACATCAGCTTGGCGACGGCGGCCACCATCTCCGGCGTGAGGCCCGGCGAGACGGCGGCGAGGTCTTCGCCGGTGGTGCGGTCATCGAGCAGCCACTCGCGCAGCTGCGAGACCGACCAGCCCTTCACGCGGGCGTAGGCGCGCGCGTCGAGCCCGTCCACCACCACGCGCGTCACCTCGTCGGCCTCGTAGGGCACCGAGGGCGCGTTGTAGAGCTGCTCCAGGGTGACGTCGGCCAGCACCTGCTTGGCCGCGGCCATCTCGCGCATGGAGCGCGCGGCGAGGCCCGCCTGCTGATCGCCGCTGCGCACCTCGTTGGCGCGCGCCAGCACCTCCTTCAGCGAGGCGAAGGAGAAGTGCTCCCCGTGGATGCGGGCGGTGAGGGCCACGCGTGCCTACCCGCAGTACCCGGTGGACAAGCAAGTGCCCGTGTTGCAGCCGTTGCCGGGCGTGTCGCAGCGGGGGAAGCAGAGGCCGTAGGGCGCGGGCTGCCCACCGACCGTGAGGGGCTCGCAGACGTAGCCGGTGCGGCAGGTGCTCTGGCCGGCCCCGGGCGCCGCGCAGTTCGCCAGGCAGTAGGCGCCGCCGAAGATGTTGAGGCACGAGCCGCCCACGCAAGTGCCCGTGCAGCTCGGGTTGCAGTAGCCGCCGACCCACGGGCTGGCGCCACCGTCGGGCAGCGTCGGCCCCAGGCAGCTCTCGAGCTCGCCCACGCCGCTGCCGGTGGCGAGCAGGCAGTTCGAGTCGGCGGTGCAAGCCGAGCCGGGGAGGCCGCCGCTGGGCGGGTTCGCCACGCAGGCGTTGCTCTGGCAGCTCGTGCCGGAGAAGCACGCCACGCAGGCGAAGCCACCGAAGCCGCACGCGCTGCTGGCGGTGCCCGTCTGGCAGACGCCCGCGCCATCGCAGCAGCCGGTGCCGCACGTCGTCGGGCTGCAGGCCGTCGTGCCGCCGCCACCGCCCGTGGTGCCGCCGCCGCCGCCCGTGGTGCCGCCGCCGCCGCCCGTGGTGCCGCCGCCGCCGCCCGTGGTGC
>CAYUZK010000141.1:0-16884 GCA_964449625.1 uncultured Archangium sp.
GTGATGCTGGGCTACAGCGACAGCAACAAGGACGGCGGCATCTTCACCAGCAACTGGGAGCTGTTCCGCGCGGCCCAGGCGCTCCGGCGGCTCTTCGACGGGCAGCCGCTGCGGCTGCGGCTCTTCCACGGCCGTGGCGGCACGGTGGGGCGCGGCGGCGGGCCCAGCTACGAGGGCATTCTCGCGCAGCCGGCGGGCACGGTGGCCGGGCAGTTCCGCCTCACGGAGCAGGGGGAGGTCATCACCTCCAAGTACGCGCACCCCGACAACGGCCGGCACAACCTCGAGCTGCTGGTGGCCGGCGTGCTGGAGGCCAGCCTGCTCACCGACGCCGACGAGGTGCCCGCGCGCTACGCGCAGGCCGCCGACGCGCTCTCACGGGCCAGCTTCTCGGCCTACCGCGCGCTCGTCTACGAGACGCCCGGCTTCGTGGAGGTCTTCGAGCAGGCGACGCCGCTGCGCGAGCTGGCGGAGCTCAACCTGGGCTCGCGGCCTGCGTCTCGCCGGCAGACCGGCGCCATCGAAGACCTCCGCGCCATCCCCTGGTCCTTCAGCTGGGGGCAGTGCCGGGTGGGCCTGCCGGGCTGGTACGGCTTCGGCGCGGCCATCGAGGGCTTCCTCGCGGGGCGCCAGCGCGCCGCCCGCCTCGCGCTCTTGCAGGAGATGGCCCAGAAGTGGCCCTTCTTCCGCGCGCTCCTCTCGAACATCGACATGGTGCTGGCCAAGTCGGACCCGGCCATCGCAGCGCGGTACGTGACGCTGGTGCGCGACGGGCGCAAGGGGCGCGCCGTCTTCGCGCGCATCACGGCAGAATGGGAGCGCACGAGCGCGGCGGTCTCGACGCTGACGGGCGAGCCGGCGCGCCTGGCGAGCAACCCGGCCCTGGCGCTCTCGCTCAAGCACCGCTTTCCGTACATCGACCCGCTCAACCACCTGCAGGTGGAGCTGCTGCGGCGCTGGCGCGGCGCCACGGCGCGCAAGCCCGGGAGCGAGCGCGTGCGCAAGGGCATCCACATCTCCATCAACGGCGTGGCCGCGGGGCTGCGCAACAGCGGGTAGGCAGGCACACCAAGGAGGCGCATCGAGTGAACGCACTCGAGGAGCTCGGCCTCGAGCCGGACGAGGTGGCGATGGTGCTGCGCTCGCTGGCGGCGAAGCCCGGCCAGGCCTGACCTCGCCACCGGCCGCCCCCACTTCAAGCGGGATGCCGCCCGCCCCCACGTGGGTTACACCCGCCACGCCCCATGCTGCTCGACGCCGCCACCCTCTCGCGCCTCACGGGCCTCAAGCTGCGCGCCCGCGCCGTGGTCGAGGGCGTGCTCTCGGGCCTCCACAAGTCGCCGCACCAGGGCCAGAGCGTCGAGTTCGCCGAGCACAAGGAGTACGCGCCGGGCGACGAGCTGCGGCACCTCGACTGGAAGGCCTACGGCAAGTTCGACAAGTTCTACGTCAAGCGCTTCGAGCACGAGACGAACCTCCGCGCGGTGATGGTGGTGGACACCTCGGGCAGCATGGGCTTCGGCACCGCGGGCCTCTCGAAGCTCGACGTGGCGCGGGTGCTGGCGGCGACGCTCAGCCACCTCCTCGTGCGCCAGCAAGACGCGGCCGGCGTGGCCCTCGTCGCCGGCCAGCGCTTCGTCGAGGTGCCCCCGCGCGCCGCCGCCACGCACCTGCAGGTGGTGCTCGACGCCCTCGAGGGCGCCACCGCCGACGGCCCCACCGACCTGAGCGCCGCCGCCGACGCGCTGGCCGAGAAGCTCCCGCGCCGCGCGCTGGTGTGCGTCTTCAGTGACTTCTTCGACGAGCGGCAGGACGCGCTCAAGCGCCTGCTCGCCCTGCGCGCCCGCAAGCACGACGTGGCCGTCTTCCACCTCGTGGACAAGGCGGAGCTCGAGTTCCCCTACGACGACCCCACGCTCTTCACCTCCCTCGAGGACGACCGCCGCGTCGAGGTGAACCCGCGGGAGATCAAGCAGAGCTACCTCGAGGAGTTCGGCAGGTTCCTCGAGGCCACGAAGGACGCCTGCCGCGCCGCCGACTGCGACTACCAGCTCGTGCGCACCGACGAGCCGCTCGACCAGGTGCTGCTGCGCTTCCTCGCCCGCCGCGGGGGCAAGCTGTGAGCTTCGCGCAGCCGTGGTTCCTCCTCGGGGCGCTGGCCGCGCTGCTGCCGCTCCTCATTCACCTCTTCGATCGCCGCCGCCCCCGGCAGGTGCCCTTCGCGGCGCTCGACTTCGTGCTGCGCAGCCAGCGCCGCACGGCCTCGCGGCTCAAGCTCAAGCGCCTGCTCCTCTACCTCCTGCGCACGCTGATGCTGCTGGCCGTGCCCCTCGCCCTCGCGCGGCCGCAGTGGCAGGCCGCCGACGCCGCCACCAGCGCGCGGGGCCTCGCCGCCACGGCCGTCGTCCTCGACACCTCGCTCGCGCTGCGCTGGGCCGACGGCGCGCCCCTCTTCGACGCCGCGAAGGACGAGGCCCGCGCCGCCCTGCGCGAGCTCTCCGGCGAGGAGCCCGCCACCGTGGTGCCCTGCACGCGCGCGCCCACGCCGCTGGCGCCCCTGGGCTTCGAGCGGGCCCGGCTCCTCGCGGCCCTCGACGACGTGACGCCCGGCTACGAGGCGGTCGACCTGAACCGCTGCCTCGACGTCGCCGCCCGCGCCCTCGACGACTCGCCGCTGCCCAACCGCCGCCTCGTGCTGGTGAGCGCGCTGACGCAGGGCTCGCTGCGCCTCGAGGCCGCGCCGCCCACGGGCACGGGCCCGAAGGGCGAGCCGCTCAAGCCCGAGGTGGTGGTGCGCGACGTGGCCCGCGGCCGGGCGCTCCCCAACCGCGCGGTGGTGGACGTGCGGGCCGAGGCGGCGCCGCAGCTGGGGCCCCGCGCGTGGCAGTTCACCTTCACCGTGCGCAACTTCTCGGCCGAGGCGGCGCGCGACGTCGAGCTGCGCCTCGAGGTGAACGGCGAGGTCGTCACCAAGGGCTTCGTGGACCTCGCCCCCGACGGCACCACCCAGAAGACGCTCTCGTGGCGCTTCGCCGAGGGCGGCGTAGCCACGGTGACGGGGCGCCTCGACGCCGACGCGCTGCCCGACGACGACGCGCGCAGCGTGGTGCTCTCGGTGCCGCGCGCGCTGACGGCCCTCGTCGTCAACGGCGCCCCGGCGACGCAGAAGTTCCGCGACGAGGCCTTCTTCACCGAGGCGGCCCTGGCGGCCACCGGCAGCCCCGTGCGCGCCGTGGTGCGCGACGCCGACGCCGCCTGGCGCGAGTCGCTCGGCGACTACGACGCCGTGCTGCTCCTCAACGTCGAGGCCCCGGGCCCGGAGGTGGCCCGCGCGCTCGCGGCCTTCGTCGATGGCGGCGGCGGCCTCTTCCTCTCCATGGGCGACCGGGTGGACCCCGACGCCTGGAACGCGGCCCTGGGCGGCGTGCTGCCGCGGCGGCTGCGCGTGGTGAAGACGGCCGTGGAGCCCGGCGAGGCCGACGCCGCCACCCGCGCCGCGCGCCTGGCCCAGGTGGCGATGAGCCACCCGGTGCTGGCGCCCTTCACCGGCCGCGCCCGCGAGGGCCTGCTCTCGACGCGCTTCTACCGCTACGCCCTCTTCGAGGGTGACGCGCAGGGCGTGGAGACCGAGGTGCTGGGCACCATGGACGACGGCGCCCCCGTCTTCCTCGCCGCGCGCCGGGGCAAGGGCCGCGTCTTCGTCTACGCCTCCACGGTGGACCGCGACTGGAGCGACCTGCCCATCCGCACCTCGTTCCTCCCCCTCATGCAGCGCGTGACGGCGTGGCTGACGGGCACCCTCGACGAGCGCGAGGAGGTGCGCGCGCGCGTGGGCGAGGCCGTGACGCTGGTGCCCGAGGCGGGCCAGGCGCCGGTGACGGCCCGCGGGCCCTCGGGCCTCGAGGTGCCGCTGACGCCCTCGCCCGACGGCCCCTCCGTCACCAGCGCGCCGCTGCCCGAGCCGGGCGCCTTCGTGGTGATGGACGCGCGGGGCGCCGTGCTGCCCACCCTGGGCTTCGCCGCGGCCATCGACGTGGGCGCCAGCAACCTCGCGCGCCACGAGCTCTCCGCGCTCGCCGACTGGCTGGGCGAAGACACCCTGCGCACGGCCGGCGCCGGCGGCCCCGAGGCGAAGACGCCCCTGTGGACGTGGCTGCTCGCGCTGGCGGTGGTGGCCCTCTTCTTCGAGGGCGTGCTGCTGCGGAAGTAGGCGGCGAAGAAGGCGCCCCTGCCCCGCGCGCTGGTGTATGGCACGTGGCCGTGCGCCTGGACCTGCATCGACACCTCGAGGGCTCCCACAGCCCGGCCGCGCTGCTGGCGGTGGCCCGGGAGTTCGGCCTCCAGGATCCGCTCTTCTACGACGCCGCCGCGAGGGCCTGGCGGAGCGAAGCGAGCCTGCGCCGCGAGCTGGAGCTGCCCGGCCCCTCTGACGACGCGATGCTGTTCTACGCGTGCATCAAGAAGGCGCGCGTGGCCTACGTCAGCGCCCCCGCGGTGCGGGCGCTGGCGCGGCGCGCCTTCGTCGAGGCCGCCTCGGAGACCGACGGCTTCGAGCTGCGCGTCAGCCTCTTCTCGATGACGCGCACGGTGCTCGAGAACGAGGGCGCCGACTGGCGCGCGGCCTCGCCGCTGGACTTCGCCGGCCGCGCCGCCGCCCTGCTCGACGCGGTGCTGACGGCCCGCGACGAGGCCCAGGCCCAGACGGGCACGCCCTCGCTCGTGCGCCTGGGCCTCTCGCGCACCTTCGAGAGCGCGGCGCACTACGACGCGCTCGCCGCCGTCATCCGCGAGCGGCGGCGCGAGCTCACCGGCCTCGACGTGCTGGGCATCGTGGGCGGCGACGACAAGGAGCCGATGCCCGCGGGGCTGGCGGCCCTCATCGAGGCCCTGCGGCCCGACCTGCCGGACCTCACGGTGCACGCCGGCGAGTTCGAGGGGCACGCCTCGGTGGACCGCACGCTGGCGCTCCGGCCCCAGGCCATCGGCCACGGCGTGCGCGCCGTCGAGTCGCCGGCGACGCTGGCGCGGCTGCGCGCCGAGGGCGTCACGCTGGAGCTGTGCCCGCACAGCAACCACCTCCTCATTCCCACGGCGCTGGCGGCGCTGCGGGCGCAGCACGAGGGGGTGCACCCGCTGTGCGTGGTGCAGCGCGCCGGCGTGCACGCGGTGCTGGGGAGCGATGACCCCACGCCCATGGGCACCGACTTTGGCCAGGAGTGGGCCCGGGCCGTGGCGCTCGGCGCCGACGTCGCGCGCCTCGAGGCCGACCAGGCCCGGCGCTGGGCCCAGCTGCCCGGGGCGACTACTCCAGCGTCGCGGTGATGGCGGCCGCCGCCGCGGCTCAGGGGCACGCCCAGCCGAAGGCTTCCGTGCTGCCGTCGGTGGACACCACGAGGAGCTGCCCGGGAGCCTCGACCAGGGTCGCCCCCGCGCCCGGGGGCCGGGACACCGCCACGGGCCTCCACCGCCCCAGCACCTCTGAGCCGAGCACCTCGAGCACCGCCAGGCCCTCCGCGGTGACGACCACGACCGCGCCGCAGTGCACCGCGTAGTCCTCCGCGCGCGCGCCGCGGGGCAGGGCCGGGGCGAGCTGCACGCGGCTGGGCAACGAGTAGACCTCGCCGCTCCGGTAGCCGACGCGCGCGCGCTCCGCCTGGGAGAAGAGCGCCAGCGGCTCACCGAAGGGCGCCTCGAGCTCGCGGGTGCGCCACACGGCCTCGTTGTCTCCCTCGAAACGAAACACCCGGCCGGCGCTGAGCAGGTAGCCCTCCGCGAGGCGCGCGCGCCCCTGCGCGTCGGGCACCGGGGTGAGCGGCAAGAGCGACGTGATGGGGCCGCGGCTGAGCGGCACCGCGCGCACCGTCAGCACCGGCTGTGCGTCGAGCGTGTCGCGGTTCGGGTCGGAGGGTCGCGACAGCGTCTCGGTGACGTCGGCCGCCAGCAGCGCGTCGTAGGCCGAGAGCAGCACCACCGTGCCACCGTCGGCGGAGCGGCTGGGCGCGAGGAGGAAGGGCGCGGAGAACTGGTCCAGCAGGGTGGTGCCGGCGACGAGGCGCAGCCCGGCCTCGTCGCGCACGACGACGGCCTGCTGCACGCGCGGCGGCTGGAACGCCGCAGAGAAGAGCGCCCACGAGGGGTGGGTGGCCGAGAGGGCCACGAGGGGCGCGTCCGTCGTGCTCTCGAAGACGAAGCCCAGGTCCGGCACTCGGGAGAAGAACCCGCCGACGCGCTTTGCTTGCCCGGGCAGCGTGCTGCCCGCGACCTCGCGCGTCTCGGCCACCAGCACCGGCGCGCCGCCATCGGAGAGCGCCCACATGCCCAGGGGCTGGCGGTCGAGCAGCCACGGAGAATGCGACGCGCCGTGGTCGAGCCACGCGCCCCCGCTGGCGGAGACCGTCACCTGGCGGCCCGGGTTCGCGCGCGCGATGAGGGCGCTCGGGGCGAGCCAGGGCTCCGCGAGGAGCGCCGGCGGCGAACCCGCCGTCGAGGGGCCCATCGCGTCGGCATGGCGCACCCACAGGCCCCCATCGGGCTCGAGGCACCGCAGCTCGAAGGTCATCGCGCCGCCCTCGATCTCGAGGCGCCCCACGTCGGCCGACAGGAGCCGCGCCCCCGGGTTGCATCTGCCCCTCAGGGGTGTGCCCACGACGTAGCCGCCAGCGTCGGCGCCGGGGAACCCCAGGGGCTCGCAGCCCCAGTGACCCTCCGCGGACGGGGCGAAGACGACGGCGCCCTCCTGCGCGCTGCCCCGATCGCGCTCGAGCACCAGCAGCCTGTCGAGCGCCGAGTCGTACCGCAGGCCGAGCGGCTCCTCGCCGCCGGCGGCGCAGGCCGGCAGCCCGGCGACCGCGGGGCGCCAGTCTCCCGACTGCGGCCACCCACCGTCCGCGAGGCGCCCATCGGGCTCGACGGGCACCTGCAGGAAACCCTCGGGGGTCGTCGCGACCAGCACGCGGCTCGAGGCCATGGGAAAATGGAAAGACGACACCTCGTGGAGCCGCGCGACGCCGCCGCCCACGCTCTCCACGGCGAGCGGCGGGCTCCAGCCCCCGTCGTGGAGGTCGAGCACGCGGAAGACCGAGGCGCCGAAGACGAAGACCAGGCCGCCAGGGGCGACCCGAAGGCTCCTCGCGTCGGAGCCGAGCGCCTCGCAGCCCGCGGCACCCCGCGCATCGATGCGGCACAGGCGGCCGCCCTGCCCCAGCACGTAGGTGGTGTCGGCTGACTGGGCGAGCGCCACCACCACGCCGGCATCGACGGTGAAGCGCTCCAGGGTCGCGGAGGCCCGCGCCCCGCGGTCGAGGCGCGCGCCTGCGTCGCAATCGACGGAGGCGTCAGGTGAGAAGACCCCCGGGCGCAGCACGCGCTGCACGACGCCCGCACGCGAGGCGATCGCGAGCACCTCGCGGACGTCCTCCGCGGGGGGGCAGTCCACGTCGACGGCGAAGGGGTCGGACACCGCGACGTCGACGAGGTCGCGGGTGTCGAGCAACGAGCTCCACCGCTGCGCGGCGAGCCCCGGGGGCAGCTGGGCCTCGGGGAGCGCCTCGGGAGCCGTGTCGAGGCACACACCCGCGAGGCCGCAGCGCCAGCCCCCCTCGCAGTCGTCGTCGCCGGCGCAGGCGAAGGGCGCGCCGAGCCCGCGCGCGCGGCACCGCAGGCCCGAGGCGGCGCCCGCGAGCCCGGTGGCGCAGCGGTGAGACGGCGCGCAGTCGTCGTCGGCCTCGCAGGGGGCGACGCGAGGCACCGAGGGGTCGAAGCAGAAGCCGTCGAGCCCGCAGCGCCACCCCGCGAGGCACTGCTCGGCGCCTGCGTCGCGCTCGCAGCGGAAGGCGTAGGGCGCCTCGAGCCGTTGGCACGCCTGGCACCCGCTCAGCAGGCAGGCGCCGGCGAGGAGCAGCGTCAGCGCGCGCATCACCACACCCCCACCAGCGCCACGCCGCGCGCGCCAGGGACCAGCGCCAGCTTCGGAGGCACCGGCGCACTCCGAAGGAAGAGGAACACCCCCGTCGCCACCAGCGCCGCGCCGCCGGTCGCCGCGACGAGGGCTACGGTGCGCTCAGTGCCGATGAAGGCCCGGTCAGCCTCGTACTCCGCCAACGTCTTGAGGCGCCCCGGCCGGTCACCGCCACCCTGGAGCTCGGCGGTGAGGAGCTGGTCGCGCGAGAAGGCGTCGAGGGCGAGCACGCCGGCGCCCAGGGCCGCGACACCGCCCACGGCGAGGAGCGTGACGGGCAGCACGCGCGACGGCGGAGGCGGGAGCGGCGTCGCGGTCGCCTTGGCCGACGCCCAGGGCAGCGTGGCCTGGAGCTCGCGCAGGTCCTTCCCGAGCCGAACGCTGCGGCTCACCGGCTGGCTCTTCGTGGTGTCGAGCGTCTGGAGGGTGAGCTGCCATACGTCGCCCAGCCGCGCGAGCGTGCCGCTCATCACGAAGGGGGCCCCCAGCGCCCCCGCCAGCTCCGTCATGCAGCTCGTCGACTCCTCGCCGCAGCCCAGGAGCTGCCGCTGGCGTTCACGCCCGAGGAGCGTGCGGAAGTCGGCCGACGAGAGGACAGAGAAGAAGCCGCGGGCGGCGACCTCGGCGGTGAGCGCCTCCGTCATCGCGGCAGCGACCGAGGCCTCGACCCCGCCCGCCGGCACGAGGTCGAGCACGACCAGCTTCGGCTTCTCGTCGGGGGTGGCGGACAGCGAGAGCGCGACGAGCAGCGCCGCGCTCAGCATGGCGAGCCTCCGCGCACCCCGAGCTGGACCTGTGACGACTCGCGTGCCGCGCACGCGTGATGCAATGGATTCAATTGGCACGCCCCCGAGGACTGCGCTTCTGACCGGCGCGCTCCTAGCGAACTCACCCGGGCGAGACAATCACAGAGGGAGCGCACGGCAGCGGCGCTGGGCCCAGCTGCCCGGGGCAACTACTCCAGCGTCGCGGTGATGGCGGCCGCCGCCGTCGCCTCGGTGAACATCAGCGCCACGCCGTGGCGCCCGTCGGCGCCCGGCAGGCTGTGCACCACGCGCGCGGGGAGCGTCAGCGTGCGCCCGGCGTAGCGCAGCTCGAAGGTGACGGTGACGAGCGTGTCGTTGGCCATCGCCGAGGTGTGCCAGAGGAAGACGCCGCCGCGCCGCAGCTCCTTCTCGACGGCCTCGCGCCACACCGGCTCCGAGTCGTACACCTGGGTGAACGGCGCCGGGGCCGGAGGTGGACGCGGCGGCGAGGCGCCGGGTGGCCCGCTCGCCTGCCCGGCGTTCCTCGCGGCGGCCCCGCGCTCGGCCGAGAGCGAGGGCACCAGCTCGCGCACGAGCTCCGGGCCCGTGAGGAAGCGGGCGCCGAAGCCAGCGTGCACCACCTGGCGCAGCTCCGGAGGCACCAGCACCTGCCGCGCGACGACGACCTCCGCGTAGAGCGGCTTCTCGTCCTGCAGCGTCACCTCGAGGTGCAGCCGCGTGCCCGGCGCGATGCGCTGGGTGCAGATGACGAAGAGCCCCGAGTCCGAGAAGTCGCTCGTGATGCCCACGTGCGGAAAGCCCGCCACCTGGTGCTCGCCGAAGCGCACCTTGAGCCGTCGCGGGTGCCGCTTCGACCGCCGCTTCTCCCCCATGCCCGACAGCATGACGAGCCCCGCGCGGGCCAGCCAGTTCCGAGGCCGCCTTCCAGTGCGGGCAGAAGCCTCTCGGGGAACGACCTCGGGCGAAGCCGGCGCCTCGGCGCCCGCGCCGGCCCGCCAGGCGTGCTCTAGAGTGCCGGCCCCCCGCATGGCTCGCCTCGTCCTCCTCCTCGCGCTCGCGCTCCTCGGCAGCGGGTGCTTCACCACGGGCTACCTGCTGCAGGCCGCGGGCGGGCAGCTCGACCTGCTGCGACGCGCGCGCCCCATCGAGCAGGTGCTCGACGACCCGCGCGTGCCGGCCGAGCGCCGCGCGCTCCTCGCCCGCGTCGCCGCGCTCAAGCGCTACGGCCAGGCGAGCGGGCTGACCCCCACGAAGAACTACACGCACTACGCCGACCTCGAGCGGCGGGCCGCGGTGTGGGTGGTGCAGGGCTGCGCGCCGCTGGCCTTCGAGACGCGCCGCTGGCGCTTCCCCCTCGTGGGCAGCGTGCCGTACCTGGGCTTCTTCACCGAGGCGGCCGCGCGCGACTACGGCAAGACGCTGGCGGCGACGGAGCCCCTCGACGTCACCGTGCGCACGGCGGCGGCCTACTCGACGCTGGGCTGGTTCCGCGACCCGGTGCTGTCCACCATGCTGCCCGACGGCCCTTCGGGCTTCCCCGCGCTGGCGAACGTGGTGCTGCACGAGAGCGTGCACGCCACGGTCTACGTGCCGAACCAGTCGGCCTTCGACGAGAGCCTCGCCAGCTTCGTGGCCGACGGCCTCACCTGGCAGCTCATGGTGGGCCGCCACGGCCTCGACGGCGCCGAGACCCGCGCGTGGCTCGCGGCCGAGGCGCGGAGCGAGCGCTTCGGCGAGGCCATGCACCGCGCGTACGAGGACCTCGCGGCCCTCTACGCCTCGGGCGCGAGCGACGACGAGAAGCGCGCGAAGAAGGCCGCGCGGCTGGGCGCGCTCTCTGTGGAGCTGGGCGTGGAGCGCCGCTTCAACAACGCCGACCTCGCGGGCCTGCGCACCTACGCCACGGGCCGGGAGGCCTTCGAGCGCCTGCGCCGCGCCTGCGGCACCTGGCCGCGCGTGCTGGCGGCGGCCAAGACGCTCACCGAGCAGGACTTCTCGCGGCCCCAGCAGCAGGACTTCGACGACGTCCTCGACGCGCTCGCGGCCCGCGCCTGCCCTGCGCGCTGAGGGCCGCGGCGCGCGCGGCTGGTGCTAGGGTGCGCGGCGCTCTTCGAAGGGGGTCCACCGCATGCCTGCTCGCCTCGTCCTGCTCTGCGTCGCCGCCACCGCCGCCCTCGCCCAGGGCGCCCCGCCCGCGAAGCCCGCGCCGGCCGCGCGCGGCGACCTCTTCGTCGGCGTCGTCGCGGCCTTGAACGACGAGGTGGCGAAGAAGCAGGCCGACGCCCTCGCGCTCTGGGTGGCCGCGGCGCTCGAGGGCCCCGCGCAGGCGCGCGTCTTCGCCGACCAGGAGGCCCTCGCGCGGGCCGTGGGCAAGGGCGAGGTCGACCTGGCCCTGATGGGCCCGCTGGCGTGGTTCCGCGTCGACCCGAAGGCCGCCGTGCAGCTCGTCTTCCGCACGGTGCGCCACGGCAAGAGCACCTACCGCGCGGTGCTCTTCGCCGGCCCGAAGTCGAAGCTCAAGGACCTCGTGTCGCTCAAGCAGGCGAAGAACCTCAAGGTCGCCTGGGTCGAGACCTCCAGCGCCACCGGCTACGTCATCCCCAAGGGGCAGCTGCTCCTGGCGGGCATCGACCCGGCGCAGCTCTTCGAGACGCAGGACTTCCTCGGCACGCACGAGGCCGTCTGCGCCGCGGTGTGGGAGGGCAAGTACGACGTGGGCGCCACCTTCAGCGACCCGGCGCCCAGGGGCCTCGCGCTCTCGGGCTGCGCGGGGCCGCTGGGCAAGCGGGCCGGGGCGCTCAAGCCGCTGGTGGTGTCCGAGGAGATCCCCAACGACGTGCTGGTGGCGGCCCCTGGCTTCGCCGCCGAGAAGGTGGCCGCCCTGCGCGCCGCCGGGAAGCTCGACGCCACCACCGAGGCGGGCCGCAAGGCCCTGGGCCAGGCGCTGCTCGCCGAGGGCGTCGCCGACGTCACGGCCGAAGACCTCGCTCCCGTGCGCAAGGCCCTCGACGCCTTCGCGCGCTGACCTCACCACCGGACCGTTTCTGTGTATGGTCCGCCGCCGGGAAACCTACCTATGCGCTCACTGCTCCTCGCCACCGTGTGCTTCGCCTCCCTCGCCTCCGCCCAGGAGAGCATCTTCCCCTCGAAGGAAGAGCTCGAGATGGCCCGGCGCCTCGACCCCAACACCGTGGGCGCCGAGTCGCGCAGGTTCCTCAAGTCGAAGATGAAGAACCACGGCAAGGAGATGCGAGACCTCTCCATCGCCGTGGCGTCGCTCAACTTCCGGGCCGCGCAGCGCGCCGCCCAGCTCATGGCGAACGAGCCGCGGCTCGACCCGTCGACGGGCCCGGCCGCGAAGCTGCCCGAGGGCTTCTTCGGCATGCAGAACCTGCTGCGGCGCGCCGCCCAGGGCATGGCCGACTCGGCCAAGGCCGAGAACACCGACGCGCTCGTGGACCAGTTCCAGTACACGGTGGCCATCTGCGCCGCGTGCCACAGCGTTCTGCTCGCGCCCATCACCGCCGCGGCGACCCCCGCTCCCGCCGCGGCCCCAGCTCCGAAGGCGGCGCCAGCCCCGGCCCCCGCCGCAGCGCCGGCCCCGAAGGCTGCGGCGCCCGCCCCGGCGGCAGCCCCCGCTCCGGCGCCTGCCCCGAAGCAGTAGCCCGGCCGCTACACGTCGCCGATGAAGACGAGGTTCGACCCCGTCTTCTCGACCGACGGCTCGAAGCCCACCTCGCGCAGCCGCTTGAGGAAGCCGGGGTGGGTCGCGGCGCTCCACACCACCAGCCGCCCGCCCTTCTTGAGCGACGCGCGCGCCGAGCTGAGCCCCGCGAGGGCCGCCAGGCGCTCGTCGGCGTCGCCGGTGTCCTGCGCGGGGGTGGACTCCACGTCGAGCAGCACCACGTCGAAGGCGTCGCGGTGGCGGGCCAGCACCTGCTGGGCCTCGCCGAGCTCGACGGTGACGCGCGGGTCCTCCAGCGCGTGGCCGTGCAGCGGCGCCAGCACGCCGCGGTTCCAGGTCTCGAGGGCCGGCGAGCCCTCGCTCACCGTCACGCGCGCCCCGTCGGGCAGCCGGTCGAGGGCCGCCCGGAGCGCCACGGCGAAGCCGAGGCCGCCGAGGAAGACGCGGGGCGCGGCGCCCATCACGCGCGCGAGGCCCAGGCGCACCAGGTCCTCCTCGCCGCCGTGGGTGCGGCTGGTGGCGTAGACGCGGCCGTCGCGCAGGAGGAGGTACTCGTCGGCGCGCTGGCGGAGGCTCCAGCGCCCGTCGGTGGCCAGCAGCTTGAGCGGCTTCATGCGAGGCCGCGTGCCACCGACGGCGCGGCGACGCAAGCGCCGGCGGCCGGCGGCCGCGGGTGTACCGATTTCCAGCCGGCGGCGCGCGCCGGTGTAGGGTGCCGCCTTTCCCCCTGGAGCCCGCCATGTCGCAGCCCGAGCCGACCGCCGACGTCCTCAAGGAACTCGCAGCCCTCCGCGCGCGGCTCGGCGAGCTGGAGCACGCCCAGGCCCAGCGCCGCGTCGCGCGCCGGCGGGCGTGGGTGGCGCTGACCTCGGTCTGTGTCGCCGGCCTCGGAGGCGTGGCCTTCGCGGCCTCCCCGCCCTGCACCAACGGCATCCCCTTCTGCTTCCAGGCCAACAGCCCGGCGCTGGCGACCGAGATGAACACCAACTTCGCCCAGCTCAAGACGTGGCTGGAGGCGAAGACCGGCGGCACGGGCACGGCGGCGGCGCCGAGCCGCGACATCAGCACCCCGGGGAACATCACCGGGGCGAAGCTGACGGCCACGGGCTACGCGCCCGCCTACCAGAACTGGAACACCTTCCAGACCTCGGGCACGGGCGCGGGCGGCGCCGGCATCGTGAACGACAACGTCAGCTACCGGGCGCTGATGGTGGTCGGCAACACCTCGGGCGGGGGCGCGCGCCACATCAGCCTGTTCGACGACGTCACCGTCAACGGCGCCCTCACCGTCGGCGGCCGCGTCATCTCGAGCGGCTACGAGGTCTCCTGCGCGACGGGCACCTCGGGCTACCACTTCGGCTTCTGCTGCCGCATGAACAAGCGCACCGGCGCCACCGAGTGCAAGCACGGGACGAGCACGAGCTTCACCGCCTGGGCCAACGTCACCACGCCCTTCGCCGCGACCACCGACGGGAGCTACTCGCTCAGCTGCGCGGGGCACGGCAGCAGCGCCAACTGGCCCATCTGCTGCCGCACCGAGGCCAGCGGGGCGACGAGCTGCATGGTGAGCATCAGCGGGGGCCCGCTGATCTGGTCGGCCACGCCCGCCCCCTGGTGAGGGGCGCGACGCCTCACCCGGCCTTCGGGCCGCCGTCCTTCTTCCTGGTCTCCGAGAGCTTGAGCATCTTGCGGAAGAGCAGCCACGACACGGTGACGATGACGCCCATCACCACCATGCCGAGGTTGTCCTTCACGGCGTCGAAGGCGTAGGGGTCGGAGCCGGCGGCGAGCAGCATGCCTCGCGCTGTAGCGGAAAGCGGAAGCGCTTGCATGCGCGCCCGAGTCATTCCATGTCGCGGGCCATGAGCCGCATTTATCGCCAGCTTCCTGCCAAGGGCACCCGCGTCGGCCTCGCCTTCTCGGGCGGCCTCGACACGCGCGCCGCCGTCGCGTGGATGACGAAGAAGGGCGTGGAGGTCTACGCCTACACCGCCGACCTCGCGCAGCCCGACGAGAAGGACGTCAACGACATCCCCCCCATCGCGCTCCAGCACGGGGCGAAGGTGGCGCGGCTCATCGACACGCGCGACGCCCTGGCGCGCGAGGGGCTGACGGCCATTCAGTGCGGGGCGTTCCACCTGCACGTGGGCGGCAAGAAGTACTTCAACACCACGCCGCTGGGCCGGGCCGTGACCGGCACCTCCATCGTGCGCGCGATGAAGCACGACGACGTGCACGTCTTCGGCGACGGCAGCACGCACCGCGGCAACGACATTCAGCGGTTCTACCGCTACGGCATCCTCGTCGACCCCGAGCTGCGCATCTACAAGCCCTGGCTCGACGCACAGTTCGTGAGCGAGCTGGGCGGCCGCCTCGAGATGTCGAAGTTCCTCGAGAGCGCCGGGCTGCCGTACTCGATGTCGGCCGAGAAGGCCTACTCGACGGACTCGAACATGCTCGGCGCCACGCACGAGGCGAAGGACCTGGAGCACCTCGACAAGTCGATGAAGGTCGTCACCCCCATCATGGGCGTGGCGCACTGGAAGCCCGAGACGAAGATCGACACCGAGACGCTCACCATCACCTGGGAGCACGGCGTGCCGGTCGCGCTCAACGGCAAGCGCTTCGACTCGCTCGTCGCGCTCTTCCTCGAGGCCAACGCCATCGGCGGCCGCCATGGCTTCGGCATGAGCGACCAGATCGAGAACCGCGTCATCGACGCGAAGAGCCGCGGCATCTACGAGGCGCCGGCCATGGCGCTGCTGCACTTGACCTACGAGCGCATCCTCTCGGCGGTGCACAACGAGAACACCACCGACCTGTACTGCACCCTCGGGCGGCGCCTGGGCCGGCTGCTCTACGAGGGCCGCTGGTACGACCCCGAGGCGATGCTGGCCAAAGAGGCCCTCGTGCGCTGGGTGTCCACCGCCATCACCGGCGAGGTGACGCTGGAGCTGCGCCGCGGCGACGACTGCACCATCTTGAAGACCGAGGCCGCGCAGGCCAGCTACCACCCCGAGAAGCTCTCGATGGAGAAGACCGTCGGCGCCTTCACCCCGGAGGACCGCATCGGCGCGCTCGAGCTGCAGAACTTGAACGTCGCCGACAACCGCGCGCTGCTGCTGCACTACGCGCAGGCGCTGTCGCTGCCGCAGGGCAACGACGCCCTCAAGGGGCTGCTCGAAGACTGACACGCGGCTCCCAGCGCGACCGACGGGCTTCGACCCCCGCGGCGCGGCCCCGCGAGGCGCCCATCACCGCGCGGCTCGACCACCCCAACGTCATCACCGTGCACGAGATTGGCCGACTCCCCGACGGCCGACCCTTCTGCACCATGCGCCTGGTGCTGGGCGAGGCCGCCGGCGCGCCGCGCACGCTGGGCGAAGGGCTCGGCGAGACGGTGGTGTTGGACTGGGGCTCGCGCGAGATCGCGCCCACCCCGACGAGGCCGGCGCCGACGCCCCGGGCGCCGCGCAGCACACCGCTGACGGCGACGTCTTCGGCGCGCCGCTGTACATGAGCCCCGAGCAGGCCCACGGCGCCCGCGGGTCTCGCGCTCACGGCGCGGCGGCAGGTTGCAGCGTGCGGTGCAGCGAGTCGACCGCGTAGCCCCGGGCCTTGAGCCGCGCCACGATGGCCTCGAAGCGCGCCTCGTCGAGCCGCGGGGTGCGCGAGAGGATGGTGAGCGTCGTCTTCTTCGGGTTGCCCACGACCGCGTACTCGTGGTCCTTGCCCAGCTCGAGCACCCAGAAGTCCGAGACGAAGGGCCACACCACCTGGAGCTTGAGCTTCCCGCGCTGCGCCGGGTCGGGCCGCCAGAGCCGGCCGCTCGCCGTCTTCTCGGGCCCGTCGAGGCGGTCCTGGAAGCAGCGGTTGTGCACCGTCAGCTCGGTGTCGCTCTTGCGCGTATAGGTCGCGGTGTTGCCGGTGCACCCGCGGCGGAAGAAGGAGTCGAAGCGGGCGAGCTCGTACCAGGTGCCCTCGAAGCGCTCGAGATCGAGGTCCACCGTCGCTGGCGCCTCGTCAGCCCGCGCGTGCGACGCGAGGAGCAGCACGAGCAGCGCGAGTCGGAACTCCACGCCCCGAAGCGTAGCGCAGGGCGGGAGCGGCGGTCCGTCCGTCAGCGCCCTGGCGGCCCGTCGGCGGTCGTCAGGAGGCGCAGCATCAGCAAGGTGGATCAGCGACGCTTGTCGGTCGGCCGCGCTCGACTACCATCGGCCGCGGAGCTCAGGCCGACATGGTGTCCCCGCTGGTCCCACAACCTGGCCCCTGTCGGCGACGCCTCGCCGCGATTTCCGCCCGGCGCGCGTCGGAGCGGCGCTCCTGAGCGGCGGGCGCTTCACGGTGCCCTCGCGGGGCGAGGTGGTGTCGCGGCGCCGCCTCACGGAGCGCCTGGCCAGGCCGCGCGGCCACGTGTGGATCGCCGCGCCGGCCGGCTCTGGGAAGACCACCCTCGCCGCGGAGCTCCTCTCTGA
>CAYUZK010000142.1:0-16792 GCA_964449625.1 uncultured Archangium sp.
TTGAGCGCGTCGAGCGGCACCAGCGCCTTGAACTTCTCGACGAAGGCCACCGGCACCAGGAGCCAGCGGGGCTCGGCCTTCGTGCTGCCGGCGTCGTAGTACTCGCTCTTCTTGTCGAACTGGCTCGGGTCGGCCTCGGCCGCGCCGGCCACCTTCGCGAGGCCCGCGACGCCCGGCGGCTCGGCGTTGGAGTGGTAGTAGAGGACGAGGTCGCCCGGGCGCATGTCGTCGCGCATGAAGTTGCGCGCCTGGTAGTTACGCACGCCCTCCCAGCCGGTGCGGCCGTCGCGGCGGAGGTCGTCGATGGAGTAGACGTCGGGCTCGCTCTTCACCAGCCAGTGTCGCTGCGGCATCGCGCATGGATACGTGAGGCCGCGCCGGCGCGCACGCCCTTCGCTCCGGCGTCGAGGAGACGGCGCTGGCCCGGGCGATGTGGTAGCTGCGCCCCATGCGCTTCCTCGTCGCGGGCCTGGTGCTGCTCGCCTTCGGCATCGCCCTCACCGAGTACACCCGCCGCACCGGCGGCACGGCTCCCGCCTCGACGACCGAGCAGGCGCCGGGCACGCCCGGCAAGCCCGCGCTGCCGAAGGCCGTGTCGGCGCTGCTCGAGACGCTCCCCGCGGGCGACGACGCGCCCGTCGCGCCCGACGCCTTCTCGGCGAAGCTCGAGGTGCCTCAGGCCCCGGCGGCCGGCGGCTTCCAGGCGCTCGCCGGCGGTGACTTCGTGGCGCGCGAGCTGCGCGGCGGCTTCGGCGCGGCGCTCTTCGTGATGGACGTCGGCGGTGGCAGCGCGCTGGTGCGGGCCGCGCCCGGCGAGAAGCCGCAGGTGCTGCTCGCGCGCCAGGGCCGCATCGACGCCCTCGCGGTGGACGGCAGCACCGTCTTCTTCTCGGAAGGGGGCCTCGTGGCCTCCACGCACGCGCGCGGTGACGAGGCGGCGACGGTGCGGGTGCGCTTCAAGAATGCCCGCGTCACCAGCCTGGCGACGGCGGGCGACACGGTGGTGGCGACGCTGATGCCGGCCTCCGCCGACCCGGTGTCCACCGACGCCGTGGGCGCGGTGGTGGCCATCTCTGGCGAAGGCGAGGTGTCGCTGGTGGCCAGCGAGCAGGTGCGCCCGCGCGACGTGCAGACGGACGGCAAGGGCTGCTTCTGGGTTGCGGGCTTCCCCTCGGGGCTCTGGCGCGGGGCCCTCGACGGCGCCTTCAGCAGCCAGCTGTCGGATCGCGCCGAGGGGCCGCTCGCGCTCGACGGCGACGCGGTGCTCTTCCGGGCCGTGCAGGGTAGCGGCACGGAGCTGCGCCGGGTCGCGCGCGCCGGCGGCCGCATGGAGACGCTCGCCACCGCCGACGTGGCCTGGCACGTGGTGTCGAGCGGGCTGGTGCGCTTCGTCACCACGGGTGCGCCGGCGAAGGTGTTCGACGTCACCCAGGGCGCCGAGCCGACGGAGCTGGCGGCCGTGCCTGGCGCGGCGCGGGGCCTCGCGCTCGGCGGCAGCTCGCTCTTCCTCCTCACCGGCACCGACGAGGGTGGCGCGGTGCTGCTGGCGAAGTGAGGGCCGCCGTGCAGCTCCTCGAGGCCACCGCGGCGCAGCAGCGCTCGCGTGACGCGCTGACGCACGAGGCGTGGGGGCAGGGCCTCACCGCGCCGCAGTTCCTCGAGCGCGAGCAGCGGCTGCGCGCGCACCCCTGGGCTGCCGGGGCGCTGACGGCGTACCTCTGGGTCGACGCCGACGGCCGCGTGCTGGCGTCGTGCGAGGCCTTCGACGGCCCGGCGAGCGTGGGGGCTCGCGACGGAGTGGCCGCCACCGTCGCCTCGGTCTTCGTGGAGCCCGCGCTCCGCGGCCACGGCCACGCCTCGGCGATGCTGACGGCGCTCGCCGTGCGGCTGCGCGCCCGGGGGCACCTCGCGGTGGTGCTCTTCTCGGAGGTGGGCGCGGCCCTCTACCAGCGGCTCGGCTACTGGCCGGTGCCGGCCTTCGACACCGTCTTCGACGCGCGCCTCAGTGGGCCCGCCGAGGTGGCGTGGCTGGAGCGGCCGCTGCCGACGCCCGCGCGGCGCCGCGGCGACGACGAGACGCTGCGGCTGCACGCGACGGCCGGCCGCCTCGACTGGCACGTCGAGCGCGAGCGGTTCTACGCGGCGGCCCTGGGCAAGCCAGCCCTTCGGGCGCACGGGGCGCGGGTGGACGACGCGGTCATCACCTGGACGGCGTACTGGAAGACGGGTGAGCTGCAGGTGCTGACGCTGGACGACGCGGCGCCTGCGGCCCAGGCCGCGCTGCTCGCCGCCGCGGCGCAGGTGGCGCACGAGGCCGGGCTGCCGGTGGTGCGGGTGTGGGAGACGACGCCGCTCGAGGGCCTGCCGGGCGCGCGGCGCGTCGAGCGCACCGATGAGATCGCCATGTTCTGCCCGCTGGTGAGCGGCGTGCACGCGTGGACGCGCGTGGAGCGGGGCCTGTGGGCGTGATGCGCGCGTGTCGGCTGCGCGCCTTCGGCGGCCCGGAGGTCCTCGCCGTCGAGGCGTGCGAGCTGCCGGCGCCGGGCGAGGGCGAGGTGCGCGTCGCGGTGCACGCCGCGGGGCTCAACTTCGCGGACACCGAGCGGCGCCGGGGGCTGTACCTCGCGGAGCAGCCGCTCCCGGACACCCTGGGCTTCGAGGGCGCGGGCGTGGTGGAGGCGCTGGGGCCCGGGGTCGACGCGCGCTGGCTGGGGCGGCGCGTGGCCTTCCTCGCGCCGCGCGCGCACGCCGAGGCCTGCGTGGCGACGGTCGCGCGACTGCTCCCGCTGCCCGACGCGGTGGACTTCGTGACGGGCGCCGGCTTCCCGGTGCAGGCCCTCGCCGCGTGGCACCTCGTGCACACGGTGGCGAAGGTGCAGCGGGGCGAGGTGGTGCTGGTGCACAGCGCGGCCGGGGGCGTGGGGCAGCTCTCCGTTCAGCTTGCGGCAGAGGCGGGCGCGACGGTGCTGGGCAGCGTCTCGCGGGAGGCCAAGCGGGCGAAGGCGCTCGCGCTCGGCGCGCGGGAGGTGCTCGTGCGCGGCGAGGGCTTCGTCGAGGCGGTGCAGGCCGTCACCGCAGGCCGCGGCGTCGACGTGGTGCTCGAAGCCATCGGGCGTGACGTCGCCGCTGAGGTGCCGAAGTGCCTCGCGCCCTTCGGTCGCTGGGTGCAGTACGGCGCGTCGTCGGGTGACGGGCCTCCGCTGGCGCCGGCAGCGCTGCTCGAGAAGTCGCTGAGTCTGCACGGCTACTGGCTGCGCACGCCCATGCCCGAGGGCCAGTGGCAGGCGGGCGTCGACGCGGTGCTGGCGCGGCTCGTCGACGGGCGGCTGCGGCTGGAGCTGTCCACGGCGCGGCTCGAGGACGCAGCGCGGGTGCATCGCCGCCTCGAGGCGGGCCTCACCACCGGCAAGTGGGTGCTGCTGGTTACGTGAGCGAGGCCCTCCTCCTCCACCGCGTCGCGGGCGTGGGTGTCAGGGGCGCGACAGGTCCTCCACGAGGGCCCGGACGAGGAGGAAGGCCTCGGTGAGGCGCGCCGGGTCCACCACGCTCGCGTTGTCGCGGGGCCCGTGGAGCTGACCGACCGGCAGCGCCACGACGCCAGAGACCCAGTCACCGGCGTCGATGAGGTGACACGAGAAGAACGCGATGACCGGCGCGCCGTGCGCACCGGTGAACCAGCTGCGCTGCGGCAGCAAGCCAGCGGGGCCGTTGAACAGCAGCCCGCGGCCGAGGTCGTGCGCGAAGCTGGTCTGCGCGAAGGCGGAGTGGTCGCCGCCCGCGAGGGCCGGCATGTCCTCCTGCTCGAGCGGCACCTTCGCCCTGGCCGCCGCCGCCAGGGCGCGCGTGATGAGCCCGGGGTCGCTCTCGTTCTTCACCAGGCACGTGGGCTCGCCGCGCTTACCGACGCTGTCCACGTTGATGACCGCGTCGATGAGGGGCCACTCCTCGTTGGGGATCCGCGCCACGTGCGCTCGCGCGCCCCGCAGGCCCGACTCTTCGCTGCCGGCGAGGAGGACGCGCAGGGTGTGGGTGCGCGGTGCCGTCGCGACGGCCCGCGCGGTCTCCAGCACCACCGCCACGCCCGTCGCGTTGTCGAGGGCCCCTTCGGAGAAGGTGAGGAAGTTGATGGGCTCGTCGAGGGCGCCGTTCAGCAGCACGCTGAGCACCTTGAGCGGGTTCATGTCGGTCTTGTCGACGTGCGCGACCAGGTAGATGAGCCGCTTCGACTGGCCGGGCAGCTCGATGACCAGGTTCTCCTGCATCGAGAACCAGTCGATGGGCTCGCGCGTGACCGGCAGGGAGAAGCTCCGCGCGCGCTGCTCCGCGGCGTCGATGCGCTTGAGGTTCACCCGGGCATCGACGAGCAGCTGCACCGTCTCGCGCAGCGACTCCGCGCTCGGCGTGAGCTCGGGTGGGAAGGCCGCCTCGAGCGGAGGGACCCGGTGGAGGCACCCTGCGAGCGGCAGGAAGAGGAGCAGGACGGCCAGTCGCATGGCGCTCAGCGTAGCGGCGCTCGGCCGGCCGGGGAGTCAAGAAGACGTGGAGTCGGCCCTCCGGGCGTCGACCGCTGCCGGCTTCAGGCTGCGCGCCTCCTCGTTCGCCACTGGCCCCTTCCTGTGCTGGAACGAGGGCGTGCGGTCCCTCTTCGCCTCCCTCGCAGCGCTCGCGCTCGTCTCGGCCTGCGCGCCGCCCGTCGTCACCGAGCCCGACGGCGGCACGGCCGGCGACGCAGGCCCGCCTTCGCCGGCGCGCGTGCGCGTCACCACCTTCAACGTGCGCCTCTTCTTCGACACGGTGTGCGAGTCGGGCCAGTGCGCCGCCGGCGACTTCGAGCAGGTCAGCACCCAGGCTGCCTTCGACGCCCGGGCGGACCAGATCGCCACCGTCATCGAGGGCTTCGACGCCGACGTGGTGGTGCTGCAGGAGCTCGAGACCCAGGCCTGCCTCGACGCGCTCGCGGCGCGGCTGGGCGACGTCTTCCCCGCGATGGTGCTGGGGGAGATTGGCACGCCGGGCTCGGTCGACGTGGCGGTGCTCTCACGCCGCGGGTTCCGCAGTGTCACCGGCCACCGCGCCACGGCGCTGCTCTTCCGGCCCGACGGCACGCGCACCAGCTTCAGCCGCGAGCTCCTCGAGGTGGAGATCGAGCACGTCGCGCCGCTCGTCGTCTTCGCCGCGCACTTCCGCTCCAAGAGCAACGACGACCCGGGCCGCCGCCTCGCCGAGGCCCAGGTGTCCCGCGAGCTCGCGCGGCGCACCGCCGACGCGAAGCCCGACGCGCTGGTGGTGCTGGCCGGCGACTTGAACGACACGCCCGGCTCCCCGCCGCTCGAGGCCCTGGAGGCCAACGAGGGCCTCCTTCGCGTCGCCGCGGAGCTGCCGGCCGACCAGCAGGCCACCTACGTCTTCAACGGCCGCGGCGAGGCCATCGACCACGTGCTCGAGGCGTCGACGCCCTCGCGCTTCCTGCCGGGGAGCTCGAAGGTGGACCGCCTCGCCCGCTCCTTCTCGGGCAGCGACCACTGGCCGCTGTCCGCCGACTTCCTGCTCTCGCCGCAGTGACGGCGCGGGGGTCGCGCCTTCAGCGCTTGAGCAGCGCCTCGAGGGGCTTCTTCTCGTCAGACTTCTTGCCCTTCGTCCACTCGATGACCGCGGCCTGCCAGCTCGTCTTCGTCAGCGTGGGCTGCGGGTCGGCCTCGGCCAGCTTGAAGCCGTCACCGCCGAGGTAGAGGTAGTCGGTGGTGGCCAGCGTGTACGTCTTCTTCGGGTCGAGGGCGGCGCCCTTCTCGTCGACGAAGCCGTCGCCCTTCGCGCGCAGGCCGGCGAAGCGCGCCTCCATGTTGGCCGCCGCCGCGAGCAACTGCTCGCCCGTCACCTTCACGGTGACGATCTCGTTCTCGAAGGGCACCAGGTCCCACACCGTGGCCTTCGTCACGGCGCCCGCCGGCAGCCCCTGCCGCACGCCCTTGCGGTTGAGCAGCGCGACGTCGGTCTTGAAGTGCTCCTTGAGCGCCGTGGTGAGCCACGCCGACATCTCGGCGCTGTCCTGCTCGATGCCGGCCTTGCTGAAGCCGATGCGCTCGCCGAGGGCCTCGTCGAGCTTCGCCTTCCACCCGGCGACGAGGGCCGCGGCCTTCGCGTCGGGCGTCGAGGGCCCGAAGACGTCGGCGAGCTTCGAGTCGACGAAGGTGACGCGCTTGTCCTGCGGCTTGAGCAGGTCCACGGTGACGCTGACGCGCGCGTACTCGTTCCAGTGGCGGCCCGGGTAGACCAGGCGCGTGGGGCCCACCATGTCGGGGTAGTCGCGGTCGCAGTCGCGGCCCGCGACGAAGGCCGGCGCCCACTCGGGGTGGCTCGAGAGCAGGTCGGGGAAGTCGTTGAGGCAGCCGTCGCTGACGATGACCACCACGTCGGCGCCCTCGAGCCGCGCCACGGGGATGACGGCGCTCAGCGCCACGTCGTCGTCCACCAGCTCCACGCCCACCATGCGGCCGGGCATCGGCGTCCACGTCGACTTGCGCGCGGCGAGGCCGACGACGGCCACCTTGAGGCCCAGGCGCTCCACCATGAGGAAGGGCTTGAGGCCCAGCTGCGCGCCGCCGTCGTCCTTCGCCCGGAGGTTGGCCGCGAGGTAGGGGAAGCCGCCAGCCTTCGTGTTGGCGAGGAACTGCTCGCGGCTCCAGTCGAGCTCGCGGTTGCCGAAGGCCGAGGCGGCGTAGCCCATGTGCCGCATCACCTCCGCGGTGGAGGCGCCCTTGAAGTAGCTCGAGATGCCCTGGCCGTTGGCGTTGTCGCCGGTGGACAGCGCCAGCGTCTTGCTGCCCTCGCAGGGCGCCGCGCCCCTGTCGCCCAGGGGCCCCGCGCAGTGGCCCTCGTCGGCGACCCAGCGGCCCAGCGTCTCGGCGGCGCCGCCCCGCTTCGCCGCGGGCTCGTCGGTGGCCAGCAGGTAGCCGTTCTCTGCGCCGGTGACGAGGAAGGTGAGGGTGACCTCCTTCTTCCCGGCGGGGGCGCCGACGGCGGCGGCGGCGTGCACCTCCGGGGCCTCCTCCTTCTTGGGGCAAGCGAGCAGCGTGAGCGACAGCACGGCGACGAGGAGACGCGGCATCGGGCGCATGGGGCGCGATGTAGCATGCGCCGCATGGTCGAGAACGTGACGAACTGCGCGCGGGTGATGGTGAAGGACGACGTGGCCGAGGTGACGCTGCCGGCCACCGGCAAGGGCCACCGCATGGGCCCCGACTACTGGGACCACCTGCCTGAGGTCTTCGCGCGCCTCGACGCCGACGACTCGGTGCGCGCCGTGGTGCTGCGCGGCGAGGGCGCGAACTTCAGCTTCGGCCTCGACCTCGCGGCCATGGCGCCGGCGCTGGCGCCGCTCATGTCGCCCGAGGGCAAGGTGGTGGACCGCTTCGGCTTCCTCGCGGTGGTGAAGAAGATGCAGCGCACGCACACCGCGGTGGCGGAGTGCCGCAAGCCCGTCATCGCCGCGGTGGCTGGCTGGTGCATCGGCGGCGGGGTGGACCTCATCACCGCCTGCGACGTGCGCCTCGCGTCGGCCACGGCGCGCTTCTCGGTGCGCGAGGTGAAGCTGGCCATCGTGCCCGACGTGGGCACCCTGGCGCGGCTCCCGGCCATCGTGGGGCAGGGCGCGGCGCGCGAGCTGGCGCTCACCGGCGACGACGTGGACGCCGCGCGGGCGCTGCGCCTGGGCCTCGTGAACGAGGTCTACGACACCGACGAGGCGCTCTTCGCCGGGGCGCAGGCGATGGCGGCGCGCATCGCGAAGAACCCGCCGCTCACCGTGCGCGGCATCAAGCACGTGCTCAACGCGGAGAGTGAGCGCGCCGCGGCCGCGAGCCTCGAGACGGTGTCGCTGTGGAACTCGGCCTTCTTCGCGAGCGAGGACCTCACGGAGGCCATCGCCGCGTTCATGGAGAAGCGCGAGCCCGTCTTCAAGGGCCGGTGACGGCGCTCAGGGCGTCGGCGGGAGCGGCGCCCCAGATGATGAGTGTTCACGCCAACACGAGCCTCGTGTTCCGGTGAACACTCATCCTCAGCGCGTGCTCTCCCACCCGCCGTCCCCGGTCGCCCAGGCGTCGATCCACGCGCGCAGGGTGGTGCCGCCGTCTCGGCTGGGCAGGGGCGCGGTGAGGCCGCCGTCGGGGCGCCGCACGCCGTAGCCGGCCCAGAGCACGTGCTCCTCGCCGCCGAGGACGAAGTACTTCGCGTTGGGCGTCGCGTCGTAGCGGCCCTCGAGCTGCACGAGGTTGGTGGTGAAGGTGCCCGTGGGCGGGGTGAGGAAGTTGGCCAGCCCCGCGGGCGCGTAGAAGAACCACGCGATGACCTTGTCCTGGTCGTAGGACAAGAGGCCCAGGCGCCGCGCCGGGTACGCGGCGGCGAGGTGGTCCATCACCTGCGGGAAGCCAGCGTCGCAGTCGGCGCAGCCCTGGGGGAGCTGCAGGTTCCAGGTGTCGCGCCACTGGTCCCAGCGCGGCGTGGGGACGAAGGGCGACGAGTCGGCGAGCAGGTGCACCTCGGCGTCGGGGAAGGCGCGCTGCACGCGGTCGAAGTTCAGCGTCGCGCCGTAGCCGCCGCCGGAGACGCCGGTGAGCCACACGCGCTTGAGCTGGGGCAGGGCGGCCTTGAGACGGGCGAGGTAGTGGTCGAAGTTGTCCGCCCCGCGGAAGTGCATCACGTACGCGCGTGGCGGGTCGAAGAGGCCGTGCTTGTACTGGTACGTCTTGTCCGTCGAGCCCGCGTGGAGGTCGCCGGTGCAGTACGGCACGAAGACGTAGGTCGCCTCGCGGAAGGGGTTGGTCGCGAAGGCGCGGTCGAAGGCCAGCGAGCTCTTCACCGAGTTGAGCTCGGAGGGGAAGACGCCGCCGCCGTCGCGTGGGAAGGGGTCGGGGTGCGTCACGTGGACGGCCGTGGGCTTCTGGCCGCCCGCCGCGTCGAGCACGCAGGTCGTCGCGTAGTCGCACAGCGGACCGAACTGGAGCAGCGACGGCACACAGGTGCCCTGGTTCCAGCAGGCGCCGCCGCCCTGCACGAAGAGGAAGAGCTCCTCTTCGTTGGCGGAGCGGTTGACGCCGAGGCCCGCCGTCGAGCCGCTGCCGCACTGGCTGCCCTCGACGGGCACCCACGCCCACTCTCCGAGCGGCGTGTCGAAGGGGCCGGCGTCGCTCGGGGTGAGCCCGGCGTCTGTGCCGGCGTCGCCTGCGCCGCCGTCGTCGGGTGCCCCCGCGTCAGGTGTGGTGCCCGCGTCGTGCACCGGCTTCACGGGAGGCGGACCACCGCAGTGCAGACAGACGCCCGCGGCAGCGATCGCCAGGAGGACCCGTCGCAGCGCGCTCATCGCTGGTCCACGCACTCGCCGTCGTTGGGGCCGCCGCCCATCACGAAGGTGCACGCGCCCCCGTCGAGCGGCACGCAGCGCGGACACGCGGTGGGTACGCAGCCGGCGCTGGTGAAGGCAGCCTCGAGCACGTCGAGGGGGCCTCCGGAGCCGGCGTTGATGCTCGTGGCGCAGCCGCAGCCGATGACGGAGGGGCGCGTCTCGGTGCACGGCTCGATGAGCGAGTTCGGGTTACACACCTTCGCCGCGATGAGGGCCCGGTCGTATTGGGTGGCCAGTGATTCGCAGCCCGCGTCGCCAGCACCGCCGTCGACCGTCCCAGCATCGGGTGCCGCGCCTGCGTCCGTTCCGCCGTCTGGCTCGGTCCCCGCGTCGGGGCCACCTCCGCCGCCGGTCGCCGTCCCACCGCCGGTCGCCGTTCCGCCGCCGGTCGCCGTCCCGCCGCCGGTCGCCGTCCCACCGCCGGTCGCCGTCCCACCGCCGGTCGCCGTCCCACCGCCGGTCGCCGTCCCACCGCCCGCGCCGCAGCTCGCGCGACACTGCTGGTCCGTGCAGCAGGTGAGGCCGTCAGCGCACGTTCCATCCGGTGCGCAGGCGTACGTGACGCCAGAGGGGTCGAGGCAGGCCCAGGCGACGAGGCCAAGCGCGGCGACCACGACGAGGACCCTGAAGGGCTGAGGGAGCATGGCCGACCAGTGTACGCGAATCGGTCGTTGGCGTGAGTCGCCCGCCGGATCACCAGCTCGTCGGCCGGTAGTCCTTGAGGAAGCGCCCGAAGGTGGGCTCGGCGCCGTTGGCGACGGTGAAGACGGGGTCCACCACGCGGGCCGCGCCGTCGACGATGTCCAGCGGCGGCTGGAAGCCCAGGTCGTCCTTCTTCCTCGCGGCGTGCTGCGCGGGGTCCTCGTCGGTCACCCAGCCGGTGTCCACGGCGTTCATCAAGATGCCGTCGCGCGCGTAGTCGGGGGCGGAGGTGAGCGTCATCATGTTGAGCGCCGCCTTCGCCATGTTCGTGTGCGGGTGCTTGTCCGTCTTCGTACCGCGCGAGAAGGAGCCCTCCATCGCGCTCACGTTGATGACGTGCTTGTTGTCGGACCGCGTCGCGCGCATCAGCTCGCGCAGCCGCCCAGCCAGCACGAACGGCGCGATGGCGTTGACCAACTGCACCTCGAGCAGCTCCGGCGTCGACACCTCGTCGAGCGTCATGCGCCACGAGTTCTGCGTACGCAGGTCCACTTGCTGCAAGTCGGCGTCGAGCTTCCCCTCGGGGAAGACCTCCATGCCGTAGCTCGCGTCCTCCCACGTGTAGCGGACCTGGCTCAGCTTCGCCGAGGCCGCCACGCCGGCGCCGACGCCCTGGCCCGCGTGCCACGTGGCCAGGCCCGTCACGTCGGGCGCGCCGCTGCCCAGGGCCGGCGAGACGCCGAGGGCCTTCAGGCACTCCTGCCGCGCCGAGAGGATGCGCTGCGCCCCCTCGGGCAGCGAGGCGAAGGGCTGCTCCTCGACGGGCATCAGGTGCTGGAAGAAGCCCACCGGCCGGCGCACCGTCTGGGCTGCGTTGTTGATGAGGAAGTCGAGGCGAGGCAGGCGCCGCGCGAGCCAGCGCGCGAAGAGCTCCACCGAGGGCGAGTGGCGCAGGTCGAGGCCGTGCACCTCGAGGCGATCCGCCCACGACTCGGAGTCGGGCTCTCGCGCGTAGCGGAGCGCCGCGTCGACGGGGAAGCGCGTGCTCACCAGCACCCGGCCTCCAGCGCGCAACAGCATGAGCGCGGCCTGCTGCCCAATCTTCAGGCGCGCGCCGGTGATGAGCGTCACGGTGCCGTCGAGCCGCGCCGTCTGGAAGCGCTTGGCGTAGTTGAAGTCGCCGCAGGGCACGCACATCGCGTCGTAGAAGTGGTGCACCTCGCGGTACTCCGCCTTGCAGACGTAGCAGTGGCGCGGCTTCTCGAGCAGCGGCCCCTGGCGGCGCTCGCCGGCCGGCAGCGCGGGCGGGGGAATGAAGACGGCTTCTTGTCGTGCCACGCGGATGGCGGTGGACTCGCGGATGGCGCGGTCGCGCTTCTGGCGCTCGACCAGCTTCTCGCGGCGCATGGCCTTGCTGAAGGCCTGCACCTCGTGCCGCAGTGGGCTCGCCACGCGGCCCGCGGCCATGAGGAAGGCCCGGCGCTCGTCGTCGGACAGCGCGGTGAGGAGCGCGCGGTCGGCCACCACGGCCTCGAGCGCGCGCGTGGCGGCGCGCAGCTCCTCGGCGGTGACGGTGGGGGTCGACTCGGGCGCGGCGCTCATGGAGGCCGGCCCCATAGCGCCGAGTGGGCGCGGGTGGCTACTGCGCACGTCCGCCGCGCCCCGCGCGCTCGAGCAGGGAATGGCGCCGCGCACCATGCGTTGACCGGCCA
The DNA here is from genome assembly GCA_964449625.1 of uncultured Archangium sp. Classification (GTDB taxonomy): domain Bacteria; phylum Myxococcota; class Myxococcia; order Myxococcales; family Myxococcaceae; genus Archangium_A. The sequence goes on from CAYUZK010000142.1 coordinate 11,752, forward strand.
GTCACCTCAACGAAAGGCGCACCATGTCCTCACTCGATGCCCGCGCGCTGCGCGGCGCTGGCCTGGGTCTGCTCGTGCTCGCGGCGGGGTTTCTGTGGAGGGACCTGCAGCTCGACGCCTCGCTCCTCGTGGTGTTGCTCGCGGGCGGGGCGTTGGTGGCGACGGTGAAGGGCGCGCGCGGGGAGGTGCCGTGGCTGGCGCCGGTGGGGCTCGCGGTGATGACGGCCCTGAGCGCGGGCACGTGGCTGGCGCTCAAGGACCCGGTGCAGCTCGTCGGCGTCGGGGCGTGCGTGGCCGCCGCGGGCCTCCTCGCGCACCGCACGCGCGAGCTCTGGGCGACGGCCGAGGGCGCGACGCTGAAGGAGAAGGGCCGAGTCCCCGCGCTCGTCACCTGGGCCACGCTGGGCCTGGGTGTGCTGGTGCTCTCGGGCGCGGGCTACTTCCACCTCTTCACGATGCACGTCGACTCCGAGGCGCGCCGCCTCGTGCTCTCGGTGCTGTGGGTGTCGCTGGGGCTCGCCTTCGTCTTCATCGCGCGCCTCGCGCAGCAGGTGGCGGCCCGTGACGCCGGCTTCCTGATGCTCGCCGTGGGCGTGCTCAAGGTGCTGCTCTACGACACCACGCACCTCGCGGGCGGGCTGCGGGTCGCCGCGCTGGCGGCGGTCGGCGCGCTGCTGCTCGCGGGTGGCGCGATCGCGGCGCGGCCCCGGCGGGTGGCGGCGTGACGCTCGCGCTGCTGGTGCTCGCGGGCTGCGTGGTGCCGGTGGACCAGTCGGCCGGGTGGAAGCTGGTGCCTCTCACCCCCGACGCGCCGGCCCTCGCTGCCGAGGGTGACGTGGAGCAGGTGCGCGGCGGCGAGCTCGTCTCGGTGGTGGATCGGCGCCCGTCGCTCCTCGTGGGCAGCGACGCCTCGCGGCGCGGCGCCATGCGCTACGACGTGCGGCTGCCCGCCGGCGCGACGCGGGTGACGCTCGACTTCACGCGCGCGCTGCAGAGCGCGGAGGTCGACGTGGTGGCCGTGGGCGGCAACGTCGAGCTGCCGCTGCTCGAGGGCAAGCGCATCGCTGGCGCGCGCCTCGAGGTGCAGCTGCCCCGGCGGCCGGTGGGGCTCTTGCGAGTGGTGGTGCACCACCACCTGCGGGCCCGGCCGGTGCTCGACGTGGCGACGGTGGAGTGGCGAGGCCTGGCGAGCGGCGCCGAGCTGCCGGCCGTGGTGCCGCCGGGCTGGCTCGCCTACCGGCACCCGGGCGGGCGCGTGGTGCGGCTGTGCGACGAGCCCGGGCGAGCGCTGCGCCTCACCCTGGCGGACGACGGCGCGTGGGGGCTGCCGACACCGGGCCGCTGACCTGCTCCACCGCGGAGGCGCGCTCGTGTGGGCTTCATCGGGTCTCGGGTGAGCGTCCGTCCGAACGCGGTCGCCTCAACGGCGGAGTGCCGGCCTGGGCGGGCGGCCCTCTCGACGACGACGGGGTGGTGAGCGCGGGCCTCGAGGTGGGAGGCCCGGCGCGGCGTCACGCCCACTGCACGGGCGCCGGGTTTCCGTACCAGGCGGCCAGCCTTGGCGCGACGAGCTCTTCGATCTTCGTGCGCTTGAGCTTCATCGTCGGCGTCAGCGTGCCCTGCTCGATGCTCCACGGCTCGGGCAGCACCACCAGCATCTGGAGCTGCTCGTAGCCCGAGAGCCCGGCGTTGACCTGCTTGAGCCACTCGGCCAGCTCGCGCTCCACGCGGGCCTTCGTCTCGGCCGACGTCTGCGTCTTGCGGATGTCCTCGGCGAGCACCACCAGCGCGTAGGCGGCCGGCTGCCCGACGCCCGACACGCAGGACAGCTCGATGAGCGCGTGCTCGTTGAGCTTGTTCTCGATGGGCGCGGGCGAGACGTACTTGCCCTTGGCCGTCTTGAAGAGCTCCTTCACGCGGCCGGTGAGCTTGAGCAGCCCGTCGGGCCGCCGCTCGCCCTTGTCGCCGGTGCGGAAGAAGCCGTCGGCGGTGAAGGCCTCGGCGTCGAGGTACGGCTGCTTGTAGTAGCCGACCATCTTGCCCGGCGACTTGATGAGCACCTCGCCCTCCTCGGTGATCTTCACCTCCACGCCGGGGTAGGGCACGCCCACGTAGCCGGGCGCGTTGAGCGAGTCCGTCGAGAGGTGCGAGACGGCGAAGTCCTCCGTCATGGCGTAGCCCTCGAGCAGGTTGAGGCCCAGGCGCCGGTACCAGGCGATGAGCTCCCCGGGGATGGGCGCCGACCCGCTGCCCGCCAGGCGCACGTGGTCGAGGCCCAGGCCCGTGAGGACCTTCTTGCCCACCTTCTTCCCGAGGAAGGGCAGCTTGAGCAGGAACTCGAGCCGGCCGGGCGGCATCTTGGTGAAGACGCCCTGCTGGAACTTGAGCCACAGCCGCGGCACCGAGAGGAACAGCGTCGGGCGCGCGCGCTGGAGGTCCTTGAGGAAGGTCTCGAGCGACTCGGCGAAGAAGATGTGCGCGGCGCCCGCCATGAACGACCCGCACTCGATGTAGGCGCGCTCGAAGATGTGCGCGAGCGGGAGGTACGACAGCACCCGGTCACCCTCCTTGAGGAGGATGCGGTCGATGATGCAGCGGGTCGCCCGCGACATGCCCTCGAAGCTGTGCATCACGCCCTTGGGCGTGCCCGTCGAGCCCGAGGTGTAGACGATCATCGCCAGGTCGGCCGGCGCGCGCGTGATGTGCCCCTCCAGGGGCGGCGTGCGGGCGATGATGTCGTCCCACGCCTCGCCGGCGCCCTTGGGCCCCAGCGAGAAGGCGATGCGCTTGACCGCCGCCGGCACCCCTGGCTCCTGCGCGGCCCAGGTGTCGAGCTTGCCCACGAAGAGCGCCTTGGCCTCGCTGTGCTCCAGCACGTAGCGGATGGTGTCGGGCCCTTCGGTGGGGAAGATGGCCACCGTGGTGAAGCCGCCGAGCCAGATGGCGAGCTCTCCGATGAAGAAGTGCGCGCAGTTCTTCGAGAGCATCGCCACGCGGTCGCCGGGCGAGAGGCCGAGCGAGCGCAGGTGCGCCGCCATGCGCCGCGCCTCGTCCATCACCTGGCCCCACGTGTAGTCGCGCGTCGCGCCGTTGCCGAGCGGCTGCGTCAGGTAGACGTGCTGCGCCAGGTTCTTCTCGTGCTCCTGCACGTACTCCAGGAGTGACTTGTCGTGGCTCATGTGTGCCCCCAGCGAGTGAGAATCAGGGGCGGACCCTACGGCAAGCGGCGGCGCGCCGGGAGCAAGTTCGGAGCGCGCGTCGTCGATCAGCCGAGGGCCAGGTGCGGGTTCGCGCCGAAGGGCTGCTGGGGAGCCCGCGCCATCGCGGCGAGGTAGGCCCAGAAGCCCGGCGTGCCGGGCGTGCCCTCGGCGAGGCCCAGCGAGCTGCGCACCGGCACCACGCGGCCCGTCGTGCCCGCGCGCACGTGCTTGCCGAACACCGAGGCGCTCGTGAACTTCGCGTGCCCGCTGTCGCCGGTGGCCTGGCCGTTGGTGCGGGCGAACTCGCCGAAGAGCGCGGTGGTGACGTTGTGCCCAGCCATCACCCGCGTGCGCGAGAGGAAGGTGCCCAGCGGCCCCAGCAGCTCCGCCACGAAGCGCTCCCGCGACTTCACGCCGAGGCCGTCGTCGTGCGTGTCCCACCCGCGGGAGTTGATGATGACGACGTCCACCCCGGCCTTCACCAGCAGCTCCGCGCCCGCGAGCTGCGAGGCGAAGGTCGCCGCCGAGGTGTTCGCCGGGTCGAGCCCGTAGGCGGTGGCCAGCTCGGGCCAGTCTGCGCCCACCGGCGGCTGCTCCAGCGCGGTGATGAGCGCGTGGTGCCCGCCCCAGGTGTCGGCCAGCGAGTTGGGGCTGCGCGCGTAGCGGGGCCGCGAGGTGGCCAGCGCGCTCTTGAGCGCCCGGGCCATGAGGTCGCGCCGCGGGCCCTCGGCCGGCGCGCCGCTCGCGTAGAGGTTCACCGCCGCCGAGAGGTCGGGCACGGTCGTCATCGCCACGCCGTTGACCGGCGCGTGCAGGCCCGCCAGCGGCAGCCCGAAGCGCGCGCAGCGGATGGAGCCTGAGCCGCCCATCGCGTGCGCGAGGAGCAGCGGGTAGCTCGTCTGCCCCTGGTTCCAGAACTGCCGCGGCGCGCTGATGTGGTCGCCGAAGCCGTGGCGCACGCCGACGGTGGCCAGGTTCCCCAGCACCTCCGCCGGCAGCGCGCCGAGCGTCACCTTGTCCACGAAGTGCCCGGGCGCGAGTTCCCGCACGGTGTCGGGCGTGCAGCTGAACTGCCCGCTGGGCAGGTAGCCGTCAGGCGCCGAGAAGAGCGCGTTGTAGCTGCCGTTGAACCACACCAGCACCACGGCCGACTTCTCGGGCGGGCCTTCGGCGCGGGCGCCGCGGGGCAGGGTGAGGGCGCCGAGCGCGCCGGCGGAGCCAAGGAGGAAGGAGCGGCGGGAGACCATGGACGACTCCGGTCAGTAGGCGAGCCAGTTGGTGGACGAGATGACGGAGGCGCAGACGTAGGCCCAGCGGCGCTGCGGCGTGGGCTCCTCCTCGAGGTCGAGGGCGAGTTCCACGCAGCTGGCGACCTCGTCGTCGGTGCCCGGGCGGCTCCAGGCGCTCTGCATGGCGCGCTGGCAGAAGGCGGTGGCGCGCTCGGGCGTGGGCGCGAAGGTGACGTGCTCGTACCAGCCGACGCGGTTGGCCGCGGTGGGCGCCGCGAAGGACGCGAGGCACACCTTGAAGGCGAAGTTGAAGGCCACGGAGATGGCGAACGGCCCCACCGTGCTCTCGTCGTACCAGTTGGCGGGCACCACGCCGAAGCTGCCGCCGGTGCCCGGCGCCCGGTGCTCGGGGAGCGCGCTGCCGATGCTGCTCGCGGCGCCGACGCTGGCGGTGAGGTCGCGCGTCACCGACCAGGTGTTCGACACCTGCAGGTTGCGGTAGGGCCGGTGGAAGTCGGTGAAGGCCGCCTGGTTCTTCCGGCCCACCTCGAGGTGCTCGCCGCCCAGGCCGAGGAAGGCGCGGCCGGCGGGCTGCGCGCCGCAGACGGCGGC
>CAYUZK010000143.1:0-16605 GCA_964449625.1 uncultured Archangium sp.
AAACTGGAGACCCCAAACGGGATGCTCCCGGTGGGCCACCGCCATGATCTCGCCCTGGATCGCGATGAGCGAATCGCAGAAGCGGTCCAGCTCGGCTTTCGACTCGGACTCGGTCGGCTCGATCATCAAGGTGCCGGCCACCGGCCAACTCATCGTCGGTGAATGATAGCCATAGTCCATCAGGCGCTTCGCCACATCCTCGACGGTGATGCCGCTCTTCGCGGAAAGCCCGCGCAGGTCGATGATGCACTCGTGGGCGATCAGACCCTTGTTGCCGGTGTAGAGGATGGGATAGAAGGGCGACAGGCGCCGGGCGACGTAATTGGCGTTGAGGATCGCCAGACGCGTCGCCTCGGTCAGGCCGTCCGCCCCCATCATGGCGATGAACATCCAGGAAATCGTGTTGATCGAGGCACTGCCCCAAGGGGCCGAGCACACCACGCCGGCGGCATCGCCCAACTCGGCATGCCCGGGCAAAAACGGCACCAGCTGCGGCGCCACCCCGATCGGGCCGACGCCCGGCCCGCCCCCTCCGTGCGGGATGCAGAAGGTCTTGTGCAGGTTCAGGTGGCAGACGTCGGCGCCGATGTCGCCCGGGCGGCAGAGGCCGACCTGCGCGTTCATGTTGGCGCCGTCCATGTAGACCTGCCCGCCGGCCGCGTGCACGAGTTCGCAGATCTCGGTGATGGCCTCCTCGAACACGCCGTGCGTCGAGGGGTAGGTCACCATCAAGGCCGCGAGGTCGTCCTTGTGGGCGGCGATCTTCGCCTTGAGGTCGGCCACGTCCACGTTGCCCGACTCGTCGGTCTTCACCACCACGACCTGGCAGCCGGCCATCACCGCCGACGCGGGGTTCGTGCCATGCGCCGACGCGGGGATGAGGCACACCGTGCGGTGCCCCTGCCCTCGCGCCTCGTGGTACGCGCGGATCACCAGCAGGCCCGCGTACTCGCCCTGGCTGCCGGCGTTGGGCATGAGCGAGGTGCCGGCGAAGCCGGTGATCTCCGAGAGGTAGTCCTCGAGCTGCCCGATGATGGTGGCGTAGCCCTTCCACTGGCTGGCCGGCGCCATGGGGTGCAGCGCGCTGAACTCGGGCCAGGTGATGGGCTCCATCTCGCTGGTCGCGTTGAGCTTCATGGTGCAGCTGCCCAGCGCGATCATCGAGTGCACGAGCGAGAGGTCCTTCGACTCGAGCGACTTGATGTACCGGAGCATCTCGTGCTCGGTGTGCGAGCTGTTGAAGATGGGGTGCGTCAGGTACGCGCTGGTGCGGCGGAGCGCCTCGGGCACCAGGTTCGTCTTCGACGCCTCGGCGGCCACGGCCTCGGCCTGCTGGCCGGCGGCACCGAAGGCCGCCCAGAGCTGCTCGACGTGAGCGGCCGAGGTGGTCTCGTCCATCGCCACGCCCAGCGTGGTGGCGTCGAGGCGGCGCAGGTTCAGGCGCAGGCTCTCGGCCTTCGCCACCACCGCGTCGGCGGCCTTCGCGTCGGCGAGCGTGACGGCGACGGTGTCGAAGAAGGCCGCGTGCCGCGACTGGAGGCCCAGCTTCTTCAAGCCCTGGGCGAAGGTCTTGGCCAGCAGGTGCGTGCGGGCGGCGATGGCCTTGAGGCCGGCCGGCCCGTGGTACACGGCGTACATCGAGGCCATCACGGCGAGCAGCACCTGCGCGGTGCAGATGTTCGACGTCGCCTTCTCGCGGCGAATGTGCTGCTCGCGGGTGCCCAGCGCCATGCGCAGCGCCAGGCGGCCGTGCGTGTCCTGCGAGGCGCCGATGATGCGGCCGGGCAGCGAGCGCGTGTACTCCGCGCGGCACGACATGAACGCGGCGTGCGGGCCGCCGAAGCCCATGGGCACGCCGAAGCGCTGGGCCGAGCCGATGGCCACGTCGGCGCCGAGCTCGCCCGGCGAGGTGAGCATGGTGAGCGCGAGGAGATCGGTGGCCATCACCACCAGCGCGCCGCTCGCGTGCGCCTTCTCGATGAAGGCCTTGTAGTCGTGGAGGCCTCCGTCGGTGGCCGGGTACTGCACCAGCGCGCCGAAGCACGGCTTCGAGAAATCGAAGGCGGCGTGATCGCCGATCACCACCTCGACGCCGAAGGGCTTCGCGCGGGTCTTCACCACCTCGATGGTCTGCGGGTGGCAGCGCTCCGAGACGAAGAAGGCCTTGCCCGCGGTGTCCTTGCCGGCTGACCGCAGCATGTGCAGCGCCTCGGCGGCTGCCGTGGCCTCGTCGAGGAGCGAGGCGTTGGCCACGGGCAGGCCCGTCAGATCGCACACCATCGTCTGGTAGTTGAGGAGCGCCTCGAGGCGCCCCTGGGCGATCTCCGCCTGGTACGGCGTGTAGGCCGTGTACCAGGCCGGGTTGAGCAGCACGTTGCGCAGCACCACGCCGGGCGTCACGGTGTCGGAGTAGCCGGCGCCGATGAAGCTCTTGAAGACCTGGTTCTGCGAGGCGATGCCCTTGAGCTCCGCCAACAGCTCGGCCTCGGCCTTCGCGGCCGGGAGCTGCAGCGGCTTCTTGACGCGGATCTGCTTCGGGACGGTCTGGTCGATCAGCGCGTCGAGGGACGGCGCGTCGATCGCCGCGAGCATCGCCTCGATGTCATTGGCGGAGGGACCGAGGTGACGGCGCGGGAAGGTGTCGAGGAACTCGAGCATGGCGCGCGGCTTCTACCGCCCCACGGCCGGGCTCCGCCACAACTGCCTCCCCGGGGCATTACCCCGGCTCATGCCTCGCAGGACGGGCGCCCCTGAAGGGGGTCACTTCGCCGCGTCGAGCAGCTTCACGTAGGTCGCCTGGTCGAGCAGGCCGTCATAGTCGGCGGCGTTGGCCGGCTCGAGCTCGATGAGCCAGCTCGCGTACGGGTCGTCGTTCACCGCGCCCGGGTTGTTCGACACGGAGTCGTTGATCTTCGCCACCTTGCCCGAGATCGGCGCGAAGAGCTCCGAGACGGCCTTGGTCGACTCGATCACCCCGAAGGACGCGTGGGCCTTCACCTCGGTGCCGACCTTCGGCAGCTCGACGTAGACGATCGCGCCCAGGGCGTCCTGGGCGTGCCAGGTGACGCCGACGACGACGTTGGAGCCGGCCTTCTTCGCCCACTCGTGGTCCTTCGTGTACTTCAGCTCGCTGGGGTAGTTGCTCATGACGGGTCAGCCCTTCTTGTAGAACGGAGTCTTCACCACGCGCGCCTCGACGCCGCGCCCACGGATGTCCACCTCGAACGTCGAGCCCTCGGCCGAGAGCGCCGTCGGCACGTAGCCGATGCCGATGGCCTTCTTCACCGACGGCCCCATGGTGCCGCTGGTCACCTCGCCGACCTTCTGGCCGTCCTTGAGGATGGCGTAGTGCGCGCGGGGAATGCCGGCGCCCACCAGCTCGAAGCCGACGAGCTTGCGCGGCACGCCGGCGGCCTTCTGGGCGACGAGCACGTCCTTGCCGATGAACTCGGCCTTGTCGAGCTTGACGATCCACCCGAGGCCCGCCTCGAGCGGCGTGTGCTGATCGTCGATGTCGTTGCCGTAGAGCGCGTACTTCATCTCGGTGCGCAGGGAGTCGCGCGCGCCCAGGCCGGCGGGCTTGGCGCCCTGCTCCACCAGCGCGAACCACAGGCCCTCCGCCTTGTCCGGCGGGCAGTAGAGCTCGAAGCCGTCTTCGCCGGTGTAGCCGGTGCGGCTGATGATGCAGTCGACGCCGGCCACCTGCCCCGTCGTGAAGCGGTAGGTGCCCACGCCCTCGAGCGGCTTGTTCGCGAGCTTCTGCACCAGGCCGAAGGCCTTCGGGCCCTGCACGGCGATCTGCGCGAAGTCGTCGCTCCGGTTGACCGGCTTCACCTTCTTCGCGTTCGAGTGCATCCACGCGAAGTCCTTGTCGGCGTTCGACGCGTTGACGCAGATGAAGATGTGCTCGGGCGAGAAGCGGTAGGCGACGATGTCGTCGACGAAGGTGCCGCGCTCGTTGAGGAGGCCCGCGTAGACGGCCTGGCCGTCGGCGCACTTCGCGAGATCGTTGGTGATGAGGCGGTTGGCCTCTTCGAGGGCGCCCGGGCCCTTGAACTCGACCTCGCCCATGTGGCTCACGTCGAAGAGGCCGACGCCGGTGCGCACGGCCTCGTGCTCCTGCAGCAGGCCCTCGTACTGCACGGGCATGTCCCACCCGGCGAAGTCGACCATGCGGCCGCCGAGCTTGCGGTGGGCGGCGTTGAGCGGAGTCTGGCGCGGCATCGAGGTACCTTGGCTGAAGAGGCCGCGAACCATACCGACTGGGGCACTCACTTCAACGGGCATTCCGCCCCGCTGGGGCGCCCCGTGCTTCTCAGAGGCATCACCGGTGACGCCGCGAGGCCGACGTGAGAAGAGGAGCGCCGTGAAGATCCGCTCGCGCCTCAACCCCTCGAAGCCGTGCTTCTCGTTCGAGTTCTTCCCGCCCAAGACCCCGGAGGGCGAGAAGCAGCTCTGGGACACCCTCGAGGACCTGCGCTCCCTGGAGCCGGGCTTCGTCTCCGTCACCTACGGCGCCGGCGGCAGCACGCGCGATCGCACCATCGACCTCGTCACGCACATCAAGGAGCGCACGGGCATCGAGGCCATGGCGCACCTGACCTGCGTGGGCCACACGCAGGAGGAGATTGGCCACGTGCTCGAGCGCCTCGCCGCCGCGCGCGTCGAGAACGTGCTGGCGCTGCGCGGTGACCCGCCGAAGGGCAGCACGAGCTTCCAGGCGGTCGACGGCGGCTTCACCTACGCGAGCGAGCTGGTGGCCTACATCCGCGAGAAGGACCTCGGGCTCTCCGTGGGCGTCGCGGGCTACCCCGAAGGGCACCTCGAGTCGTCCCGCGAGCTGGACCTGAAGCACCTGAAGACCAAGGTCGACGAGGGCTCCGACTTCGTCATCACCCAGCTCTTCTTCGACAACGCCTTCTACTTCGACTTCGTGGAGCGGGCGCGGCGGGCGGGCATCAACGCTCCCATCGTGCCGGGCATCATGCCCATCACCAACTACGACCAGGTGCAGCGCTTCGTGCGCATGTGCGGCGCGACGGTGCCCATGCGGCTGCAGCTCGAACTCGAGAAGATCAAGGACGACCCGCAGGCGGTGATGCAGCTCGGCGTGGCGCACGCGACGCTCCAGTGCAGCGAGCTGCTCCAGCGCGGCGTGCCGGGCATTCACTTCTACACGCTCAACCGAAGCCCGGCCTCGCGGATGATCGTCTCGGCCCTGCGCGCGCGCGGCTGAGCGGCCTCAGCGGTCACGGGGCCATCTATCACTGCGTATCGAGCGCCGTCATTCCCGAGACGGCGATGGGCAACCTCAGGGGTTGCTTGCGAAGAGCTGTGCGCATTCGGGCGACGAGAGGGGGGCCCACTCAGTTGAAAATCCTTCACGAGCAAACGCACACGAGCGATGAGCGAGCCCACCCAGTTCTGCGGACTGCACAGGAGGAGTCGGCCCGCCCAAATCTGCAACCCACACCCAGCGAACTTCGCCCGTGATAGCGCCATCGCCTGCGAGTACGACCTTGAATGACGAAACGTAGCCGGTTGTCTCCTCCGGCCGGTTGGCCTGATCCACGGACGTCCACCCGTCTTCAACTGCATCCACATTCTCAGGCGCTGTCCCTGAAGGACCAAAAGACACAATGGTCCCGGCATTCTCGTACGCAAACTCAGGAATCGTTCCCTCGTATGCGAACCCGATTCCCTCCGACGAGAACTCCGGTTCGCGAACGCTCAGCGGCAGCGAGACAGTGAGTCGCGAGGACGCCGCGGGTTCTGGCGAGTACAGATCCGCCCCAAAAAAGTAGCGGATCGCCGAACTGGCGTCAGTCTCTGCGGTGACCCCGATACTCCCGCCCCAACCTCCGGGCGCCCCCCGCATCCAGGCAGCAGCGGGCGTACTCGGATGCCACCTCTCGACCTCTCCAGAACAACCAGAGATGGCAACCATCACAACAAGAATGAAGGCCTGATTGCGCATCATTGCGAACCCCTGGCTGCAAGGAAAGCACTACCGACGACTTCAAGCACCTACAATAAAAGCCAACATGGCTCCTGACGAGTCAGGCGCCGGCCACTCGCGCCCAGGCCGTCGAGCGGCGCGCCTCGCGCACCTTCTCGGCCACGCGCAGCAGCGGCAGGTCTCGCTGGAACCGGGCCGCCTCGTTGGGCTCTACCGTCGACCAGTCGAACGCCGCGACGAGGTCGCGCGTAGCCGCGAGGAAGCCCGCGAGCCCCAGGTGCGTCTCCGGCGAGTCGACGGGCTGGGCGGCGAGCTGCCGCACGGTGGCGAGGGCCGCCAGCAGCCTCTCCACCTTGGCCTGGGGCCAGCTCGAGCGCCGCGCTACGCGCACGAAGTAGCCGAGCGCCGCGCCGAAGACGTGCAGGTCCTCGATGGTGCGGAAGGGCTTGAGCGCGTTGACGTAGCCGTCGCCGTCGAAGACCCGCTCCACCGGGGCGGCGGTGAAGGTCACCACGCAGTGGGGGATCTCCGGCACGAAGGGCAGCGGGGGCAGGTCCTCAGCACCCACGCCCGGTGCGCTCGCCGCGAGCCGCACCAGCTTGAGCTGCTTCGTCCCGTCAGCGTTGGTGCCCGCCGTGGCGATCACCAGCAACTGGGTGGCGAGCGAGCCTCCCGAGACGAACTGCTTGGTGCCGTCGAGGCGGCCGTCACGCAGCGTCGTCTCGATGGCCCTCGGGTGCCCTCCGCCTGCCTCCGTGGCACACAGCGCGCCGAGGTCGTCGGGCCCCAGCGTGGGGTCGAGCGCGCGCAGGGCTGCCGCGTAGCCCCCGAGGAAGGCGTAGCCGAGCCGGTCTGCCTGGAAGCCGCTGGAGATCGCCTGCTCGATGGTGGGCCCGGTGCGCAGGGGCCGCGTCGCTGCCCAGAACGCGCTGGGCGACTCGACCGAGGCCACCAGCGGCGCCGAGAGGAGGCTCATTCCTCCTCCGCGGGGGCCTCCATGTGCTCCGGCGCGGTGATGCCGAGGATGCCGAAGGCGCACTGGAGCGTCTGCTTGAGGGCGGCGACCATCGCGAGCCGGCCCTGCGTCTTCTCCGCGTCGTCGCCGACGATCGGGTCGGCCCGGTACTTCGTGTAGTAGCTGTGGAAGTCGCTGATCAGCTCCTGGCAGAAGTACAGCACGTGGTGCGGCTCGAGCTTGTCCGCGGCGCCCTGCACCACGTCCGGCAGCATGCTCATCTTCTTGAGCATCAGCTTCTCCTCCGGGAGCGTCAGCCGCGCGAGCTGGGCGTCGGTCGGCGCGCCGGTGAACGCCACGCCCTTCTCCGCCGCCTTCTTGAGGATCGACGCACACCTCGCGTGCCCGTACTGGAAGTAGAAGACCGGGTTGTCCTTCGACTGCTTCTGGACCGCGTCGAGGTCGAAGTCGAACTGCGCGTTGGCGGTCTTCATCAGGAAGATGAAGCGGCACACGTCGGCGCCGGCCTCCTCGATGAGCTCCGCGAGCTCGAAGAGCGTGCCCTTGCGCTTGCTGACCTTCACCTCTTCGCCGCCGCGCACGATGCGAACGATCTGCACCAGCACGAACTGGAGCTTCTTCTGCTCGAAGCCCAGCAGCGTCATGCCCGACTGGATGCGCGGCACGTGGCCCGCGTGGTCCGCGCCGAAGACGTCGACCATCAGGTCGTAGCCGCGGTCGAACTTCTCCTTGTGGTACGCGAGGTCCGCCGTCAGGTACACGGGCGTGCCGTCGGCGCGGAGGATGATGCGGTCCTCCTCGTCCTTGAGCACGTACTTGCCGTTCTCCTGGTACGTCGCCGTCTGCAGGAAGGTGCCGCCGTGCTGCTGGTCGGCGTACTTCGCGGCCTTCGAGTCGACGTCGCGGACCTTGTCGCCCTTCTCGCGCCGCTTGCCCTCAGTGGCCTCGTAGGTGACGCCGCGGGCCTTGTAGACGTCGACGATGCTCCGCACCTTGCCGGCCGCGTGGAGCGACGCCTCGCTGAAGAAGACGTCGTGCGAGATGTTCGCCATGGCCAGCGTCGACTTGATGGCCTTCAGGTTCTCGCGAATGCCCACCTCGAGGGCCCGAGCGAACCAGTCGGCCTCGGGCTTGCCGAGCCACTGGTCGCCGTCTTCGGCCTGCCAGGTCTTCGCGATGTCCACCACGTACTCGGCCGGGTACTCGCCCTCGGCGAGCTCCACCTTGGTGCCGGAGAGCTGCTGGTAGCGCTTGTAGATCGTGCGCGCGAGCGTCTCGACCTGCTTGCCGAAGTCGTTGATGTAGAACTCGCGCGTGACGTCGTGGCCCGCCGCGTCGAGCAGCCGCGCGATGGCGTCACCCATGAAGGCGCCGCGCGCGTGGCCGATGTGCACCGGGCCCGTGGGGTTCGCCGAGACGAACTCGACCATCACCTTCTTGCCGCTCGACTTCGGCTGCTGCCGGCCGAAGTGCACGCCGGCCTTCAGCACCTCACGCGCGACGGCCTGGAACACGGAGTCCTTGAGCCTCAAGTTCAGGAAGCCGGGGCCAGCCTTCTCGAGCGACACCACGATGCCCTGCGGGTCCACCAGGCCCTTGATGAGGAGGTCGGCGAGCTCCGGCGGCTTCTTGCCGGTGGCCTTCGACAGCACCATGCACACGTTGCACGACCAGTCGCCGTGCTCGGGGTTCTTCGGCGCTTCGACGACGTAGTTGGGGATGGCGTCGAAGGCGATGGCGCCGGACGTCTTGAGCGCGTTCAGCGTGCCGTCGATGACGGTCTTGACCTGGAGCTTCATGGCTTGGGGTTCCTGGGTGAGACGAAACGGATCAGCGCTCGAGCCGGGGGATGAGCCAGGCCAGCGAGCGCTCGAAGCGGTAGTTGACGCCCATGTGGCCGTCCTCGAACTCCTCGTGGACGTGCTCGACACCGGCGGTCTTGAAGTCTTCGCTGATCATCCGCGCGCCCCAGCGGAGGTTGAACTCGTCGCGGGTGCCGCAGTCGATGAAGATGCTCTTGAGCTTCTTGTACACGTCGGCGTGCTTGGGCACGAAGCGCACGGGGTCGTGCACGAGCCACCGGTTCCACACGTCGAGGCGCAGCTTCCCTGACGGCAGCTCGATGGGCAGCTCCACGTTGAGGGGCTCGCCCTTCTTCGGCGAGTACGCCGCGCCCATGGCGATCATGTTGATGGTGACGTGATCGTCGCCCTTCATCTTGGTCTCGGCCGCCCGGCGCAGGAAGTCGCGGAACCAGGGCTCGAGGCCGCCGGCCTTGAGCAGCGCGCTCGCCGCCTGGGGCAGCTCGTTCAGGTACGCCCACTCGAAGCCCGCGTCGGCGGAGTGCACGCCGATGTGCTGGAAGAGATCCGGGTGGTAGCGCGAGATGACGAGGGCCCCGTAGCCGCCGCTGCTCTTGCCCACCAGCGCGCGGGCCGAGCCCTTCTTCACGGTGCGGAAGGTCTTGTCGGTCCAGCCGAGCACGTCGCGGACCACCACGTCGCGGTAGCGGCCGGTGCCCTCCGAGTTGATCCACTGGCTGCCGCCGAGCGCCGTCCACCCGTCGACGAACACGCCGATGACGGGCGGCACCTTGCCCTCGCTCACGAGGTGATCGAGCCGCTCAGGCACGTTGCGCGTGAAGGGCGAGACGTTGAGCCACTGCAGCCCCGAGCCCGAGAAGCCGTGCAGGAAGTAGACGACGGGGTAGCGCGCCTCCTTGTCCTGCTCGTAGCCCGGAGGGAGGTAGACGGGGACGCTGCGCGTCGTGGGATCGCCCAGCGGGTTCCCCTCGAGGGAGCCGCAGCGCACCTGGTGGACCTGGACCGTGCCCTTCATGCCTTGCTCTTTTCGAATTTCTTCATGACTTCCTGCAGGTCGAGCCACGCCAGCTTCTTCTCGGCGGGCTGGCGCAGCAGGTACGCGGGGTGGAACGTCGGCATGAGCGGCACGCCCTCGTACTCGCGCCACTGGCCGCGGAGCCGGGTGATGGGCGTGTCGGTGCGCAGGAGCGTCTGGGCCGCGAACTTGCCCAGCGCGACGATGATCTTCGGCTGCACCACGCGCAGCTGCGCCTTCAAGAACGGCTCGCACGCGGCGATCTCGTCGGGCTCCGGGTTGCGGTTGCCCGGCGGGCGGCACTTGACGACGTTGCAGATGTAGACCGAGTCGCGGCTGAACTTCATCGCCTCGATCATCTTCGTGAGGAGCTGCCCTGCCTCCCCCACGAAGGGCACGCCCTGCTTGTCCTCCTCGGCGCCGGGGCCTTCGCCCACGAAGAGCAGCTCGGCCCGCGGGTTGCCCACGCCGAAGACGATCTGCTTGCGGCCCTTGCACAGCTTGCAGCGCGTGCAGTCGCCCAGTTCCCGGCGCACCTCGTCGAGCGTCGCGCCCGGCACCACGGGCCCGGCCTGCGACGGGGCACGAGCAGGCTGAGCGGCGCGCGCGGGGGCGGCGACGGGGCCCAGCGGCGCGAAGAGGGGCGGCGCGCTCGGGTCCTTGAGCAGCGCGCGCGTACCGTCGGCCTCCTGCCAGGCCAGGTGGCGGCGAAGCTCGAGGGCGATCTCCTTCAGCTCGTCGGACATCGGCCGCGCACCTTATCGCGCCCGCGGCGCGACGATGGCCCAGATGCGATCGGCGACCTCGCGCTTGGTGCCGGCGAGGGCCTGCGCGCCGCCGCCCGCGTCGATGACGGTCACCGTGTTCGTCTCGCTGCCGAAGCCGGAGCCCGGCGCCGACACGTCGTTGGCCACGATGAAGTCAAGGCGCTTGCGGGTCAGCTTCTCCTTCGCGTAGGCGGCCACGTCGTGGGTCTCGGCGGCGAAGCCCACCAGCACCGGGCGCTGAGCGTTCCCGTGCACCTTCGCCGAGGCCGTGGCGAGCACGTCGGGGGTCCGCACGAGCGTGAGCGCCTCGGGGCCCTCGCCCTTCTTGGTCTTGGCAGGCGCCACCGTCTGCGCCTTCCAGTCGCTCACCGCGGCCGCCGCCACGAAGACGTCCGCCGCCTCGACCCGCGCGAGCACCGCGGCGAGCATCTCGTCGGCCGTCGTCACCGGCACCACCTCGAAGGGCACCGCGCCCGGGCTCTCCACCGGGCCCAGCACCACCGTGACCTCGGCGCCCAGCGCGCGCGCCGAATGAGCCATGGCCAGGCCCATCTTCCCGGTGCTGGGGTTGGACAGGAACCGCACCGGATCGAGGGCCTCGCGCGTGGGCCCGGCGGTGATCAGCACCCGCTTGCCCGCGAGCGGGCCGCCAGCGAAGAGCGCCCCGGTCGCCGCGATGAGCTCCGGCAGCTCGGCCAGCCGCCCCACGCCGACGTCTCCGTCCGCGAGCGGGCCGACGCCGGGCCCGACGAAGTGCACGCCGCTGGTGCCCCGCAGGGTGGCGAGGTTGCGCTGCGTCGCCGGGTGCTCCCACATCGCGGTGTTCATCGCCGGGGCGAGCAGCACCGGCCCGCGGAAGGCGACGAGCGAGGTGGTGACGGCGTCGTTGGCCTGGCCGGTGGCCAGCCGCGCGAGGAGGTCGGCCGTCGCGGGCAGCACCACCCAGGCGTCGGCCCAGCGCGAGACGTCGAGGTGCCCGTACTGCGCCTCGTGCCCGAGATCGAAGACGTCGGTGAAGACCGGGTTGCCCGAGAGCCCCTGCAGCGTCAGCGGCGTGATGAAGGCCTGCGCGGCCCGGGTCATGGCCACGCGCACCTCGGCGCCCTGGCGCCGCAGCTCGCGCACGAAGTCGCCCGCCTTGTACGCGGCGATGCCTCCGCCGACGCCCACCGCGATCCGCCTGCCTGCCAGCACGTTGACGCTCACGCCGGCTGCCTAGCACGGCACGCGCACGAGAGGATCCTTCACTCCGGCGCGTCGTCCACCACCAGCCGGGAGAGGTCGAGGGCGAGCGGCTGGGCCTTCTCGCGCACCGACACCGGCTGCCGCACGAGCCCGACCCGAAGCAGCGCCACGGCCACGTAGTCACCGCAGGGCACGGCCCGGGCGCTCACGCTCCGCTCCGGCCGGCGCCCCGAAAAGTCGAGGCTGCCGCCCACCACCTCGTCGGAGGGGGCGCCGGCCGACGCCGCGGGCACGAGCGAGAAGGCGAAGATGGGCTCGGGCGCCGTGACGTGCAGCCCGCAGCTCGACGCCTCGTCGCCCAGGACGAGCTCCAGCCGCTCCCCGCGCACGTCGAAGGCGCGGCTCACGCGGTCGGTGCGCGGCGTGAAGGTCCACACCCCTGCGGGGAGCGACACCTCGAAGCGCCCCTCCCCGTCGGTCTCCAGCTCCTGCATCGCGCTCGGCGCGCTCGGCTCGGCCACTGACACCGTGGTGACCAGGCCACCTCCGCCCGCCTTCACCACGCGCCCGAAGACCCGGGTGCCCCGCGCGAGCTGCACGCGCACCCGGGCACCGACCCGCGCCGTCGCGCGGCCGAACTGCCCGCCCCGGGAGGCCACGAGCTCGCACTCCACGCCCTCGGTGAGCTCGAGCTTGAAGCGGCCCGCTGCGTCCGTGGCCGTCGCGACGCCGTCGTTGGTCGATCGCACCAGCGCCCCGGGCACCGGTCGCCCCTCGGCGTCGACGACCTCCCCCTCGATCTGCGGCGGGCGCCGCAGCACCACGTCGCCCACGTCGTCCGCGGGCGGCTCCAGCGTCTCCAGGACGTAGCCGGAGAGGAAGAGCGTCAGCGAACCCCCGGCGACCTGGACCTCGAAGCGGCCGTCGGGCCCCGTCACCTGCTCGTCGTTGACGTCGACGCCCGCCAGCGGCGCGCCGCGCTCGTCGACCACCCGCCCCTTCACCCGACGCGCGCCCTGGAGCGTCAGCACCACGTCGCGGGCCGGCGCCGTCACCTTCACCGTGTCGGTCATCGCGCCGCGGCTCCCGATGCCGTAGAGCTCGAGCGGGCCCGCGGCGAGCCCCTTCAACTCGAAGCGCCCCTCGGCGTCCGTGGCCGCCATGCCGTCGTGGTCCGACGCAAAGAGGCTCACCTGCTCCACCGGGCTGCCCGTGGGCCCGACCACCCGCCCGCTCACGGAGTGCCCGGCCTCGAGCTGCACGCGCCGCCGGGCCGTCTCGCCCTCGCGCAGGTCGAGCTCCCAGCGCACGGGCAGGCGCTCCGGGAGGCTCAAGGTGACGACGTAGCGCCCCGGGCCCAGCCCCGCCCGTCGCGCGACGTGGCTGCCGGGCACCGGCTCGAGCACCCCCACCACCCGCTCCGCGCTGCGCACGACGAGGGCCGCGTCGATGGGCTGCCCGTCGAGCTCGAAGACCTCCGCCTCGATCACGCCGCGCGGCTGCAGCGTGAGCGTCACCGCGGGCCCGTTGACCGTCACCGTGCGCTCGGCCACCCCACCGGCGGCGTGGGTGGCGATGAGCGTGAAGGTGCCCGGCTGGTCGACCTCGACTTCGAAGGTGCCGTCTCTCTGCGTGAAGACCCCCGCGAGGTCGAGCTGCTCGTCGAGGAGCTCGACGTGCGCGTTCTCGACGGCCGCGCCCAGGGCGTCCACCACGCGGCCCGTCACCACGTTGGTCGCCCGCAGCCGCACCTCGAGCGAGGTCTCTCCCGGCCGGAGATCCACCGTGCGCGTGGCGGTCACGCGCCCCACCGAGGAGACGGAGAGCTCGTACTCCCCCTCGGGGACGGGCCCCAGCACCAGCGGCGCGCCCTGCTCCACCGAGCCCCCCACGGTGACGGCGTTGGCCACGCCCGAGAGCCCGCCGCTCACCTCGTCCAGCGGCGCCCCGGTGTCGGACATCACCGTGACGAACACCTTCGCCCCCTTCAGGAGCTCGAAGGTGACCTCGGTCTCGACCGCGGAGAGCTCGACCAGCTTCTCGGCCGCGACCAGCTCCGGCGTGGAGGCGCGCACCGAGACGAGCCTCGGCGCGAGGCCCTCGAGGCGCAGCACGCCGCCACGGGTGCGCAGCCGCGGTACCGCCAGGTGCGCGTCCAGCTCGACGTCGGCGTCCACCGGCTGACCGGCGAGCAGCGTCTTGACGATCAGCGTGAGCGGCGGCGCCAGCACCAGCTCCGTGCGCCCGCGCCCAGCGGTGGGCAGGTACCCGGCGGCCTCCGCCGCGAGCCAGGCCTCGCCAGGAGGGCTCGGCAGCGAGAGCCGCCCCTCGGCGTCAGTGCCGTACTCCGCGAGGCCGCCGGTGCGCTCGAAGAGCACCGTTACGCGCGCACCCGCCACCGGCGCCCCGTGAAGATCTCTCACCGACACCACTCGCGACGCCGACGGAGCAGGCTCGTCGAGCAGCAGCGCCAGCGGCGCCGCGTCGGTCTCGGCCCGTGCCGTCCCCTCGGGGGTCAGCACCAGCAGCTCCCGGCGCAGGGGCGCGAGGTCGATCACGAACGCGCCGCGGGCATCCGTCGTGGTCCGGTGCGTCGGCGCGCCGCGGCGCAGGTGCCCGGCGCGCAGGCCCTCGAGCACCTGGGCCACGGTCTGGGGCGCCGCGCAGTCGAGCACCCCCTCGTGGCAGATGCCGCACTCGAGCACCTCCGTCGGCGGCGGCCCGGCGAACACCAGCACCTGTGCCCCCACCACCACGCTGCCGTCCTCACGCCGCACCTGGCCACTGACGCGCCCCACGCCTGCATCGAGCGAAGTCAGCTCGTCCGGCTCGCTGCGCACGAAGGCCTGCGGGCCCTCGCCTCCGGGCGCCGGCGACCCCGAGCCCTCGTCGACCCGGGTGAGCCACCACCCGCCCAGCGCCAGCGCGCCCAGCGCCGCAACGAGGAGCGCGCCCCGGGCCCAGGTCATCAGCGCACCAGCACGATCTCGCCCGACGCGGGCACCGTCACCGGCACCACCACCGGGCCCTCCGGCGCCGAGGCGTGGAAGCTGGCCCACACGAGCGTGTAGCGCCCGGGCACGAGGCCCCCCAGCGTCACCGTCGGAGTCCGCGGCTGGTACACGAGCTGCGCCCAGCTCGCGCGCAGCAGCTCGAGCGGCGGGTTGCCCACGCGCGGCACGTCACCGCGCACCAGCCACAGCGCGTAGCCGGCCTTCGGCGCGAGCCGCACCGTCACCGCGGAGAGCCCCGGCGCTGGCCCGAAGTCGAGGCGCAGCTCGGCGCCCTCCACCTGCGCGATGAGCGACGCCGGCTCGGTGCTGCCAGGCCCGGGCACGCCGAGGGTGAAGGTCCACGAGCCGGGCGCGACGTCGAGGCTGTAGCTGCCGTCGGCGTTGGTGACCGCCGTCACCGGCTCGCGGCGCTCGGCCTGCACCCCAGCGATCTCCACGCCGCCCGCCGGCCGCCCATCGGGGAGCCAGGCGGTGCCCGTCACCCGCGTGCCCGGGCGCAGGACGAGCTCGATGCCCTGCAGCGCGCGATCGGTGACCACGCGGGAGGCCGTGCGCCGGGCCTTCTTCGCCAGCAGCGTCAGCTCGCGCTGGAAGGCGGGCTTGCCCAGGGAGAAGCGGCCTTGCGCGTCGGTCAGCACCGACTGCTCACAGCTGTCGCAGGTGACGACGGCGTCGGCCACCGGCGCTCCGCCCTCGTCGCGCACCAGGCCCGTGATCGCGGGCGCGCGAGAGAGGTCGAAGTCTCCCAGCTCCGGCGTGCGCGGGCGGTCGGCCATCATCGGCTCGTAGCCGGGCGCCTCGATGGAGAGGATCACCCGGTCCTCGGTCGCCGGGAGCGGCAGCTCGAAGCGCCCGTCGGCCGAGGTCACCTCGTGCTCGTCGACGCGGAAGCTCTTGAGCGGCTGCCCGGCCCCCAGCACCCGCCCGCGGAAGACGGCCTGCCGGCGCACCACGACGCGCACCGGCTCCCCGCCTGCGCGCCCCACCACCCGCTCTTGCTGCTCGAGCCCGCGCTGCGTGACGCGCACCGCGTAGGAGGCGCCCGGCCGCAGCGGCGCCAGCGTGAACTGGCCCTGGGCGTCGGTCACGGCCGGCTCCGCCCCGCGTGGCATCACCGTCACCGGCACCGACGCCACCGGCGCGCCCTGCGTGTCCACCACCTGGCCCACGAGCTTCGCCCCGGGCTTGAGCGCGGCCGTCAGCCGCTGGAGCTCGCCGTCGCGCAGCGTCACCTGCTGCCGCTCCGAGGGGAGGAAGTCGGGGTGCGTCGCCACGAGGTGGTACGCGTCGTCGGGCAGCCCGCGCATGAGCACCACGCCGTCGGAGCCCGAGACGCGGTCGCTGCGGAAGTTCCCCTTCGCGTGGAAGAGCGTCACCGACGCGCCCTCGACCCGGCGCCCCTCGACCGTCACGGTGATCTCCGCGCCCGCCCGCGGCTCGAGCTGGAGCACGACGTCGGCCCGCGGCGCCTGCACCGCGAGGTTGCCGCCTCCCCAGTCCGAGTGGTGCGCGTGCAGCTCGTACAGGCCGGGGGAGGGCACGGTCGCCGCGAAGCGCCCCTGATCGTCGGACAAGATCGTGTCACCCGTCGGCGTCACCAGCACCGAGACGCCGGGCGCGGGCCGGCCGTACTCGTCCTGCACCGTGCCGCTGATCACCGTGCCGCGCGTCAGCGTCAGCTCGATGGCCACCTCCCCGGGCTTCACCACCACCGGCACCGTGCCCGGCTGGAACCCGGCCGCCGTGCCCTTGAGCACGTACTCGCCCGGGCCCAATGGCCCCAGCAGGGCGAGCTCGCCGGCCTGCAGCACGCGCCGGGTGACGCGCTCACCGCCGCGGGTCGCCAGCTCGAGGGTCGGCGCGGGC
>CAYUZK010000144.1:0-16524 GCA_964449625.1 uncultured Archangium sp.
GCCGCACCCGCCCGCCGCCGGTGGCCGTCGGCGTGCGCGGCGCCCGGGCCGCCGACGGGGCGCCGCTCCTGGCCCACCACTTCTCGCTCCTCGACGCCAACACCGCGCACAAGCACGGCGTGGTGCTTCGCCACGTGCCCGAGACGGGGCCCGCCTTCGTCACCGTGGGCTGGGCGGGCATCGTCTACGGCATCAGCGGGCTGTCGGCGCGGGGCGTCGGCTACGCCTGCAACCCCTCCGACACGCTCGACAGCAGCGTGGTGGGCTCGGTGCTCGACTCGGTGGCCGACATCTCGAAGGCGAAGCTGACGGGCCGCGGGCTGCCCATCGGCTTCGTGGGGCGGAAGATCCTCGAGCAGGCCACCGACGCGGCCTCGGCGCGGGAGCTCATCGCCGCGCAGAGCCACGTCTACGGGTGGAACTGCGTGGTGGCCGACGATCGCGGCGGCCTCGAGGCGGTGGAGGTGGACTCCGACGTCTTCAACTCCGGCAGCAAGGGCATCTACGCCTTCACGCCCGACGACGTCGACGCGAGCGGCCGCCGCTACGCGAGCGTCACCGCCGACGACCTCGTGCTCGGCTCGAGCTTCGTGAAGAACTTCGCCGACATCGCCACGCTGACGGTGGCCGGGCAGAAGATCGTGCCCCAGTCGCAGTGGTCGGGCTTCTTCTTCCGCAGCCGCCGCGTCATCCACGGCGTGCAGCAGCGCCTGGTGGAGCGCGCGGAGCCCGTCGACGTGCCCTGGCTCCAGGCGCTCATCGCCGACCCACAGTTCGTCGACCAGTCCGACAGCATGAACGCCTCGGTGCTCGACCTCCGCGGCCGCAAGGTGCACGTCGCCATCGGCGCGGTGCCGGCCACGGCCATGCCCTTCGAGACGACGGAGGTGGTGCCGTGAAGCGCCTGCTGCTGCTGACGACGCTCGCCCTCTCGCTCTCGGCCCGGGCCGCCGAGACGGTGACGCTCCCCAAGAGCACGTGGGGCTTCGACTTCGCGTACCTCTACTCGTTCATCGACAAGCAGTGGGACGGCAACCGCCAGGCCGTCTCGCTCATCGAGGACATCCGCCGCTACGAGCCCGGCGGCGGGCTCCAGGGCATCTTGAGAGCGCGGCCCAAGGCCGAGTTCGACTTCCTCCTCATTCAGGCGCTGTACGGCATCACCGACCAGCTCACCGCCGGCATCTACATGCCCATCGCGCTGCGCTCGCGCGTCACCACCAACCTCTCGTGGGAGCCGGGCGACTTCCAGGCGCAGCTTGGCCGCCAGTACTCCGAGGAGGACTTCTGGCAGTGGGCCGCGTCCATGGGGCAGCCGCGGGTGCCGGCCCAGTGGCAGGGCGGGGCGCAGCTGTCCGACATCGTGCTCATCGGCCGCTACCTGTTGCCCGAGTTCGAGTGGATGAAGCAGCACCACTTCCGCTGGGCGGCCACGCTGCTGGTGGGGCTCCCCACGGGCAGCAACTTCGACCCCGAGGAGGCCGTCAGCGTCGGCACCAACCTCTGGGAGCTCAACGCCGCCGGCGACGTCGAGGCCCACCTGTCGGCCGACAAGGCCTTCTTCGTCAACGACAAGGGCATCGCCCGGCTCAACGTCGGCGCCGACCTCTTCTACGCCTTCCTGCGCCCGCGCCAGTACACCGCGGGCCGGGGGCTCAAGAACCCGCTGCTCAACAACCTCGCGCCCTACGTGGGCGACACGTACACCGTGGACGGCGGCGACTGGCTCGCCGGCACCCTCTCGGTCGACGTGGTGCCCTTCATCGGGCCCAGCCGCGCGTCGATCGTCTCGGGCTACGACGCCGCCCGCGCCGAGACGCTGCCGCCGATGGTGACGCTCAACGTGAGCTACACCCACGTGCGCACCGCGCAGAGCGACTGGCGCAGCGAGTCGGCCCTGTGGGACTGGGACCGCGAGAAGTACTGGCAGCCGGGTGAGAAGAACATCCTCCGGGCGACGCTGACCGTCTCGCTCCTGCGGCTGGGCCTGCCCGTGCAGCTCTACGGCTCGTACCGCTCGCAAGACATCATCCCCGGGCGCTTCACGCGGCCGGCGAACGTGGTGACCGCCGGCGTGCGGCTCGTCTCGAAGTTCTGGTGACCGACATGAAGAAGCTCCTCGTGCTGGCGGCGCTGCTGCAGGGCTGCGCGGCGACCTCGCTGCTGGGCTACTCCATCGCCCCCGACTTCCCCGACGACACCGCGAAGACGTCGCTCGCGCTGCCGGGCCTGGCTGCCCCCGCCACGGTGCTCTTCGACGCGCAGGGCGTGCCCCACGTCGAGGCGCAGAACCTGATGGACCTCGCGCGGGCCTCGGGCTTCGTGCAGGGCCGCGCCCGCTTCTTCCAGATGGACATGATGCGCCGGCTCGCCCGCGGCCGCGTGAGCGAGATGGTGGGGGAGCAGCCGCTCGCCGCTGCCACCACCGTGGAGTACGACAAGGCCATGCGCGGCTGGCGCATCGAGGCTCGCGCCACGCAGAGCTTTGCGAAGCTGGCGCCCCAGGAGCGGGAGCTGGCCCAGGCCTTCGCCGAGGGCGTCAACGCGGCCGTGCAGCGCTGGAAGCCGCTCGAGTACCGCCTGCTCCGCGTCGAGCCGGAGCCCTGGCGCGCGGAGGACTCGCTCGCCGTGGGGCTCCTCAACGTGTGGAGCATCACCCACAACTACCAGCAAGAAGCCACCCGCCTGCTCCTGGCGATGTCCGTGGGCGTCGAGCGGATGAACGCCATCTACCCCTCGGAGCCCCTGGCCGGCGGGCGCACCGTGGCCACGAAGGGGCCGCTGGGTGAGCTGCCGCCGACGGTCGTCGCCGAGCTCGACGGGCTCTTCCCGGTGAAGACGGCGGCCGCGCCGACGAGCCCCGAGGCCCTCGGCCGCGCCACGGTCGACGTGCTCACCGTCGCCGGCGCGTCGAACGCGTGGGTGGTGAGCGGCGCGCGCTCGAAGTCGGGCAAGCCCATGGTGGCCAACGACCCCCACCTCTCGCACCTGGTGCCCGGCATCCTCGTGCAGCTCCACCTGAAGGCGCCGGGCCTCGACGTCATCGGCGTCACGGTGCCCGGCTTCCCGTGGATCGTCGGCGGCCACAACGGTCAGGTGGCCTGGGGCATGACCTCGTCGATGGCCGACGTGGTGGACCTGGTCATCGAGAAAGAAGACCCGGCCCGGCCCGGCTTCGTGCTGCACGAGGGCCACGACTGCGCGCTCACCGCCCGCGAAGAGGTGGTGCGCGTGCGCGACGGCGACGCCTTCTCCGAGCGCCGCCTGCCCCTGCGCGAGACGTGCAACGGCCCGCTCTACAACGACCTGCACCCCGAGCTCTTCCCGCCCGGGTCGCCGCTCGTCGCCATCCGCTGGAAGGTGGAGGACGTCGAGAAGAGCTTCGCCGTGATGCTCGAGCTCAACCAGGCCCGCTCGGTGGAAGACGTCGGCCGCGTCGTCGCCAAGCTGCCGTCGATGTGGAACACGTGGACCGTCGGCGACGCCCAGGGGCGCATCGCCTCGTTCCCCTCGGGCACCGTGCCGCAGCGGCCGCACCACCGCGGCACCTTCCCCGTGCCCGGCTGGGTGGGGAAGTACGAGTGGCAGGACTTCGCCAGCGGCCCGCAGCTCCCCCACGCCCTCGATCCCGAAGATGGCGTGCTGGCGCACGGCAACAACTTGACCGCCGACCCGCGCAGCCCCGAGTTCGCGCGGCTGCAGCTCGACTCGGCCCCGGCCTTCCGTCACGACCGCATCGTGGCCCTGGCCAAGGCCACGCCTCAGCACGACCTCGCGTCCTTCAAGCAGATGCTCAGCGACACGTACTCGCTCCGCGCACAGGCGCTGGTGCCCCGGGTGCTCGAGTCGCTCGGCGACGGCGCGGGCCTCTCGGCCCCGGCCCAGCAGGCCCTCGCGCTCCTGCGCGCGTGGGACTTCGACGCCCGGGCCACGCGGCCCGAAGGCGCCATCTTCTTCATGACCTACAAGCACGCGGTGGTGCGGGCCATCGAAGACGAGCTCCCCGCCCCGGCGGTGAAGTTCTTCCTGGCCCAGCGCTACTCCACCAACACCTCCGACCTGTGGTTCGACGACGCCGACCACGTCGCGTGGGACGACCGCCGCACGCCCGCCCTGGAGACCCGGCGCGACGTGCTGCTCGCCGCCTTCGAGGCCGCCGTCGCCGAGCTCACCGTGGCTCAGGGCAGCGACCCCGCGAAGTGGACCTGGGGTGGGCTGCACTGGCACCAGCCGCGGCACGCCTTCGGTGGGCGCTCGGCGCTGGCGGGCATGGTGAACCTCCCGCGCATCGAGGTGGGCGGCGAGCTCGACTCCATCTGGAAGACGCACTTCGACCTGGGCAACGAGAAGGCGCCCTTCAAGGTCGTCGCCGGCCCGGTGCTGCGCTCGGTGGTGGACCTGGCGAGCCCCGCGCGCGCCTGGTGGGTGGTGGACACGGGCACCTCGGGCTGGCCGAAGTCTCCGCACTACGGCGACCAGTACGACTCGTGGCGCGCGGGCGAGCTGGTGCCCATGCTCCAGGACCTCGCCGACGTTCGCGCCGGCGTGCACGGCGAGCTCTCGCTGACGCCGTGAGGGCGTCGGGCAGGCCCCGGCGCTTCGAGGGGCGCGGGCGCACAGCGGCCGGTACAGTCCCTCGCAGATGACTCCCCACGTCGTCATCATCGGCGGTGGCTTCGGCGGCCTCTACGCGGCCCGCAGGCTCGCCCGGGGCAACGTGCGGGTCACCCTGGTGGACCGACAGAACTACCACCTCTTCCAGCCGCTCCTGTACCAGGTGGCGACCGCCGGCCTGTCGCCGGGCGACATCGCCACGCCCATCCGCGCGCTGCTGGCGCGGCAGTCGAACGTCGAGGTGCGCCTGGGTGACGTGCAGCGCGTCGACCTCGCCGCGCGCACCGTGGTGCTGACCGACGGGGCGCTGAGCTACGACTTCCTCGTCCTCGCCGCGGGCGTGCGGCACGCGTACTTCGGCCGCGACGACTGGGAGGCGTACGCCCCGGGCCTCAAGACGCTGGACGACGCCCTGGAGATCCGCCGGCGGGTGCTGACGGCCTTCGAGGCCGCCGAGAAGGAAGACGACGAGGCGCGCCGCCGGGCCTTCCTCACCTTCGTCGTCGTCGGGGGCGGGCCCACGGGGGTGGAGCTGGCCGGCGCCATCGCCGAGCTCGCGCGCTTCACCGTCGCCGGTGACTTCCGGCGCTTCGATCCGCGGCAGGCGCGGGTGCTCCTCGTCGAGGCGGGCGACCGCGTGCTGTCGGCCTTCGACGCGCCCCTCTCGGGCAAGGCGCTCGCGTCGCTCCAGCGCCTCGGGGTCGAGGTGCGCCTCGCGACGCGCGTGACGGACGTGGGGCCGCACGGCGTGCGGCTGGGCGACGAGCCCGTCGCCGCGCGCACGGTGCTGTGGGCCGCCGGCGTGTCGGGGGCTCCGCTGGCGAAGACGCTCGGCGTGCCGCTCGATCGCACGGGCCGCGTGACGGTGGAGGCAGACCTCTCGGTCCCCGGCCACCCCACGGCCTTCGTGGTGGGCGACCTCGCCTCGGTGGCGCTGCCCGATGGCGCGACGCTGCCGGGCCTCGCGCCCGTCGCCATCCAGCAGGGCGAGCACGCGGCTGACAACGTGCTCGCCGCGGCCGCTGGCCGGCCCACGGCGCCCTTCCGCTACCTCGACAAGGGCATCATGGCCACCGTGGGCCGCGCCTCGGGCATCGCCCAGTCGGGCCGCCTGCGCCTCTCGGGCTTCCTCGGGTGGCTGGCGTGGCTCTTCATCCACATCCTCTACCTCATCGGCTTCCGCAACCGGCTGGTGGTGCTCATCCAGTGGGCGTGGGCGTGGGTCACCTACGGGCGGAGCGCGCGGCTCATCACCGGCACCACCCCACCGCCGCTGCCGCCGGGGCCGAAGTCGTGAGCGAGCGCTGCCCCTGCGGCGGGTCCGAGTACGAGGTGTGCTGCGGCCCGCGCCACGACGGCTCGAGGCCCGCAGAGACGGCGGAGGCGCTCATGCGCAGCCGCTACTCGGCCTTCGCGAAGGGCCTGGGCGATTACCTCGCGCACAGCGCGGTGAAGGCAGACGGCTGGGGCGAGACGGCCGCCTGGGCGAAGACGGTGGCCTGGCTCTCGCTGGAGGTGGTGGACGCCGCGACGCCTGGCGTCGTGGAGTTCGTGGCGCGCTACCTCGAGGGCGACGTGGTGCACGCGCTGCGCGAGCGGAGCACCTTCGTGATGCTCGATGGCCGCTGGCGCTACGAGGCTGGCGCGCCGACGGCCACCACCACGCGCGTGGCGCGCAACGAGCCGTGCCCGTGCGGGAGCGGCAAGAAGTTCAAGCAGTGCCACGCCTGAGGGCGCGGCGTCACTTGAGCTGCTTGAGCGCCTCGGCGGCGTCGACGTGCCCCAGCGCCGCGGCGGCCTCGTAGGCCTTCCGGGCCTCGTCCTTCTTGCCGTCGTTCTCGTAGAGCTGGCCGAGCGAGTAGTGCGCCGCGGCGAAGCCGGCGTCGACGGTGAGGGCCGACTTGAAGCTGGCCTCGGCGCGGGCCTTGTCGCCCTTGGTGTAGAGGCAGTTGCCCAGGTACACGAGGCTCAGCGTGTGCCGCGGCTCGGCGGTGAGGATGTCCGTCATCGCGGTGATGCAGCGGGAGGTGTTGGCCGGGTCGCCGCGGAAGAGGAGGAAGGCGTACTCGGCGCGCGCGTCGTAGAGCAGCGGCGCCCGCTGCGACACCTTCTCGAGCGGCTCGAGGGCCTCGTTCGGCCGCCCCATGCGCGACTTGAGGATGCCCAGCCGCGAGAGCGCCTGGAGGTCGTTCTCGTCGGCCTTGATGGCCTCCTTGAGCAACCCTTCAGCGTCCGCGAAGCGGCCCATGGACATGAAGAGGTCCACCAGGCCCATCTTCGCCGCGCGGTTCTCGGGCTCGGTCTTGAGCACCTCGCGGTAGAGCGGCTCGGCCTGCTTGGCCACGCGCTTCTTCACGAAGGCCCGCGCGAGGTCGAGCCGCGCCTCAGTGGTGGGCTCGAGGGCCAGCCGCTCGGTGAACTGCTCCACCGCGCCGTCGGCGTTGCCCTGCGCCAGGTACGCCTCGCCGAGGGCGACGCGGGCCGAGGCGTCCTTCGGCAGCTTCTCGACGGCCGTCTTGAGCGCCGCCACGGCCTCGTCGGCCTTGCCCATGGCGAGGTAGGTCAGCGCGATGCCCCGGTAGGCGTCGCTCGTGCGCCGCGTGGCGGCCAGCTTGCGCAGCTGGAGGAAGCCGCTGTTCTTCTTCTCCTCCTCCTCGGCGGCCGCGACGGCGCGCTTGTAGGCCTCGAGCGCGCGGTCCTTCTTGCCCTGCTTCAGGTAGAGGCCGCCCAGCTCGACGTAGGGCCCCGAGCTGCCGGGCTCGAGCTTGAGCGCCTGCTCGAAGGCCTTCGTGGCCTGGCCCACCTGGTTCAGCTTGAGCAGGCTCATGCCCTGGTTGAAGAAGGCCTCGGCGTAGGTGGGGTCGGCGGCGGTGGCCTTCTTGAAGTACTCGAGGGCCTTCTTCTCTTCGCCCCGGGCGTCCCAGGCGACGCCGAGGTTGTTGAGCACCGGCGCGTGCTTCGGGGCGATGGCCAGGGCCCGCTCGAACTCCGTCACCGCCGAGGTGGTCGCGCCCTCGCGCATCAAGATGACGCCCAGGTTGTAGTGGGCCTCCGGGTCGCCCAGGGAGTCCTTGTTCACCGACGAGAGGACCTCCTTGGCCTGCCCGAAGAGGCCCTTCTCGGCGAGCGCCTTGCCCAGGTTCACCTTGGCGCCCGTCAGCTCCGGCTTGAGGGCCAGGGCCTTCTGGTAGGTGGCGATGGCCTCATCGAGCGCGCGCGTCGCCTGCTGCGCCTCGCCCAGGTTGAAGACGAGGTCGGCGTCGTTGGGCGAGAGCTCCACCGCGCGGCGGTAGGCGCTGACGGCCTTGGGCAGGTCGTCGGTGGCCCGCGCGAGCTGGCCGCGCTCCGCGTGCAGCCAGGGGTTCTCGGGCTGCTCGAGCAGCGCCCTCTCGAGCAGGGCCTTCGCCTTCTCGATCTCCCCCGCGCTCCGGTAGGCCCGCGCCAGGAGCAGGGTGCCGTCGATGTCTTCGGGGTCGGCCTTCACGAGCGCCTCGAGGGGCTTGATGGCCTTCTTCGGCGCGCCCAGCGAGAGGTGCGCGAGCCCGAGCCGGTAGAGGGCCTCGGTGTCCTCCGGGGCGCGCTCCACGGCGGCGGCCTCCACGGCCACGGTGCGGCGCAGCGCGTCGGCGTCGAGCGGCTGCTGGGTGAGGCTGAGCGCCAGCGCGAGGGAGAGCGGGGTCATTCGTCACTCCACGTAGGGGCTGGCGCGCGCGTCGAAGGTCTTCTTGGCCAGGGCCGCGCGGGCCTGGTCCCACGTCGCGCGCACGGCCTCGGCCTCGGTGCCCTTCTCTTTGTTCTCGGCCTTCATCTCGGCGTAGCGGGCCTCGCACGCCTGGAGCTGCTCCTCGAAGCGCGCGGGGTCGAGGGCCTCGCTGCCCTCCAGCTTGGCCTTGCGGGCCGCGGTGAGCCGCGCCAGCTCGTAGCGGGCCTGGGCGCAGGTGAGGTTGCGCTCCGAGAGCTCCTCCTCGAGCACGTTGAGCTTCTGGCGGGCGCGCAGCCACTCCACCCGCGTGTCGGCCTCGGTCACCGCGAGCTCGGCCACCTCGCGGCTGGGCTCGTCGGCGGCGGCGCGCACCTCGTCTCGCGCCGCGGAGTAGCGGTCCTTGCCCCGGCGGATCTGGTCGCGCGCGCGCGCCACCTCGGCCTTCGCCTCCTCGAGGCGATCGACGGCGAGGGCGAGCTCGTTCTCGGCCTCCAGCAGCTCGATCTTCGCCTCGTAGGGGAGCCGGGCGAGCACGTCGCCGGGCACGCGCCGCAGGCCGCAGCCGGCCGACAGGAGCGCCAGGGCCAGCGCCACGAGGAGCGAGGGTCGAGTCATGGTTGCACCCGTGCAGAGAAGGCCGTCGCGAAGGCCGTGCGGCCGGAGGCCACCTCGATGCCGTTCTCGAAGGTGAGGTGGAAGTCGCCGCCCACCAGGGCGTCGGGGTCGAGGGGCCGGTCGAAGCGCATGGTGCCGCGCGCCAGCCGGGGGAAGGTGGTGCGCGGGTCGTTGTTCACGTTGCGCGAGACGGTGCCGCGCTGCGCGGTGCCCGAGAGCGGCTCGGCCAGGTCCACCCGGCCGCCGCTGGGCAGCTCGTCCATCAGCAGGCGCCAGGCGAGCTTGAGCGGGTAGTCCTCGCTCACGCCCGTGGCCTCGCCGCTCGTCGCCCCCGCGTCGTCGGGCAGCACGTTGAGCGGGCGGATGCGCACGAAGACCAGCGACACGTCTTCGGGGGCGATGAGGATGCGCGCCTCGTCGTAGCCCAGGTCCATCACCTGGCCCAGGCTGCCCTCGAGCCTGAACTTCGCGGGCGGCTTCTTCGGGTCGTAGTCGCACGCGCCCAGGGCCACCACCGCGAGGCCCAGCGCGAGGAGCCGCCCCGGCGTCGTCACTTGCACGACTTCCACTCTCCGTCCACGTCGGGCCCGGTGAGGCCCGCGGTGTCCTTGAGCACGGCCACCTCGCGGCGGGCGCCCTCCACGTCGAGGTAGCGGCACTTGAGGGCCGCGAGGTTGGCGCGCGCCTTGTCGTAGGTGGGGTCGGCGTCGAGCGCCCGGCCGTACTCCCCGCGGGCCGTCGCCGGGTCACCTGACAGCAGGAAGGCGTAGCCCAGGGCCGAGTGCACCGAGGCCCGGGCGTCGTCGAGCTCCAGCGCCCGGTTCAGGTTCAAGATGGCGTTGTTGACCTGGCCGGCGCCCAGGTAGGCGAGCCCCAGGGCCTCGAAGTCGGCGGCGCCCTGCGTGGTCTCGGCCTTCTTCTGCAGCTCCTCCACGTTGACGGGCCGCTCCGCCGGCGGGCCGCGCAGGGGCGAGCTCGCCTCGTCCACCTTCTTGCGGCAGCCGATGGCCGCGGCCGAGAAGACGTCGAGCGACTCCGCGCGCGAGATGCACGTCTCGTAGGCGTTGTTGGCGTTCTCCTTGAGCGGGTCGACCTGGGCCTTCACCGCCGCGCGGAACTGCTCGATCTCCGCCGGCTTGAGCCCCGCCGGCGCCGGCGTCGCCTCCACCGCGTCGGCGATGTGCGCCAGCCCGTTGCCGATGCGCCACAGCGAGGCCACGGCCCACTCGGCGCTCCCCATGGAGGCGGCCTGCTGGAAGACGCCCTGCATCTGCTGCAGCGCGGCCACCTTCTCCTCCACTTGGTCCGAAGGGAGGGCCTTGAACTTGCGGTAGAGCATGTCGCCCACGTGCCACAGGCCCTTGGCGGTGTCCTCGCCGGCGCCGTTGGGCGAGTTGGTGACGATGGTCATCATCGCCACCAGCGGCTCGATGCGCTCCCCGGGCGTGCCGGCGGCCACCTCGGCCACCAGGCCCGCGGCGGTGGAGTTGGTCTTGTCCACCTTGAGCGCCTGCTCGGCGGTGGCCCGCGCCTTGGCCGGGGCGCCCATCTTCATGTGCGTCTGCGCGAGCAGCACCAGCACCTCGGCCTTGCGCGCGCCGGCCTGCTCCAGCGTGGTCTCGAGCACCTTGATGGCCCCGGGGTAGTCGCCCATGGCCGTGCGCAGGCGCGCCGACGAGAGCAGCGAGTCGAGGCCCGTGGAGTCACCGGCGAACTGCTTGCCCATGAGCTCGAAGTACGCGGCGGCGTCCTGGAAGCGGCCGGCCTCGGCGGCGTGGCGCCCCAGGGTGATCATCACGTCCGAGAGGTACTGCGACTTGCCGTACTCCTTGATGAAGCGCTCGCCGATCTCCCGCTCCTTGCGCAGGTCGCGCTTCTCGCGCGCCGCCGCGAAGGCCCCGTAGAGCGCCTTCTCGCCGATCTCCTCGCCCTTGTTCTCGTCGGCCACCTTGAGCAGGCCGGTGATGACGTCGCCGGTCTCCTCCGCCGACTTGAGCGCGAGCTCGCCGAGCGCGTCGCTCTTGCTCTGGGTGAGGATCTTCTGCACGTCGGCCTTGAAGGCGGCCGGCAGGTTCGCCGCGAGGAAGGCCTTGCCGTACGCCTCGATGCCCTTGAAGTCGTTGAGCTGGCGCAGCGAGTCGAAGGCCAGGTTGCCGGCCACGGGCGCGTCCTTGTGATCGACGTGGGCGAGGGCGAACTCCCTGAAGAGCTCCGCCGCCTTCTTGTACTCGCCGTCTTCGTAGTAGGCGCGGGCGATGTTGAACTTCACGTCGAGCACGTTCTCGTGCTTCGGGTAGCGCCCGATGAACTGGGCGCCGAGCAGCTTGAGCGCCTGGCGCGCGTCGGCCACCTCGAAGGCGTTGAGCCGCTCGACCTCGCCGGGCTTGAGCGCCGAGTAGTGCGCCAGCAGCGCCCCGTAGAGGGCCTCGTCGTGCGACTTCATCTCGCCGCCGATGGTCTTGGTGACCGCGCCGCTCGTCATGCCCGCCACCGCCGCCAGCTTGGCGTCCTTGGGCGCCTCGGCCTGCGGCGCCTGGGTCACCTTCTCGGCCTTCGTGGAGTCGAGGTAGCTGGCCAGCTCCTCGAACTGCCGCGCCGCCTCGGGGAAGCGCTTGGCCGCGTAGAGCGCGTCGGCCCGGTTCTGCATCATCACCGTGGCGAACTTCCGCGGGCGGAAGAGCGCGAGGTAGCGCTCGTAGGCCGCGGCGGCCTCGAGGTAGAGCGCCTTGTCCTCCTTCTTCTGGGCCTGCACGTGCACCGAGGTGGCCAGGTCGCGGGCCATCTCCTCGAGCTCGGCGAGCACCTTGCGGCGCGCGGTCTCGTCGCGGGTCGGGTCGGTCTTCACCTGCACCGCCGCGCGCACCAGGTAGGCCACGTCTTCGGCCTTGGGCTGCACCTTGTTCTTCGCCGCCTTGATCGAGTCGTAGAGCTTCTCGACGCGCTCCACCTCGAGCTCCGGGTCGGGCTGGATCTCGAGCAGCTTGCGCAGCGCGGGGATGGCGAACTCGTACTGCTGCTTGATGAAGTAGCGGTTGCCCAGCTTGTCGAGCGCCAGCGAGAAGGTGGCCCGCGAGTCGGACAGCTTCTCGAAGTACTGAATGGCGCCCTTCGCCGGCCGCGACTCGGTGTACGAGTACACCAGGTCGAGCAGCGCCTCGCGCTTCACCGAGAGCGCCTTGGCCACGTCGACCCCGGGCAGCGGCGCGCTGGCCGCCGACGCCTCGAAGAACGTCACCGCCTCGGCGTGGTTGGCCTGGTTGATGCGGATCCACCCCATCTTGTAGCGGGCGAGGTCATGCACCGGCGACGGCGGCGCGTCGAGGATGGCCTTGTAGTGCTCCTCGGCCTGCTTCAGGTCGGCCTTGTCGAACCAGTAGTCGCCGAGGATCTGCTCCGCGTCGAGGCGCAGCGGCGAGCTGGGGTACTTCTTGATCAAGTCCGCCTGGGTCTTGAGCATCTGGTCGAACTCGCCGAGCTCCCGCTGCTCGTGCGCCAGGTAGAAGGTGACCTTGTCGGCGTCCTTGAAGTCGGGGAACTCGCGCAAGATGCGCTGGTAGATCTGAATGGCCTTCTGCTTGAGCAGCTTGGTCTCGGGCGACACCATCGCGCCCTTGATGCCGTCGGCCCGCGTCTCGGCCTGCAGGTAGTACACGTACCGGCTCTTCTCGACGTAGAGCTCCGCGAGGCGGAACTGCAGGTCAGGCAGGTACGGCGCGTTGCGGCTCCTGGCGATGAGCTTGTCAGTCTCGCCGACGCTGCGGTCCACCTTGAAGATGTCGCGGCGCAGCTTCTCGACCAGCTCTTCTTTCTCGCGCGCGCGGGTGACGAGCGGGTTCTCGAGCGAGGTGTTCGGCGCCTGGGCCAGGGTCAGCGCCAGGGCGAGGTGAGCGAGCGCCATCATCGCGCGGTCTCCTCGATGCAGCGGGACTTGAGCGAGAACCGGTAGGAGCGCAGCTCGTCGTTCCAGTACTCGTCGACGAACTTGAAGGCCACCTGCTGTGACTCGAGCGGCGCCTCCTCGAGCAGCGCCACGAGCTTCGAGCCCCGCTTCACGCGCTCGTAGAGCTTGAGGCCCACCTCGTACTCCATGAGGCGCACCTGCTCGGCGGCCCGCAGGAGCTTGTCGGCCTCGCTGCGCACTGCCTCGGTCAGGCGCACGCCGTAGACCCGCTGCGCCTCCGCGCGCGACAGGTCGTACAGCCGCGTCATGTACCCGAACATGCGGTCGCCGAAGGTGCCCGCGTAGCGGCCGAGCTGCTCGCCCTCGAGCTCGAGGGCGCCCAGGAACTTCTTCGCCCGCCGGGTCGTGCCCCGGGCCGAGGCCGCGCGCAGGAGCCGGGCGTCGGCGGTGAGATCGGCGCGCTCACGCACGGCCTCGAGCGAGTCGGCGTACTTGCGCGTCAGCTCCTTCGCCGCGCGCTTGGCCGGGAGGTAGTGGCACAGGTCGCGGTAGACGAGCGCCTTGAGCAGGTACTTGTCGGGCAGGAACTCCTCGCGGAAGGAGGGCGCGTCGAGGGTGGTCAAGATGCCCATGGCCGCGTGCACCTGGCCGAGCTGGTACCGCGTCCACGCCTCCTCGAGGTAGAGGTTGGCGCGGCCCGGGTCGAGCTCCGGCAGCTTCACCAGCGCGTAGGCCTCGAGGGCGCCCTGGTAGTCTTGCTGCTCGTAGCGCAGGCGCGCCACGGCCATGAGCGCGTCGTTGCGCGCGTCGGCCGTCAGCTTCTCGTCTTTGCCCAGCTCGAGGAACTGCTCGACCATGTCCTTGGGCACGTCCTTCTTCGCGTTGCGCAGGCGCGTCACCAGCATCGCGAACTTCGCGCGGCTGGCCTCCGACGAGCCCTCGGGCAGCTTCGAGAAGTGCGTCGTCGCCCAGCGCTCGTTGCCCACGCGCAGGTCCACCAGGCCCTGCTGGTAGTGCGCGTAGCCGGCGACCTCCGCGGGGAGGAAGCCCAGGTCGAGGGCGCCGAAGACCTGCTCGTCGATCATCACCTCGTCGTGGGGCAGGTCGGTCAGCTGCTGCAGCGTCTCGAGGGCCTTGGGCAGCACGGCCGGGTTGGTGCGCTCGCGGGCGATGCGCGCGAGGTACACGGCGCCCGCGTGCCGCAGCTTGAGCTCGATGAGCGACTTGGCGAGGAAGAACTGCGCCCAGGCGTAGTTCTCGTCGGTCGAGGGGAGGTTCTCGGTGTACTCGAAGAGCTTGGGCGCGGCGTCGCGGGGGCGCCCGGTGAAGTAGTCGTTGAGCGCCTCATCGAAGAGCCTGGGGCTGATCTTCTTCGGCTGCGCCGTGGGCACCGGGGCCCCGGCGCTCGAGCTGCCGGGGGCGCTGGCGGCGGTCGAGGCGGCGGCGTCGCCGAGGCCGGCGTCGGCCAGGTTGGCCTGGGCCGCGGCGGTGAAGGAGCCGAGCAGGGTGAGCGCGAGCAGCCGTCGCATGGTGAGCGCTTTCGTCACTCGGTGGCGCCGAAGTTGATGCCCAGCGACAGCGTCATGGTCATCACGTTGAGGAAGTTGGTCGCCCCGCCGCCCACCGGGAGCACCACGTTGTTGGTGACGTCGAGGCGGAAGCTCACCCACTTCGAGACGAAGACGCGGCCGCCGCCGCCGATGTTGATGCCCGGCCGGAAGGCGTTGGTGAACTTGAAGACCGTCGCCCCCAGCAGGAGGAACACCTCGCCGTGCACCACCCCCCGGTTGAGGATGGAGAGCTTGCCGTAGAGGGGCTTCCACATGAGGTCGGTGCCGACGAAGAACTGCACCTCCTCGAAGGCCGTGGGCAAGACGCCGAAGTCTCGCTCGAGCTGCTCGCGCAGGCCCGTCTTCGCCGCGTAGGTGTACGCGCCGCGGCCCACCTGCCAGGCGAAGCTGTCGGTGAAGTGCACGACGTAGCCGACCTGCGCGTAGAGGCCCTTGTAGAAGGCGTCGAGCGGCAAGATGCCCACCGAGAGGTTGAGCTCGTGCTGCATGCGGTACGCGCGGTCCTGGATGGCGCTGACCGTGCCTGGGTTCTCGAACTCCTCCAGCTGCGCGGAGGCGACCGAGGCCAGCAACAGCGTCACGACGATGAGTGCTCTCTGCACGTCTGCCCCTCCCGCGCGCTCAGGCGCGAGCCGTGGATGCGATGAGGACGCGAATGTGAGTCGCGCAGCGCCCGGAATTCAAGCGCAATGTCAGCGCGCTCAGTACCCGACGCTGTTGAACATGAACGGGTAGGTGATGACCACGCCGGCGCCCTTGGCCTGCGGGAAGCGCCAGGTCTTGAGCGCCGTGAGGATGCAGCTCTCGACCGCCGCGCTCTGCATGGAGGACGACTTGGTCTTGGCGTAGCCCACCGTGCCGGTGGTGGTGATCTGCCACTCGAGCACGATCTTGCCCGCGAGGCCCGGCGTCTTGAGCAGCGCGCGCTCGTAGCAGCTCGACACCTCGTGCAGGTGCGAGTTGATGACCTTGGCCACGGCCTCCTTGTCGATGGTGCCCTGGGCGCCGATGTTGCGCGTCGCCGCCTTGGTGACGGTGCCCGCCACCGAGCCCTTGCCGATGTTGCCGGCCCCCAGCGCGCCGATGCCGCCGCCGCCCTTGCCTCGCAAGATCTCGGCGCCCTTGATGCCCATGCCGCCGCCCCCGCCGCCGCCGATGCCGAAGGTGCCGATGCCCGCGTTGGCGATGGGCGCCTTGCCGATGAGGCCCGAGAGCTTGAAGTCGTTCTTCGCGTTCTTCGCGCCGGGGCCGCCGCCCAGCTTGTCCACCGCCGCGAGGAGATCCTTCATGGCCGGGCCCGCCGCGGCGAGCTTCTC
Organism: uncultured Archangium sp.; assembly: GCA_964449625.1. Taxonomy (GTDB): domain Bacteria; phylum Myxococcota; class Myxococcia; order Myxococcales; family Myxococcaceae; genus Archangium_A. The sequence continues at coordinate 15,721 of CAYUZK010000144.1, forward strand.
GATGCTCTTGAGCGCCTTCTTGGTCTCGGGGGCCACCTGCTTGGGCAGCTCCTTCTCGACCTTCTTGATGGGCTCTTCCTTCTTCTTCTCGGCCTTCTTGGTGAGCTTCTCGACCCGCTCCTCGAGCTTCTTCTTCTCTTCGGGCTTGGGCGGGGCGATGAGCTTCACCGCCACCGGGTTCACCGTCTTGGACTGGAAGTCGGCCGCGTCGGGGAACTCGGCGTAGTACGAGATGAAGGCCCCGAAGGCGCTCAGGAAGAGCGCGAGGAAGATCATCACCAGCCACGGCAGGCCCCGCAGCGGGTTGACGAACGGCTTGGGGATGGCCGGCTGCACGTAGGCCATGAGCTGCACGTCGCGCCCCGCGCCGAAGCGCACCGCGTGCCCCGTGCCCAGGGTGATGCAGCGGCGCTTGTCGGGGGCCTGCTCGAGGGTCTCGAGCTGCACCGGGTAGAACTTGCCGTCTTGCGCGCGCCGCTCCACCGTGGCGCCGGGCGGCACGAAGACCCGGTAGAGGTCGGCCTTCTGCTCGGCGAAGAGGAAGTCCTTCCCCTCGAGCCCGAAGCCGTAGAGCGGGAGGTCGGCGGCGTCGTCTTCGCGCGCCATGAGCTTCTTCTTGGGGTCGATGCGGCGGTAGGCGTTGGCGTACTTGCGAACCTCGCCCCAGTAGAGCTCCACGAAGAGGTGCGGCTTGCCCTTGCCCTCGTTGGCCGCGGGCACCGTCGGCGAGTAGCGGCCCCGCGGCGTCGCCGGCGCGGCGCGGGCCGGGGCGAGGCCGTGCCGCGCGGCGGGCTTCGCGGGCGC
>CAYUZK010000145.1:0-16239 GCA_964449625.1 uncultured Archangium sp.
GGCGGCGGCGCGGCGACGCTCTCAGCGGAGTACCCCGGCGACGTCGGCATGGCGAGCGACCCCGCCGTGCTGTGGCTGGAGAACTTCGAAGCGGGCTCGGTCGCCGCAGTCCGCGCTCGCTACGACAGCGGGCAGAACGCAGCGGGCATGGCGCTGGTGAGCGACGTGCCGGCCGGGAGCAGCGGCGCGGCGTCGATGCGCTTCACCTCCAGCGGCACCGGCGCCAACGCCACCGATCTGTACAAGAACCTCGGTGCCGGCGTCGACGAGCTCTACGTCCGCTACTACGTGAAGTACCAGGCGGGCGTGCAGTGGCACCACACCGGCGTCTGGGTCGGCGGCTACAACCCGCCGTCGAACTGGCCCAACCCGCAGGCCGGCCTCAAGCCGAACGGAGACGACCGCTTCTCCGTCGCGTTCGAGCCGATGGGCTCGGGGCCCAACGTGCGCATGGACTTCTACAACTACTGGATGACCATGCAGTCGTGGATGGCGACGCCCTCGGGGAGCACCGCCTACTACGGCAACACCCTGCTGCACGACCCGTCGATCCAGGCGCCCGACGACACCTGGTTCTGTGTCGAGCTGCACCTCAAGCTCAACCCGGACCCGGCGAGCGCCGCCGGCGCGCAGCTCGGGCTGTGGGTGAACGACGTCTCGAGGCAGCAGTTCACCGACGCCGCGCCGCTCGGCTACTGGGTCCGCGACAAGTTCTGCCCCGACGCCGCGACCGGCACCGAGTGCACGCAGTACCGGCCGAGCTCGGTGACGCTCGTGCCGCTCGATCAGCGGTTCCGCTCGACCACGTCGCTGAAGCTCAACGCCTTCTGGCCACAGAACTACATCAGCTCGGGCGGCCCCGGCAGCGTGTGGTTCGACGACATGGTGCTCGCCACCCGCCGCATCGGGTGCCGCACGTGACGCGCGCGCAGCGGCCCGGGCGCTCCGCCATGCCCATGACCGGCTCCGCTGGGTGGACCGTGCGCTCCTCCGCTCTGCCGTGCGTCGGCCTGCTGCTCCTGGCCAGCGCGGCCCAGGCCGCCGACGCGCTGGTCATCACCCAGGTCAACGTCGACCGCCCGACGCTGCACGCGCTGGGCGTGCAGGTGCTGATCACCGACGACGACAACCGGAACGCGCGCATCGCGGTGCGCTACCGGCCGGAGGGCGGCACCTGGAAGCAGGGCATGGACCTCTTCCGCGCGGTGCAGGCGCCGGGGTGGGCGTTCACCTTGCCGGCGCAGTTCGGCGGGTCGATCTTCGACCTCACCCCCGCGACCAGCTACGAGATCGAGCTGCACGCTACGGACCCCGACGGGCCGGTGGACCTCACCCGCTCGCTCACCTCGACGACCCGAGCGCTGCCGCGCTTCGACCCGATGACGCCGCGCACCGTCAACGTCAGCTCCGCCGCTGCGCTGACCACTGCGCTCTCGTCCGCCGCCGCCGGCGACGTGATCCTCCTCGCCGACGGCGTCTATTCCGGCGCGTTCACCATCTCTGCCAGCGGCACCGCCACCAACCCCATCGTCCTGCGCGGCGCGTCGGCGGCGGGGGCGGTGCTCGACGGCGCCAGCTGCTCGGGCTGCAACGTCCTCGAGGTCTACGGCAGCCACGTGCACGTCGAGCGGCTGACGATGCGCAGCGCGACCCGGGCGCTGCGCTTCTTCGGCACCACCAGCGCGGGCATGGTGGCGCGGCGCCTGATCATCCGCGACGTGGTGCACGGCATCGCCACCGGCGCGGGGCAAACCGACGCCTGGCTCTGTGACAACGACCTCGAGGGCCGGCTGGTGTGGCCGTGGGTCTTCGACGCCAACGCCTCCAGCTTCTGGGACAACCGCGGGGTCGACGTCACCGGTGATGGGCATGTCATCTGCCACAACCGCATCAGCGGCTTCGGCGACCCGGTGGTGAACAAGCAGCTGCGCGCCCGCTCGTGGGACGTCTACGGCAACGACATCGGCGAGGCCTTCGACGGCACCGAGCTCGACGAGGGCGAGGGCAACGTGCGCGTCTTCCGCAACCGGTGGACCAACGTGATGGCGCCGATCAGCATCCAGCCGTCCTACGGCGGGCCGCTCTACGCCCTGCGCAACGTGCTGATGAACGTGCCGGACGAGCAGGTGAAGCTCAAGTCGCTGGGCGGCACGGTGCTCCCCAGCGGCGCGGTGGTGCTGCACAACACCTTCGTCAGCCCGTCGCGCGCGCTCAACCTGCAGACGCCGATCACCCAGTACCACTCGGTGTTCCAGAACAACCTCTTCGTCGGGCCGGCCACGCTCTCGGGCAGCCGCACCGTCGACTACACCGCCGCGCTCGACGACGTGGTCTTCGACTTCAACGGCTACTACCCCAACGGCGGCTTCTTCTTCGGCTCGGTGGGCGGGGTGAACCGCGTCTACGCCAACTGGGCCGCCGTGCAGGCGGCCTCGGTGGTCGAGCAGCGGGGCGTGCTGCTGACCACGCCGATCTTCGAGGCGGGCTTCGTGGGCCCGACCGACCGGACCCAGAAGGCCAGCCCGCCCGAGTTCACCCTCGCCGCCACCTCCAACGCGGTGGACCAGGGCACCGTCATTCCCGGCATCAACGCGGCTCATCTGGGAGCGGCGCCGGACCTCGGCGCCCTCGAGCTGGGCTGCCCGACGCCGAGCTACGGGCCGAGGCCAGAAGGCCAGGAAGACCGCGTGGCGCTCATCGATTGCTCAGCGGGTGCCGGCGGCGGGAGCGGCGGCGGCGCAGGTGGCGCCGGTGGTGGTGGGGCCGGTGGCTCGGGGAGCGGCGGCGGAGCGGGAGGCGGCGGTGGAACGGGCGGCGGAGGTGACAGCGACGGCGGAGCGGGAGGCGGCGGTGGCGCGGGCGGCGGAGGCGACAGCGACGGCGGAGCGGGAGGCGGCGGTGGCTGGGGAATCACCGGCTCCTGCGGCTGCGGCGCGTCCGGCAGCCCTGCGCTGCTCATCGCGTTGGCGGGGGTGCTGCGCCGGGGTCGTCGTACTCGAGGCTCGGGGCCGGCTGCGAGGAGCTCAGAGGCTCCCCAGCCGGCAGGCGAGGCTCAGTCGGCGCGTCGCGCGCGGTTGCGCGAGAGGATGTCGAACTCGTAGGTGAAGCCGAGCAGCGCGCGGACCCGGTAGATGCTGCCGAGGCCCTGGGTGAGCCCGATGCCCAGCGCCGCCTCGAGGACGAAGTTGGGGACGATCTCGAAGCGCATCAGCGGCAGCACCTCGAGCTGGTGCGCGTTGTTGGTCCAGACCGGGGTGATCACCGGCGAGAAGTACGAGCGGCCGGCCAGCTCGACGCCGAGCAGCCAGCGCTCGCCGAGGTTGACCGTCGCGGCGACGTCGTAGCGGATGGCGTCGGGGACGTCGAAGGCTCCTCCGGCCGGGCGCCTGCGCACGCCGTTGAAGAGGTAGCCGACGTTCGCCATGATCCGAAAGCTCTGCGTCGGGCGCAGCTCGAGGATCAGCGTGCCCTCGGCCCCCCACGTTCCATCCGAGAGCGAGGGCGGAATCCGGTCCTGCAGCTCCAGGGGCAGGCGCTCGAAGTTGGAGGCGCCCACGGGAATGGTGAGCTGACCGAAGACCCCCAGCGCGAACACCGGCGTGCTCAGGAAGGTGAACTGCAGGCCGACAGGCAGGTCGCCGATGTACGGGCTGACCGCCCAGGAGCCGCGCTGCGTGAGCAGCATCACGTCGAAGGCAAGGTTCAGCTCGAGGCGTTCGACGATGCCGAAGCGAACGCCGGGCGTGATCTGGTGATAGCCCAGCGAGTTGAGGTCGCCGCCGTAGAAGCCCTGGTAGCGCACGCCCAGCTCGAGGTTCTGAGGACCCGTGGTCACCGCGGTGCGGGTGTCCATCGCGCGGAAGGGCTTGGCTTCGACGCGCGAGACCGCCGAGAGGGAGGCCACCACGACCAGGAGCAGCGAGAGCTTGAGGGGTCTCATGGGCGGGCGCAGCAGCAACTTGCAGGCCGCGCCCAGCGCTCCTGATGTCCGCGCCTTGCAGCCGCCTCGCGCCTGGCGTGCTCCTTCAAGTTGACTGGGCTTCCATCACTTCGGGCTGCGCCGCCGAGCACTCGGCGCACTGCACGTGCACCACGTAGACGCCCTCGCCCGGGCTGTACCCATGTGGTGAGCGCACGCTTCGGCTAGGCTGGAGAGCGTGTCTGCGCTCCACGCCACCGAACTCCGGGCCTTTCGCCAGCGAGACTGGGCGCTCCCGCGCAGGCTTCAAGACGAAGTCAACCGTCGGCTCGTGGAGCGGCACGACTGGCGCGCGCTGCTCGAGCTGATGGATGCCTTGCACGAAGCCGCGCGCCACCTGCCGGTGGAGACCCATGCCCGCACGAAAGCCGAAGACCTCGAAGGGCACCTCCGGCTCCGCGAAAAGCTCGACGCGTTCGCGCGAGCCCAACGTCGCGCTGGCCCTGGCCGCAGTGGCTCGGGCGGCGCGAAGCCTGAAGGCGCCCTGGTACCTCTTCGGCGCCCAGGCGGTCGCGCTGTACGGCGTGCCCCGAACGACCGCTGACGTGGACGTCACCGTCGTGTGGAACGCAGACGCGGCGAAGGTCGTCGCTGCGCTCCGAGAGGCCGACATCGACCCCCTCATCGATGACGCCGAGTTCCTCGAGCGCGCCAGGGTCATTCCGGCCGAGCATCGAGCCTCGGGCTGGCGCCTCGACGTGGTCTTGGGCGGCACTGGGCTCGAGGAGCACATCGCCGCCGAAGCCGTGACGATGTCCGTGGGGAAGCTCAGCTTCCCCGTCTTGCGGTTGGAGCACCTCGTCGTCCTCAAGCTCCTCGCGGCGCGGCCGCAGGACCTCGCCGACGTCTCGCGGCTCCTCGAAGTCCGCGGTGACGCCATCGCCCTCGACGAGGTCCGGGAGCTTCTCGCCGCGCTGGAGGCCGGCCTCGGTGAGTCTGACCTGCTCGGCCGCCTGGAGGAACTCCTCCGCGCCGCGCGACCTGCCCCCCCCCGTCGCCGCTGACGCCCCCTCATGCAGGAAGTCACCCGCCCCTTCGTGGGCCCCAGCGCGCTTTCGGGCCCCCGGGTCCGCGCGTAGGCTTCACGGCCTCTCATGCGCGGCGTCGAGCAGATCCCCTGGCTGTATGACGCGATGTGCTTCGTGCTCGACCGCACGGGCCTTGCGCGCTGGCGCGACTGGCTCATCGCCGGCGCCGCCGGGCGGACCCTCGAGGTGGGCTGCGGCACGGGCCGAAACCTCCCCCGCTACGCGCCGGGCGCCGACCTCGTCGCCGTGGAGCCCGACGCGCAGACGTTGGCGAAGGCGCGCGTGCGGGCCCCGGGCGTGCGCTTCGTGCGCGCGAGCGCCGAGGCGCTCCCCTTTCGCGACGGCGCCTTCGACACCGTCGTCTCGAGCCTCGTCTTCTGCAGCGTGCCGCGACCCGAGGTGGGCCTGGCCGAGGTTAAGCGCGTGCTGGCCGACGCGGGGCAGCTGCGCATGCTCGAGCACGTGCGCAGCGATGGCTGGTACGGCCCGGTGCAAGACACCCTCCAGCCCGCGTGGACGTGGGTGGCCGGCGGCTGTCACCCCAACCGGCGCACCGAGGCCCTGGTGGAGGCCGCCGGCTTCACCATCGACGAAGCCGGGCGCCGCAGCGACGGCACCATGCGGCGCTTCGTCGCGCGCAAGGTCGTGACCTGAACCGAGGAGGCGGACCCATGTGGCGAGCGGTGGTGCTGAGCAGCGGCGGGGTGCTGGGGGAGTTCCAGGTGGGCGCGCTCGACGAGCTCAAGCGCCGGGTGGACCACGTGGACCTCTGGTGCGGCGCGGGCGTGGGCTCGCTCAACGCGACGCTGCTGGCGATGGACACGGACCTCTCGTCGGCCGTCGACTCGGTCATCGAGCTGTGGGACCACGAGATCCTCGACGATGGCAGCGTCTTCCGCACGGGGCTCCTGGGCGTGCCCGGCGGGGTGCTCAGCGCGCTCATCACCGAGGGGCCCAACGCGAAGCTGGGCGCCATCGACCCCGGGCCCACGCGGGCGCTCATCGCGCGCCGCGCGAACTGGCAGCGCCTGGGCAGCCGGCGCAACTGGGCCGTGGCCACCGTGTCGCTCACCGACGGGCAGCTCTACGGCGTGAGCAACGACCCGCTGCTGTTGGCGCGCACGCAGACGCCCAGGCAGCTTTTGCAGCTCTCGCTCGACCCGGACCACCCGCACTTCCTCGGCGCGCACTTCGTCGACTTCGTGCAGGCCGCGGCGGCGGTGCCGCTCATGTTCCCGCCGGTGCCGCTCTTCGGGCACCTCTTCTGCGAGGCGGGCATCCGCGACTACACGCCGGTGTTCCTCGCCGCCGCGGGGCTCGAGGCGGCGGCTGACGGCGACCCCGACTTCGAGGCCGAGGTCGTCATCGTCGACACCTCCGGCGCCGCGCTGCCGGTGTGGGGCAAGGACCGCCTCGACTCCGGCCGGGAGATCGCCCTGCGCGCGATGCAGGTGATGATCGCCGAGATGGCGCAGAACGACCTCGAGGTGGGCATCGCCAGGCTGAAGGCCGCCGCCCCGAAGGTGAGGGTCAAGCTGGTGAAGATGCCCACCGAGTTCGAGGGCTTCACCATGGACTTCGGGAACCTGCCGGTGCGCGCGGGGCTGCGGAAGCTGGGCGTGGCACAGGCGCAGAAGGCGCTCTGACGGGCCGCGCGTGGAGCGCGACAACGCGGCCCGTGCGCGCTAGGCCGTCGGCCCATGAGAACCGTCGTCTTCGTCGCCCCGTACCCCGCCGAAGCCTCGATGCGCTTCGCCCGCGCGTTCGCCGAGCTCAAGGCCGTTCGCCTCATCGGCCTGGTGCACAAGGAGCCCACGGGCGCCGCCGCGAAGCCCTTCGCCAACTTCGTGCACGTGAAGGACTGCTTCGACGTCGGCCAGCTCGTCGCGGCCTGCGAGAAGGTGCGCAAGCGCTACGGCGGCCTGCACCAGATCATCGGCGTGCTCGAGCCGCTCCAGGTGCCGCTGGCGCAGGTGCGCGAGCACTTCAAGCTGCCGGGCACCTCGTCGAAGACGGCCGACCTCTTCCGCGACAAGTCGCGCATGAAGGACGCCCTGCGCGCCGCCGGGCTGCCGTGCGCGCGGCACAAGCTCGTCACCTCGCTCGCCGACGCCGTGGCCTTCGTGCGTGAGGTGGGCTTCCCCATCGTGCTCAAGCCGCCCGCGGGCGCCGGCTGCAAGGCCACCTGGCGCATCAAGAACCTCGAGGAGTTGAAGGGCGCCATCTCGGCGGTGCACCCGAGCCCCGCCAACCCCACGCTCGCCGAGGAGTTCCTGAAGGGCCGCGAGTACTGCTTCGACACCCTCACCGTGAAGGGCCGGGTGCGCTTCGAGAACATCACCCGCTACTACCCGGGGCCCCTCGAGGTGACCGAGAACCCGTGGATCCAGTGGACCTGCGTGCAGCCCCGCGAGCTGACGCCGGACCTCGACGACGCGCGCGAGCTCGGCCGGCGGGCCATCAAGGCCCTGGGTCTGGGCACCGGCTTCACGCACATGGAGTGGTTCCGCCGCGACGACGGCTCCCTGGCCATCGGAGAGATCGCCGCCCGCCCGCCCGGCGCCAACTTCGTCGAGATGATGAGCTACGGCCACGACGCCGACCTGTACCGGGCCTGGGCGCGGGCCATCACCGACAACGAGTTCGACGGGCCGCTCCAGCGCAAGTGGGCTGTGGGCTGCGCGTACCTGCGCGGCATCGGCCACGGGCGCGTGCGCAAGGTGAGCGGCGTCGCCGAGGCCCAGGCGAAGGTGAAGGGCCTGGTCGAGAAGGCGAAGCTCCCGCGCGTGGGCCAGCCCCGCAGTGAGCACTACGAGGGCGACGGCTACGTCATCGTGCGGCACCACGACACCGACCGCGTCATCGCGGCCGTGAAGGCGCTCATCGAGACCATCCACATCGAGTACGCGTGATGGCGGCCCTCGAGCGCCTCGAGGGCGTGTGCGACGTCACCGAGTACGCCCCGGCCGGCGCGGCCCGCGGCTGGCTGCTCATCGAGGTGCCCCACGGCGCCACGGCGGCCGACGACTACTTCCGCGTCGCGAAGCGGATGAAGAGCGCGCTCCCGGCGCAGCTCGAGCACTTCTTCTTCGTCAACACCGACCTCGGCGCGCCCGAGGGCGCCGCGTGGCTGGGCGAGGCGCTCGCGGCCGACGGCATCGGCGTGGTGGTGACGCGCTGCCGGCTCCCGCGCACCTTCATCGACACCAACCGCGTCATCGACCTGGCCGCCCAGGGGCAGGTGGTGGCGGGCCTCACGCCCGGCCTCGCCAGCTACGTCACGCACCCCGACGACGTGGCCTGGCTCGTGGCGAGGCACGGCGAGTACCACGCGCTCGTGGCGCAGGCGTATGCGCGAGTCTGCGGTGAGCGCGGGGGCCTGGCGCTGCAGCTCCACTCGTACTCGCCGCGCTCGGTGGGCATCGAGAAGACCGACGAGAACATCGTCAAGGCCCTGCACGCCGCCTACGTGCCCGAGGTGTACGCCACCTGGCCTGAGCGCCCACCGGTCGACCTCATCGGCGCCACCGCCGACAAGAGCTTCGAGGCGGCGCCCGCCCTGACGCAGGCGCTCCTGCGCGCCTACGCGGCGGCCGGCCTCACCGCCGGCGAGAACCAGACCTACGCGCTCCACCCCTCGACCATGGGCCTGGCCTACGCCCGCGCCTGGCCCAACCGGGTGATGTGCGTGGAGCTCAACCGCGGGCTCCTGGCCGACCCCTTCGTGCCCTTCGGCGTCTCGCCGCTCAACCCCGAGAAGGTGGCGCGAATGGTGCGGCCCATCGCCGAGGTGGTGCGCGGCGCCTTCCCGGTGCGCTGATCCGCTCGGGGAGCCAGGTCGGGGTGTTCTGCCCCAACACAGACTGGCCCCCTTCGGCGCTAACCGCCTGAAAGGCGGCGCTCAACCAGCGGCTGGCTTGCATGTGGAGCCGAGCAAGGTAGGAAGAGCTTTCATGTCTTCAGTCGTCCGCGCGGGCGCCTGGGTCGTCGGCGTCTTATCTGCCACGGCCCTCGCGGACCCGCTCACTCTCGAACGCGTGCTCGAGCGCGCCAGGGCGTCGGCGCCGACGGTGCAGGTCGCCGCCCGCGTCGTGCAGGAGGCCGAGGCCTCGCGCGTGGGTGCCGGGGTGTTTCTCCCCGTCAACCCGCGCCTCTTCGCCGACTACCGGCCGATGGCGGTGGAGCTGCCCGGCCAGCCGGTGGACCCGCGCCACGGCTACAACCTGGGCCTCGACGGCCAGGTCGAGGTGTCTGGCGCCTCGGGCGCGCGCCTCGAGGAGGCCGAGCGCCGCGTGGCCCTGGCCCGGGGCGAGCTTCGCTTCGAGCAGGCGCTCGCCGCCGCGCGGGCGTGGGTGAGCTACGTCGAGGTGCTGCTCGCGGCGCAGCGCGTGACGCGGCTCGAGGAGGCGCTCGCCACGCAGCAGCGCGTCGAGGCGGCCTCGCGGGAGCGGCTGAGCGCCGGCGTGGTCGGGGAGCCCGACGTGACGACGGTGGCCGTGGAGCTGGCCTCGGTGCGCGCCCAGCTCCTCGAGGCGACGCGCCAGGTGCAGGCCGCGCGCCTGGGCCTCGCGCAGGTGCTCGACCTGGGGCCTCTCGAGGTGCAGCAGCTCGCCCCGACGTCGCTGGCCCTGGCCGAGGCGCCCACCGAGGCCGCGCTCGTGGCGCAGGCCCTCGAGCGGCGCTCGGAGCTGGCGACGCTGCGGGCGCGCCTGGCGCTGGTGGAGGCGACGCAGACGCGGCTGGCCCGCGAGGGCTTCCCGAAGGTGGGCTACAACGTGGGCCTCGACGCGGCGCCGGCCTCGCCGGTGTTCGCCTTCCTCGGGCTCTCGGTGGAGCTCCCGGTGGCGCAGCGCAACCAGGGCCCCCGCGCCGTCGCCGCGGCGCAGCGCGAGACCGAGCGCGCGCGCCTCGAGAACGAGCTGCGGCGGGTGGAGCGCGAGGTGGCGCTGGCCCGCGGCAACTACGAGGCCCGCCGTGCGCAGGTGGCGTTGCTGGAGCAGGACGCGCTGCCCAACGCCCGCCGCACCGCCGAGCTCATCGAGGTGGGCTGGCGCGCGGGCCGCTTCGACATCTTCCGTCTCACCACCGCCACCCGGGAGCTCCAGCGCGTCGAGCGCGAGCGCCTCGAGGCGCTCCTCGGAGCGTGGGGCGACTTCGTCGAGCTGCAGCGAGTCTCAGGAGGACTCAACCCATGACCAACGTTCCCATTCGGCAGCGCACCTGGCGCGGCCTCCTGATCGCCGTGGGCCTCGCCGTGGTCGTGGGCGGGGTGCTCCTGTCGATGCGCTCGGGCGCGCCGGCTGACAGCGCCGAGCCCGTGGAGCGCGTCACGCCGTGGTTCGAGGGCGGCTACATTCACTTCCCCGCGGCCTTCGCCTCGCGCGAGAAGATCACCTTCACCGCCGCCAGCGAGGCGGAGCTGACGCCCAGCCTCTACGTCACCGGCTCGGTGACCTGGGACGCGCGGCGGGTGGCGGCCCTGGGCGCGCGCATTCAAGGGCGCCTGCGTACGCTCTCGAAGGTCGAGGGCGAGGCCGTGGCGGTGGGCGAGGTGGTCGCCGAGCTCGAGAGCGTGGAGCTGGGGCGGGCGCAGGCCGAGGTGCTCAAGGTGCGGGCGCGCGAGCAGGTGGCCAGGCTCGACGCCGACCGTGAGCGCAAGCTGGCCGACGCGAAGGTGTCGGCCGAGCGCGACGCGCAGTTCGCCCTGGCCAACGCCGAGGCCCTGGCGGCCGAGCGCGTGGCGGCCGAGAAGTCGGTGGAGGCCCTCGGCGGTACGGTGGGGGGCGAGCTGGGCGTGCTCAAGCTGCGGAGCCCGCTGGCGGGCCGCGTGGTGGAGCTCAAGACCCGCCGCGGCGAGACGGTGGAGCCGACGGACACGGTGATGCTGGTGGCCGACCTCTCGCGGGTGTGGGTGGAGTTCACGGTCTTCGAGCGCGACCTGCCGGCGGTGCGCGAGGGCGACACGGTGGACATCAAGCTGCCCGGTGAGCGCACCGCGACGCTCAAGGGCCCGGTGGTGCACGTGTCGGAGTCCCTCGACCGGGAGACGCGCGCGGGGCACGTGCGCGTGGAGCTCGACAACAAGGGTGGCGCCCTGCGGGTCGGCCAGTCAGTGACCGGCACCCTGCACGCCTCGGGGCCGCGCGACACGCACCTCACGGTGCCGAAGCAGGCCGTGACGCGCATCGACGGCGCGCCCACGGTCTTCGTGAGGGTGTCCGAGACGTCGGTCGAGCCGCGCACGCTCAAGCTGGGCGCGGAGGACACCACCTCGTACGCCGTGCTCGACGGCCTCAAGGCCGGCGAGGCCGTGGTGACGAGCGGCGTGCTGGCGCTCAAGGCCGAGGTCTTCCGCTGACATGCTGAGCAAGCTCGTCGGTCTCTCGGTCACGTACCGCGGCGGGGTGCTGGGTGGGCTCCTCGTGCTCCTCGCGGCCGGGGGGTTCGCCGCGGTGCGGCTGCCCGTCGACGCGCTCCCCGACGTGAGCACCGTGCAGGTGACGGTGTTGACCGAGGCGCCCGGCCTCTCACCCATCGAGGTGGAGCGCATGGTGACCGCGCCGATGGAGCTGGCCTTCAACGGCCTGCCCCGGCTGGTCGAGCTGCGCAGCGTGAGCCGCCCAGGGCTCTCGGCGGTGACCATCGTCTTCGAAGACGGCATGGACGTGTGGTTCGCGCGGCAGCTCGTGAGCGAGCGCCTGCGCGAGGTGACGGCCGACCTGCCGGCCTTCGTGCCGCCGCCGCAGCTGGCGCCGGTGTCCACGGGCCTGGGGGAGATCTACATCTTCGTGGTGCGCAGCGAGACGGGCAACCACGGGCCCATGCAGCTGCGCTCGATGCTCGACTGGGAGATCGGCCCGCGCATCCGCAGCGTGCCGGGGGTCATCGAGGTCAACCCCATGGGCGGCGAGCTCAAGCAGTACCAGGTGGTGACGAGCCCCGCGAAGCTCAAGGCCTTCGGGGTGACGCTCTCGCAGCTCCAGGCGGCGCTCTCGCGCGCCTCGTCGTCGGTGGGCGCCGGCTACGTGGAGCGCGCGGGCGAGGTCATCCTCGTGCGGGGCAACGGGCGCCTGGTCAACGAGGAGGACATCGCCAACGTGCTGGTGGGCACCGGCGGCGCGGGCAATGCAGTGCTGGTCAAGCAGCTCGCGGAGGTGCGCGTGGGCTCGGCGCTCCGCTACGGCGTCACCACGCGCGACGGCGAGGCGGAGGTGGTGACGGGCACGGTGATGATGCTGCTGGGCGCCAACAGCCGCGACGTGACGGCGAGCGTGAAGGAGCGGGTCGAGGAGATCCAGCGGTCGCTCCCGCCGGGCGTGGTCATCGACACCATCTACGACCGCAGCGACTTCGTGGGCGCCACCCTGAGCACCGTCATTCGCAACCTCATCGAGGGCGCCCTGGTGGTGCTGCTGGTGCTGGCGGTGTTCCTGGGCACCATCCGCGGCGCCATCGCGGTGGTGCTGGGCATCCCCGCGTCGATGACCTTCGCGCTCTTCGCCATGCACCTCTTCGGGGTGACGGGCGACCTGATGAGCCTGGGGGCCATCGACTTCGGCTTCCTCGTCGACGGGCCCATCGTGGTGCTCGAGGCGGTGCTGGTGGCGCTGGCGGGCAAGCAGTTCAAGAGGTCGCAGGACCTCGCGCAGGGCTTCATCGACGCGGCGGCGCCGGTGGCCCGCCCGGTGGCCTTCTCGGTGGCCATCATCATGCTCGTGTACCTCCCGCTGCTCTCGCTGCAGGGCGTGGAGGGCAAGATGTTCCGGCCCATGGCCACGGTGATGGCGTCGGCGCTCTTCGGGGCGCTCGTCTACTCGGTGGTGTTCTTCCCCGGGGTGCTGGCGCTCGTCATGCCGCCGCCGAAGACGTCGGGCCCGCGGTGGCTGGGCGTGCTGACGCGCTGGTACGAGGCGCGGCTGCCGCGCTTCATCGCGCTGCGCTGGCCGCTGCTGGGCATCATGACGGTGGCGCTGGTGGTGTCGATGTGGGCGCTGCTCTCGCGCGGCGCCGACTTCGTGCCGCGCATTCAGGAGGGCGACATCGTCGTCACCATTCGGCGCGCGCCGAGCATCGGCCTCGAGGAGGCCCGGCGCCTCGACTACGCCGCTGGGAAGGTGCTCAAGACCTTCCCCGAGGTCATCACGACCCTGGCCTTCACGGGCCGCGCGGAGCTGGCCTTCGACCCGGTGGGCAACGACAACACCGACATGTTCGTGAGGCTCAAGCCCGAGACGGAGTGGACCTCCGCGACGGACCTCGACGACCTCTCGGAGAAGGTGAAGACGGCCATCGAGAGCCAGGTGGCGGGCACCTTCGTCTCGGTGTCGCAGCCCATCGAGGACCGCACCAACGAGCTCATCTCGGGCAGCCGCGCCGACGTGGCCATTCAGATCTTCGGGCCCGACCTCGACGTGCTGGTCGAGAAGTCGAACGCCGTGGGCGCGGTGGTGCGGAAGATCGATGGCACCGGCGACGTGCGCATCGAGCGGCTCCTGGGCATGCCCAACCTCGTCTTCACGCCAGACCGCGAGCGGCTCGCGCGCTACGGCGTCGAGCTCGAGGACACCTTCCGCACCCTGGAGGCCGCGCGCGTGGGCGCGAAGGTGGGCGTCATCTACGAAGGCGCCAAGCGCTACGACGTGGCGCTCCTCTCTCCGCCGGCCGAGAACACGCGCCGGGGCCTGGGCGACCTCTTCGTCGAGACGCACGACGGCGAGCTGGTGAGCCTCAAGGAGCTGGGCACGCTCGAGGACCTGGAGGGCCCCGCGACCGTGCGCCGCGAGAACTTCCAGCGCACGGTGCGCGTCGAGGTGAACCTCCGCGGCCGCGACCTGGCCTCGTGGGTGGCTGAGGCGCAGGCCACGGTGAAGCGCGAGGTGCCGCTGGCCACCGGCTACACCGTGACCTGGGGCGGGCAGTTCGAGAACCTCGAGCGCGCGCAGGAGCGCCTGGCCATCGTGGTGCCGCTCGCCCTGGCCATCATCATGGGCATGCTGGTGCTGACCTTCGGCTCGATGCGCGTGGCCGGGGCCGTCTTCACGCTGGTGCCGCTGGCCCTCATCGGCGGCGCCATCGGTCTGCTGGTGCGCGGCATGAACTTCAGCCTCCCGGCGGCGGTGGGCTTCATCGCCCTGGCCGGCGTCGCGGTGCTCAACGGCGTGGTGATGACGACCGACGTGCGCAAGCTGCAGCTCGAGGGCCTGCCCATCTTCGAGGCGGTGACGCACGGCGCCGCGCACACGCTCCGCGCGGTGCTGACGACGGCGGCGGTGGCGGCCCTGGGCTTCCTCCCCATGGCCATCAACACCGGCGCGGGCAGCGAGGTGCAGCGGCCGCTCGCCACGGTGGTCATCTTCGGCATCTTCGGCGCCACGGTGCTGATGCTGGCTGTGTTCCCCGGCATCCTCTTCATGGCGCTCCGGCAGCCGGTGGCAGCGCGCACGGACGAGGTCGAGGCCCCCGAGGGCGCCAGCGCGGCCCCCAGCCCCTGACGCGGAGCGTCGAAAGTTCCCCAGTAAATTCAATGGCCTGCGCAGTTTTTGCGGGGGGCCCCCTCGCTTCGGTGGAGGGAGATCAGGTACACCGCGCGCCCATGTTGGAAGACACCAGGCTGAACGGGAAGCTGCAGGAGCTGTCGCGGGAGCTCAAGTCGCGCTCGATGGTGCCGGGCTTCGGCATCGCCGACGCCTTCACGCTCCAGGGGCTGGACGAGACGGGCAAGCCGGGCCTCTTCGCGGCCATCCTCCTCGCGCCGGGCAAGGCGGCGGAGCTCGAGACGCTCACCACCTTCCGGTACCTGCTGACGCAGCGCCTCAAGCAGCTCGACACGCGCACGCCGGCCTGGCCCATCGTGGTGCAGGCGCACCCGGAGGTCATCGACGGGCACTCGGTGGTGCCGGGCGGCCGCGAGTACTTCGACCAGGTGAAGATGGAGCTGGTGGCGCGCACCGAGCGCATGAAGCAGCGCGTGTCGGTGTCGCAGATGCCGGCCGTGCACCTCGCGCCCGAGGTGGCCCCGTCGAAGCCGGTGGTGAAGCTGCCGACGAAGCTCGCGGGCAAGCTCGCGGGCAAGCTGCCGGCGAAGCCCGCCGCCCGGCCCGCGCGCAAGGCCGCCCCCGCGGCGCGTCGGACGGCGCCGGCCCGGGCCTCGGCGCGCACCGCCCGCGCCCGTCGCTGAAGCATCGCCCGGAGCCTCTGGGCCGCGTCAGACGCCGCGCGCGTCGGGCGGCCAGACGTACTTGTGCTGCTGGAGCTGGAAGCGCACCGGGAGCCGGTCGGCGATGATCCACTCCGCCAGGGCCCGGGGCTCCAGCTTCCCGTACACGGTGGAGAAGAGGAGCGCGAAGGGGCGCTCGGCGAGGCGGTGCTCGCGCAGCATCGAGCGGCTCCAGTCGTAGTCCTCGCGGGAGCCGATGACGAACTTGAGCTCGTCGCGCGCGTCCATCGACTCGAAGTTGCGCAGGTCGTTGCGGTCGGCCTCGCCCGACGAGGGCGTCTTCAGGTCGACGATGGCGTGCACCGCGTCGGGCACGTGCCGCACGTCGATGGCGCCGCTCGTCTCGAGCAGCACCTGGAGCCCCGCGTCGAGCAGCCCCTGCAGCAGCGGGTACACGCCCGGCTGGAGCAGCGGCTCGCCGCCGGTCACCTCGACCATCGGCGCGCCCATGGCCCGCACGCGCGAGATGACGTCGGCGGTGCGCAGGCGCTCGCCCCCTTTGAAGGCGAACTCCGAGTCGCAGTAGCTGCAGCGCAGGTGGCAGCCCGTCAGCCGCACGAAGGCGCACAGGCGGCCCTGGTGCGCGCTCTCGCCCTGGAGCGAGAGGTAGAGCTCCTTGACCACCACCGAGTCGGCGGTGGGCACGAGGCGGGGCTCGATGCGGGGGCGGGCGGACAGCATGGGCTCCCTTAAGCACAGTCGGGCCCGGGGTGGAGTAGGACGCGCCCCATGCGTCACCACCTCTTCGTCGGGGCCTTCCTGCTCAGTGCCTGCGCGGCCCCGCGCCCCGTGGCCCCGCCCCGCGCGGCGGCGGAGCCCTTCGTCTGCCAGTACCGGTTGAACCCGAAGTACCTCCCCGCGGCGGCGCTGCGGCGCGCGCCCGGCGAGCGCCCCTTCGCGCGGACGAAGCGCTCGGGCAAGGCCGGGGTCGAGCTCACGCTGCCCTACGGGCCCGCCACGCAGGGGGCGCGGCTCACCTTCACCTCGGGCTGGGTGACGATGAGGGTGAACGCCGA